>NZ_JBEOKT010000009.1:0-172781 GCF_040278685.1 Pontibacter populi
CTATAGTTTGCAACAGTGAGTCTGGAGACTCACGCACACGCTTAGGCACCGGAAAGATTCCGGCGCTAGAATTATATTCTTACGTCTACGCCCTGCTCTTTCAGGAAATTTTTCAGATCCGGAATCTCCAGTTCGCGGAAATGGAACAGGCTGGCAGCCAACGCAGCATCGGCATGCGCTTTTTCAAAGGCATCGGCAAAATGTTGCATCGTACCTGCTCCACCGGAAGCAATAACCGGAACCGTAACGGCTTCTGAAACTGCTTTCGTAATATCCAGCGCAAATCCTGCTTTGGTGCCGTCGTTGTTCATGCTGGTAAGTAAGATTTCTCCTGCGCCCAGTTCAACTACTTTTTTTGCCCAGTCTATAGTTGCATGTTCCGTTTCTATAGTTCCGGCGCGGGTATACACTTTCCAGCCGGTAGCTTCAGTATATTTCGTATCAATTGCCACCGTAACGCACTGACTCCCGAAACGGCTAGCCAGATCTTTTACAAGTTCCGGATTTTTGATGGCAGCTGAGTTGATGGATACTTTATCGGCTCCGGCCTGTAGTAAAACCTCTACATCAGACACAGCGCTAATACCGCCGCCAACTGTAAAAGGAATATCAATGTGGCGGGCTATATCTTTAACCAGTTCAGCAAAGGTTTTACGTTCTTCGTTAGTAGCGGTAATATCCAGGAAAACAAGTTCGTCGGCACCTTGGGCTGCATACCATTTGGCAAGTTCCACCGGGTCTCCGGCATCACGAATGTTTTCAAACTGTATGCCTTTTACACAGCGTCCGTCCTTTATATCGAGGCAGGGAATAATGCGTTTGGTTAACATATAAATCGCTCCAGGTCTTTTAATGAAATGGTACCTTCGTAAATAGCCTTGCCAATAATAGCACCTTTAACTCCGATTTCCTGCAATTGCTCCAGGTCATCTATAGTTGTAACGCCGCCGCTGGCAATAACCTGCGCATTTGGCAAGGTAAGCTTCAGGTGCTTGTATGTGTTGATTGATGGCCCCTGCAGTTTTCCGTCTTTGCTTACATCGGTGCAAATAAAAATACGGGCCCCGGTTTTAAGGTAACCCGACATGAAATCCTGCAGTGGGTATTTACTTTCTTCGGTCCAGGCAGAGATGGCAATGTTGGTCCCTTTAAAATCAGCCCCGATGATAATCTTTTCAGCGCCAAAGTTAAACAACCATTCTTTTACAGTTTCAGGCTCACGTACGGCGATGCTGCCAGCTGTTATCTGTGTAGCTCCTGCATCAAAAGCCTGTTTTAGCGCTTCATCAGATTGCAGCCCGCCACCGAAATCTATAGTTAAATTAGTATTGGCTGCTATAGTCTCGAGCACGGCCAGGTTCACCGGTTTTTTTGCTCTTGCGCCATCCAGGTCCACTAAATGCAGACGTTTTATACCTGCAGCTTCAAAGCGTTTGGCTACATCTAAAGGGTTGCTGTCGTAAGTGGTTTGGCGGGAAAAGTCGCCTTCGGTAAGGCGCACGCACTGTCCGCCAATTATGTCTATCGCTGGGATGATCTCCATCATAAGGCTAAAAAGTTTTTGAGGATTTGTGAGCCGGCAGGGCCACTCTTTTCCGGGTGAAACTGCGCTGCGTAAAAGTTTTTATAGTGTAAGGCTGCTGAAAAAGGCTCCGGGTAAGACGATTGCGCAATAGTATACTCGCTCACCGGCACATAATAACTGTGCACATAGTAAGCATAGTCGCCTTCATTTATACCTGCGAACAACGGTGAAGCAAGTTGCTCTAACTGGTTCCAGCCCATGTGCGGCACTTTCAAATCAATCTCAAACCGTTTTACCGGCAACGGAATGATGCCTAACAGATCGGTATTGCCTTCTTCGGAGTGCTGACAAAGCAACTGCATGCCCAGGCAAACACCAAAAAATGGCTGCTCCAGCGTTGGCAACAGTTTATCCAGGTTACGGGCCTTCAGCTGCGCCATCGCCGATGAAGCTTCGCCTACTCCCGGAAAGATCACCTTATCGGCTGCCTTTATAGTTTCGAAATCAGCGCTCAGCGTGGCCTGCACGCCCAACCGTTCCAGCGCAAACATCACCGACTGCACATTACCGGCCTTGTAATCAACTATAACTAAGTTCATTCTTTATAATTATGAATTAGAAATTACGAATTATGAATGTAACAGGGCTACAACCATAATCTATAGTTCTTGTTTACTGTTTATTTATCATTAAGCTATAGTTTAGCTGTTACGGATTTGTAACTCTGCTCTTCCGGATTTGCAATCCGGAAGTATTTACTATCAGGATTTGTAATCCGACTCTAAGAATGATCCGCTTTTTATCTGAACTATTAGCCTGTGCTTTTGCGGATTACAAATCCGCGAATACTATACTTTCGGATTGCAGATCCGAAAAAGCTATATTTTTGAGCTATAGTTTAAATCCTGTCTATCCTTTTTAATCCTGCAAATCCTGATCTAAAACAAAAAAGCCTGACTCGTTTCGGAGTCAGGCTTTTGAATATCTATAGTTATATACTATAAGCTAATCCATAGGCAGGCGGCTCCGAAACTGTTGCTTCGTGCATGATGATGGTGCATATGAGCCATTGTGCCTTTCATTGCTGCAAATATAGAATAACTATAGTTTACTACCTAAAAAATATTGAGATCTCTTCGTGTAACTATAGCATTTCGGCTACATTTGGATTATGAAAAAGATACTTCTACTTGCTGGAGTGTTTGCCGTGGGTATGGCGCAGGCACAACAGCGCATGACCCCGGAACTGCTCTGGAAACTGGGGCGTGTTTCAGCTGAGACCGTTACACCCGACGGCAGATCGGTGATATATGGCGTGAGCTATGTTAACATGGATGAGAACAGCAGCGAGCGCAATCTCTACCAGTTACCTGTAACTGGTGGCAAGCCTACGCAACTAACCTCCACCAAAGGTGGCGAAAGTATAGTGCACATCGACAAAGCCGGAACTATAGTTTATCTGCACAAAGGGCAACTATGGCAGCTTACCGGTGGCAAAGGCGAGCCAAAACAACTGACTAACTTTGAAGGCGGCCTGAGCAATGTGCGCTTCTCACCTGATGGAAAACACATCATGTTCTCCAGCGAAGTGGAAGTAAAGAAAATGCACAGCTCGGATCTTTATCCTGAACTAAAGAAAGCCAATGCCTATGTATACGACAACCTGAACTACCGCCACTGGGATACCTGGGAAGACGGCAAATTCAGTCACGTTTTCTTTGCTCCTTATAACGATGGTAAGATTGGTACGCCAACCGACATCATGAAAGGCGAGCCGCACGATGCACCGCAAATGCCTTTCGGTGGCAAGGAAGACATGATCTGGACATCGGATAGCAAAGCGATACTATATGTAACTAAAAAGAAGTTCGGAAAGGATTACGCTGTAAGCACCAATACCGACATTTACCGTTACGACCTGGCCTCTGGTAAAACCACCAACCTGACAGAAGGAAACCCGGGTTACGATACGCATCCTGAGTACAATGCTGATGGTTCTAAACTGGCCTGGCTGGCAATGGATGAAGACGGAAACGAAGCCGACCAAAATGAGCTTATAGTTACCGATACCAAAACCGGCCAGAAATATAACCTGACCAAAGACTGGGACGAAACTATAAACTCCTTTACCTGGAGCAAAGACGGCAGCAAGATCTGGTTTGTAGCGCCTACCAAAGGCACTATTCAACTATACGAAATAGCACTTCCGAAAAACTTAGGCAAGTTCTCTGCAAAAAACATTAAACAGGTAACCAAAGGCCAGTTTGACGTGAGTAGCATAGTTGGACAATCAGGAAACAACCTGATTGTGACACGCACCGACATGAACCATGCACCGGAACTATACAGAGTTGATCTGAAATCAGGTAACCTGACGCAGCTGACCACGGTGAACGAGCCGATCTATAGCAAATTAGAGAAAAGCAAAGTAGAGCCGCGCATCACAAAAGCCAGCGATGGCAAAGACCTGTTCTCGTGGGTAGTTTATCCGCCAGATTTTGACCCGAACAAGAAATATCCGACACTGCTTTACTGCCAGGGCGGTCCGCAGTCGGCACTGACGCAATTCTACTCTTACCGCTGGAACATGCAACTAATGGCAGCCAATGGCTACATCGTTATCGCGCCAAACAGACGCGGTATGCCGGGCCACGGCGACGAGTGGAACCGCCAGATCAGCGGTGACTGGGGTGGGCAGCCTATCCGCGATTACCTTACTGCCATTGATGACTTGGCTAAAGAAAAGTATGTAGACAAAGACAGACTTGGTGCTGTGGGTGCAAGCTACGGTGGTTACTCGGTGTTTATGCTGGCCGGTCTGCACGATGGTCGCTTCAAGACTTTTATTGCACACGACGGTTTGTTTGATATGCGCAGCTGGTATGGCACTACCGAAGAGCTTTTCTTTGCCAACAACGAACTGAAAGGTCCTTACTGGGAAAACAAAGCTCCTGCAACTTACAAAGAGTATAACCCGATCGAGCAAGCCAACAAATGGGATACACCGATTCTTATAGTTCAGGGTGGACAGGATTTCCGGGTTGGTATCGAGCAGGGCTTACAGGCATTCCAGTTAGCACAACTGAAAGGCATTAAGAGCCGCCTGTTGTACTTACCGGATGAAAACCACTGGGTACTGCAGCCGCAAAATGCCATCGTTTGGCAGCGTGAGTTCTTTAAATGGTTAGATGAAACATTGAAACCAGCGAGCAACTAAAACTAAAAGCCCGGTACTTAATTGCACCGGGCTTTTTTCTTTACAGACCTCGCGGCGTCTTTACGACCCGCGAGCGTCTAATACTACGAAGCAAAGGCCTATCCTAAGCCAGACGCTCGCAGGAGCTGCGCACGCTGCGAGGTCTTAAAAATAATTCTAGGCATGCGTATGTAATCCGACTTGTCCAGAGGCCCAACTATAGTTCGAGATACTGTCCCCTTGAGGACAAGTGAGAACGAGAGTTCGAAACTTGCGACCATTAGTCAATAGGGGTGTTTACTCGTGCATGATCAACATCCCCCTACCCCCTTCAAAGGGGGACTTTTGCTAGCGCTTAAAAACTCTCACGCAAACTATACGCCTGTCGCATTCTTTTTATCAGTCTCTCCGATTCTTTGAAGTTTACCGTTTGCTGTCCATCCGAGAAAGCTTCTTCCGGCTTCTGATGTGTTTCGTAGATAACGCCATCGGCTCCGGCCATTACTGCAGCCAACGACATTTCTTCTACATAATCGCGTAGGCCGATGCCATGCGATGGATCAACTATAACCGGCAGGTGGGTTTTGGCTTTAAGCACTGGTACAGCATTCAGGTCCAGCACGTTACGGTAAGCGTTTTCGTAAGATCTGATGCCGCGTTCACACAGCATGATCTTCTCATTTCCGTTCGAGAAGATGTATTCGGCAGCTTGCAAAAGTTCTTCTATAGTTCCGGAAATGCCACGTTTCAACAACACCGGTTTCTGCGCTTCGCCTAAAGAGTCCAGCAAATTAAAGTTCTGGCTGTTACGGGCTCCAACCTGGAACACATCCACAAAATCAACCATATCCTCAATTTGCGAAACCTGCATTACTTCTGTTATAATCTTGATGCCATTCTCGCGGCAAATGCGGTGAAACATCTGCAAGCCTTCCAGCCCCAATCCACGGAATGCATAAGGCGAGCTACGCGGTTTGAAAACACCACCGCGCATGATCTTCACGTTATTCTCTACCAGGTGCTGCACCACCAGCTCAATTTGCTTTTCGCTTTCGATGGAGCACGGACCAGCCATGATACTGAACTGACCTTCACCGATCACTACGCCATCACCCAAGTCAATTCGGGTTGGTTCTACTTTCCATTTGCGGGAGATCAGCTTATACTCATCCGACACGCGGTGAATGTCTGCCACGCCGGGTAATTGGCCAATAGTACGGATATCAAAATCCTTCTTGCCAATACCAACTATATAATGGCCTTCCTGGGTCAGCACTTCGTTGCCTTTAAAACCAACAGCCTTTATCTGCTGCAGGATGTTCTCTTTGAGTTCAGCAGGTATACCTTGCTGCAATTGTATGATCATACTTCTTGTTTAATGCTTTGGATAAATGTCTGGATGTTTTGCTGCAGGCTACCTTCCTGGGCTAGCGCCTTTATAAATGCACTGCCGATGATGGCGCCTCGCGCATGGTTGCAGGCCTGCGAAAACGTATCGCGGTTGTGAATTCCAAAGCCAATCATGCCCGGATTTCGGAGCCCCATCTGCCCTACCCGCTCAAAATAATCGGTGTTGACTACTGCATTACCATTGGTGCTACCCGTTACCGATGCCGACGAAACCATATACACAAAACCATTCGTATGGCTATCGATCTCGCGGATGCGCTGCTCCGGTGTCTGTGGCGTTATCAGGAATATCTTGCTCAGGTTATGCTGCTCAAACAAAGCCTTGTATTCCCGCACATAGTCCGATAAAGGCAGATCCGGAAGGATAATGCCGTCTACACCGATCTCTTTAGCTTTCAGTAAAAAGCGCTCCATACCGTACTGCATCACCGGATTCAGGTAACCCATCAGTACCAACGGAATCTGCGTGTGCTGACGGATATCTTTTAACTGCTCAAACAATTTCGGAATGGTCATGCCATTGCGAAGGGCAACTTCGCTGCTTTGCTGTATAGTTGGTCCGTCAGCTAAAGGGTCCGAAAAAGGCATTCCAACTTCTATCAGATCCACGCCATTTTTCTCCAACTCCAGGATGATCGGTACAGTATCTTCCAGGTTTGGGTAACCTGCCGTGAAGTAGACAGACAGCAGCCCCTGCGGCTTTTTTTCGAAAAGGTTCTTGATTCTATTTTCCATGCAGCTCAAATCTGTCTAGGTAGGTGGTTAAATCTTTATCGCCGCGACCAGACAGGTTCACAACTATAACTTCATCGGGCTTAGCTCCGATTCTGCCAAGTGCAGCCAGGGCGTGTGCACTTTCCAGGGCAGGAATAATGCCTTCCAGCCTTGTCAGTTCCAGCACGGCCTGTAGCGCTTCGTCGTCGGTTATACTTTCGAAAATAGCTCTGCCAGATTGGTGCAGGTGTGCGTGCAACGGCCCAACTCCCGGGTAATCCAGACCAGCAGAAATAGAATATGGCTCTGTTACCTGACCGTCTTCTGTCTGCATCAGTAAGGTGCGGCTGCCGTGTATGATTCCTTCACGACCTAATACTGAAGTAGCTGCCGACTCACCGGAATTTACACCTAAACCAGCTGCCTCTACGGCTACCAGTTTTACTTCCGGGGTGTCCAGGTAATGGTAAAAAGCACCCGCTGCATTGCTGCCACCGCCAACACAAGCCACCACATAATCCGGGTTCTCGCTGCCGGTTTTCTCCATCAGCTGCGCTTTAATCTCTTTTGATATCACGGATTGGAAACGGGCCACCATATCCGGGTACGGGTGGGGACCAACTACAGAACCAATGATATAGTAAGTATCTTCCGGGTTATTGATCCAGTCGCGGATGGCTTCGTTGGTAGCGTCTTTCAGGGTTTTACTGCCGCTGGTGGCAGGCACCACGGTGGCACCTAACATTTTCATTCTGGCAACATTAGGTGCCTGACGTTCAATATCTACTTCACCCATATACACGATGCACTTCAGGCCCATTAAAGCACAAACCGTAGCTGTAGCCACACCATGTTGCCCTGCACCGGTCTCAGCTATAATTCGTTTTTTTCCAAGTCGCTTTGCCATCAGTACCTGGCCAACCGTGTTGTTAATTTTGTGTGCGCCGGTATGGTTCAGGTCTTCGCGCTTGAGGTAAATGTTGGTATTATATTTCTCAGACAGGCGTTTGGCAAAATACAGCGGCGTAGGCCGGCCAACATAATCTTTTAGCAACAGTTGCATTTCTTCCTGAAACTCCGGCTCAGCCATGATCTTCAGGTAATTCTGGCGCAGCTCCTCCACATTCGGATACAGCATTTCTGGTACATAAGCACCACCGAATTTGCCGTAAAAGCCGTTTTCGTCAACGTTATAATTCATGTTTTAGACGTTAGATTTTAGACGTTAGACACAAGACTAATATGTGGCTGTTGTCATTTATACTTTAGCTGTCATTTCGACCGGCGGGAGAAATCTGATACTTTTTTGATTCAGATCTCTCCTATCGTCGAGATGACAGTTTTTAATTCTTCTCTTTAATAAAACTGATCAGCTCCTTTACTTGCTCCACATCCTTCACCCCCGGCTCCAACTCAAAGCCGCTGTTCACATCAAGGGCAAACGGTTTCGGCCGGATCCTTTCAAATTCCCTGCTCTTCAGGTTCTCCAGGTTTAGTCCGCCACTCAGGAAGTAGGATTTTGGTGACAAATAGCCTTTCAGGATCTCCCAGTCGAAAACAGTACCATTGCCGCCATAGTTGTTGCCCCGCGTATCGAACAGGAAATAATCACAGCTTCGCTCATAGAGTAGCGTATTTTCAAAAACAAAACTGTCGTCAACCGAGAAAGCCTTTATTACTTCAATTCCAGAGTCCTTAATCTCCTGGCATTGCCTGGGAGTTTCGCGGCCGTGCAGCTGTACCAAATCAAGATTATAATTGCGTACGGTATGCAGTATAGTTTCCGTAGTTTCATTCACAAATACACCTACCTTTTTTATAGTTGCCGGCAGTTCCGCCAGAAGATCAGGAGTAATAGAGTTCTGACAGTAGCGTTTGGAGCCTTCGTAAAAGATAAAGCCCATAAAGTCTGGCTCTAATGCTGCAACCTGCCTAATATTCTCCGGGTCGCGCATGCCGCAAACTTTTACCTTCATGCTACTTGTTGTTTTAACTCCTGTAATTGACGTAGTTCTTTTATAAAAGCTGCTGCAGCACGCTCAGGACGACTATCAGTCATAAAGGTCTCCCCGATCAGAAAACCATTGTAGCCTGCCTGCTGCAAATCCACCAGCGACTGCGCCTGGCTTAAGCCACTTTCAGAAACCTTGGTAATGCCCTGCGGAATGTACTGTGCCAACTCAAACGATAAGCCAATATCGGTCTTAAATGTTTTCAGGTTGCGGTTATTCACGCCAACTATAGTTACATGCTCATTCAACGACTCGTCAAGTTCTTCTTTATTATGAACTTCAAGCAGCACTTCTAAACCCAATGATCGAGCAAAAGCGGCTAACTCTTTCAACCGCGCAGATTCCAGTGCGGCAGCAATCAGCAGTATGGCATCCCCTCCGATAGATTTCGCTTCCACGATCTGGTACTCATCCACTGTAAAGTCCTTGCGCAGGATCGGGCAGTAATTGAATTTTCGGGCTATAGTCAGGTCTTCATTTTTCCCTCCAAAATAGTTAGAGTCAGTAAGGATTGATAAAGCAGAAGCACCTGCCTGCATATAACCAATTGAAGTGCGCTCTACCGACACGTAAGGGTTTATATCGCCTTTAGACGGAGACTTCCGCTTGATCTCAGCTATGATGCCGCTTTTATCCGGGCGCAACAGGTAACGCTCCAGCGAAAGGCACGGTGTTTCAAAATACAGGCTTTTTTCCAGCAACTTTACTGGGTATAGTTCTTTGCGTTCAGCTACTTCTTTGTATTTATGAGCAATAATTTCGTCTAGTATATTCATGACTTTTGAGTTGTAAGTTTGAGATGTAGGGATTAAAAAAATTAAACCGCTACCACATTTTTATCATTTACTAACTTGTTAAATAAACTATAAGCCCTTCCTGATTCAAGTGTTTCTTTAGCCAGCGCAACAGCATCAATAGTTTTAAATTCAGGCCGCGCACATTGGATGGCCATTCCTGCATTAGCGGCAACTACAGCATTTTGAGCAGCTGTTCCTTCTCCTTTCAGCACCTTCACAAATATTTCAGCTGATTCGGTTATACCTGCTCCGCCTTTTATCTGCTCATGTTGAAGCCTTTTTAAACCAAGTGCTTCTGCATCCAGCAGTGATTCTTCCTTATCGGAAATTACTTTAAAAGGACTGGTCAGGGAGATTTCGTCGTAGCCATCTAAACTATGGATGATGCTGTATTTAACTTCAGGCTGCTGCTGATACAGGTAACTATACATGCGGGCCAGCTCTAAACTATAAACGCCTACCATCTGCAGCTTCGGGAAAGCAGGATTTACCATCGGACCCAGCATGTTAAAGAAGGTTTTTACAGCCAGGTCTTTCCTGATCGGGCCAACACTTTTCATGGCTGGGTGGAACAGCGGCGCGTGCAAAAAGCAGATATTATAGTTGTCTATGCTTCGCTCCAGGGCATCTGTATCTGTGGTAAACTTTATTCCTAGCGCCTCGAGTACGTTGGATGATCCGCAGGAAGACGAAACCCCATAGTTACCGTGTTTCGCAACAGGTATGCCATTGGCTGCCACTACAAAAGATGAAAGCGTGGAGATATTAAAGGTATCCTTGCCATCGCCGCCTGTACCGCAAAGGTCAATCGGGTTATAAGCACTTAAGTTTACGCGGTGGCAAAGCTCCAGAAGTGCATTACGGAAGCCTTCCAACTCATCCACAGTAATGCTGCGCATCATATATACTGTCAGAAAGCTTGATATCTGGTTCTGATTATACTTACCAGCGGCAATATTAACCAGCACCTCACGCGCCTGCTCCTTGCTCAGTGTTTTATGTTCGAATAAATGGTTTAGTATCTCTTTCATGTTGCGTCTAGCTTTCTAACCAATTTTTAATCATTTCCTTGCCATGCTCCGTCAGCACCGATTCGGGGTGGAATTGTACGCCTCGTACATCATATTCTTTGTGTCGTAGCGCCATGATATTTCCTGTTATATCAACTGCAGTCGGTTCCAGGCAATCGGGTAAATTCTGCTCCACAAGCCACGAGTGATAGCGGCCGGTATTGAATTGCTTTGGCAGGTTATTAAAAAGCTTTTCCTGTTCACAGATAACTCTGACCGGGGTAGCTATGCCGTGCCATACTTCGTTGCTGTTAAACAACTTGCCGCCGTATACTTCGCCTATTGCCTGATGTCCCAGACATACACCGAACAGGCTTTTGGTAGGACCGAATGTTCTTATGATCTCTTTCAGCATACCGGCTTCATCTGGTATTCCTGGTCCTGGCGAAAGCATGATCTTGCTATAGTTGCCAACTTCTTCTAAAGTGGTTTTGTCGTTGCGTCGAACCGTTACGTCGGCTCCCAACTCCTGCAGCAGGTGCACCAGGTTATAAGTAAATGAGTCGTAGTTGTCGATTACCAGTACTTTCATCTTAGTTGATCTCCTGTGCTATAGTTAGTGCTTTGCGTAAAGCCATCAGTTTATTGTCTACTTCCTGCAACTCACTTTGTGAGTCGGAAGCAGCTACAATGCCCGCGCCTGCCTGGTAGTATAGTTTGTAATCTTTGCTCAGGAAAGAGCGAATCATGATGGCGCTGTTGAAGTTGCCGTTAAAGTCCATGAAGCCGATACAGCCGCCGTAAAAAGCACGGTTTGTAGTTTCGTATTTGTCTATCAGTTGCATGGCTTTGTGTTTGGGTGCACCGGAAAGCGTACCGGCCGGAAATGTACTGGCAACCATTTTAAGAGCGTCTTCCTGTTTATGCAGCGTGCCACTTACTTTAGACACCAGGTGAATGACGTGCGAGTAGAATTGTATCTCGCGGAAGGTCTCTACTTTTACACTATGGCCGTTGCGGCTCAGGTCGTTTCGGGCAAGGTCTACCAACATCACATGCTCGGCATTTTCTTTCGGGTCGGCTAATAATTTTTCAGCCAAAGCAGCATCTGCGGCATCATCACCGGTCCTCCTGAAAGTACCTGCAATCGGGAAAATACTTGCCTTCTGATCTTTAATAACCAACTGTGCTTCCGGTGAAGAACCGAAGATCTTGAAGCTGCCATAATCGAAGTAGAACAGGTAAGGCGACGGGTTGATTGAACGAAGTGCGCGGTAAACATTAAATTCATCACCCTTAAAAGCCTGCTCAAACCTGCGCGACAATACCAGCTGAAACACATCGCCACGGTAGCAGTGCTGTTTTGCCTTTTCAATATTTTCCAGGAAATCCTCAGCGCTGATGTTATAATTTTCTTCACCATCTGTCCGGAAACTATAGTTTGGGATGTTGCGGCTATTCAGCAGAGCTTCCAGTTGCGCAATACCATCATCATCGCCTTGGTTATAGTTGTGCGCAAAAATGTAAGCTTCGTTAGTGAAGTGATTGATAGCGATGATGTGGCGGTAAACGGCATAATAGATATCCGGAATGCCGGTACGATTTTCACGAAGGTTAAGATCGATGTCTTCATAATAGCGCACGGCATCATAGTTCATGTAGCCAAACAAGCCATTATTTATAAAGCTGAAACTGCTTTTTTCTACTTCAAAACTCTGGGCAAAAGCAGCCAGCTGGCCTGGCACATCTGTGTCTTTAGTTATCGTTTCCTGCACTACATTGCCATCCGGAAACTGCATTGTCAGCTGCTCATTTTCGGCTTTTATAGTTGCCATTGGGTTGCAGCAGATATAGGAAAAGCTGTTCTCGGCACCATGATAATCAGAGCTCTCGAGTAAAATACTGTTCGGGAATCTGTCGCGCAGTTTCAGGTACACACTTACCGGGGTCAGCGTATCGGCCAGCAGGCGTTTGTAGGTAGTAGTTAATTTATAGTTTCGCATGGTTCTGGTTTGGGCTAAAAATAAAAAAAGGCCTGCTGTTCAGGTGAACAGCAGGCCTTTGATACCTTTGGCTATAGACTTTGTTATCTCATCAATAACTGCATAGCCGGTCTGTTCACGATACTTTGAGTAACGTGCCACCACCATGCAGTAAGATGAAGATTCTGGATCATGTTCTTTTTAAAGTCGCAGCGCTTATAGTTGCGATGTCACAAATGTAAGCCCTGATTTTACAAAAGCAAACTATACTTCGTTTTTATTTTTAAACTATAGTTAGCCAGCTTACACAAAGGACAATCAAAAATACTGATTATTAAACTACTATAACACCCCTTTGGTTGACGGCAGTGTATTGTCGTTGGGGTTACGGTGCACGGCCATACGGATGGCTTTGGCAAAAGCTTTAAAGATAGCCTCTATCTTGTGATGCTCGTTCTGCCCTTCTGCTTTAATGTTCAGGTTTGATTTTGATGTATCAGAGAACGATTTGAAAAAGTGAAAGAACATTTCGGTTGGCATATCCCCTACTTTTTCACGTTTAAACTCTGCTTCCCATACTATCCACGGACGGCCGCCAAAATCAATGGCCACCTGGGCCAGCACATCATCCATCGGCAGTAAAAAACCATAGCGTGTAATGCCTTTTTTATCGCCTAAAGCAGCCAGAAAAGCTTCGCCAAGGGCGAGCCCGGTATCTTCAATGGTATGGTGCTCGTCAATATGCAGGTCACCTTTTACAGCTATAGTTAAGTCCACATTACCATGGCGGGCCAACTGCTCCAGCATATGGTCGAAAAAACCAAGCCCGGTCTTGATATCTGATTTTCCGGTGCCGTCAAGGTTCAGGTCTATCAGGATGTCGGTTTCGGAAGTTTGGCGGCGTATAGTTGCCTTGCGTGGCGGCAGTTTCAGGAAACTATAGATCTCATCCCAATCGTTGGTATTCAGGGCTGCTTCATCGCTTTCAAATTCAGCCAACAAAATAGCTTTTGAGCCAAGGTTTTTGGCCAGCTGCACATCAGTCAAACGGTCACCGATCACGTAACTGTTGGCCAGGTCGTACTCACCTTCCAGGAATTTTTTCATCATACCGATGCCCGGTTTGCGTGTTTCCAGTCCTTCGTGCTCAAAACTGCGGTCTATCAGGATATCCGAAAACTCAATGCCTTCACTTTTAAGGATGTCCAGCATCTTGTTTTGGTACGGCCAAAAGGTATCTTCCGGGTAAGAATCGGTGCCTAAGCCATCCTGGTTGGTAACCATCACAAACTCGTAGTCGAGCTCAGTAAATATTTTGTGCAGGTTGCGGATCACCTTAGGGATAAACTCAAACTTCTCAAAAGAGTCTACCTGGTAATCGGTCTTCGGCTCAACCAAAATGGTACCGTCACGGTCTATAAATAATGCTTTTTTCATTTTCTTTCTATGCCTTTGTGACAAAGGAATGTGTGACAAAAGAACAACTATAGCTGTTTCGGATTTGCAATCCGGAACCATTTAACTGCGGATTTGTAATCCGCTTTGTTGCTTTTAGCTACCGCCTATGCTAGTGCGGATTACAAATCCGCTGGTCATAAACTTTCGGATTGCAAATCCGAAAGAGCGTAAGGCGTATAGTCTTTTGTCCTTTGTCAAACGGTCCTTTGTCTAATATTTCTAAATTTCAAAATTTGACATTGCCTGATATAGTTGCTGGTTCTCGTCGGTGGTGCCAACGGATATGCGCAGGCAATTCTGGCACCCGGGCACGCTGGAGCGGTTGCGCGTTACAATTCCTTTATCTAACAGGTAACGATACAGAGCGTTGGCGTCCTTTACTTTTACAAGTATAAAATTGGCGTCAGATGGATACAATTTCTCAACGATAGGCAGGGTTGACAAAGCCGATTCCAGCATCTGCCGTTCCTGGATGATCTCTTCGATCATGTACTTCAGTTGCTCGTCCTGGTCTAATGCTTTCAGCGCCAGGTCCTGTGTAGCTTCGTTTATGTTGTACGGAGGCTTAATCTTGTCGAGCAGGGCGATGATCTCTTCGGATGCAAAGGCCATACCCAGGCGCAAGCCAGCCATTCCCCAGGCTTTGGAGAAAGTCTGCAGTACAACCAGGTTCGGAAAATCCTGCAGGCGCGTGGTCCAGCTTGGCTCATCCGAAAAATCAATGTACGCTTCGTCAACTATAACCAGCCCGTCAAAATTATCGAGAACTGCTTCGATGTCTTCCGATCTGATAGAATTACCAGTCGGGTTATTAGGCGAGCAGATAAATATCAGTTTTGTTTCGGGCTTCACATTTCGTAACACATCGGCCACCGGTATCTGGAAATCCGCAGTCAGCTGCACTGTATCAAGCTGCACGTCGTTCAGGTTAGCCGAAACTTCGTACATGCCATAGGTTGGCGGTAAAAACAGAGCGCGGTCCTGGCCCGGACGACAAACCATTCGGAACAGCAAGTCTATTGCTTCGTCGGAGCCATTGCCCAGGAAAATCTGCGATGGCTTCACTCCTTTTATAGTTGCTATTTTGCTTTTAAGGGCTTTCTGGTGAGGGTCCGGGTAGCGGTTATAGTTGTTGCCAGCAAGGCTACCAAGGTTATTTTCGTTGGCATCCAGGTACACGCTGGCAGTGCCTTTAAATTCGTCGCGGGCCGAGGCGTAAGGTTTCATGCGCCATACATTCGGCCTAACTATACTTTGTAAGTCAAACATCTATAGTTTCTTTAATCGGATACTTACTGCATTTTTGTGTGCCTGCAACCCTTCGGCTTCGGCCATAACTTCTATTGTTCTGCCAATGTTCTGCAAGCCTTCTGTTGTGATATGCTGGAACGTGATTTTCTTAACAAAACTATCCAGCGACACGCCGCTGTAAGCACGGGCATAGCCATTGGTCGGCAAGGTATGGTTTGTACCGGAAGCATAATCACCGGCCGCTTCGGGTGTATAGTTGCCCAGGAAAACCGACCCAGCATTCACCACGCCATTGGCTATAGTTTG
This sequence comes from Pontibacter populi, assembly GCF_040278685.1. NCBI lineage: Bacteria > Pseudomonadati > Bacteroidota > Cytophagia > Cytophagales > Hymenobacteraceae > Pontibacter > Pontibacter populi. Next base: position 15,662 of record NZ_JBEOKT010000009.1, read on the forward strand.
CAGATCTTTAATGGCCAAGATCAGATGCTCGGGTGCATACAGGTTCGAGTAATCCAACATCTGCTGTGCGTCTTCTAAAACTATAGCCATGCTGTTATCCAGTGCCTGCGCCGCAACTGCTTCGCGTGGGAGTTCCTGTAGTTGCTTCTCAATTTCAGCTATCACCTGGTCAACTATAGTTTCGGATGTGCTCAGCAATACCACCTGCGAATCTGGACCGTGCTCGGCCTGCGAAAGCAGATCAGCAGCTACAAAAGCAGGATCAGCCGTTTCATCGGCCATCACCAGCACTTCCGACGGACCTGCCGGCATATCAATGGCCACACCCAGTTGCGTAACCATCTGCTTCGCCATAGTTACATACTGGTTTCCCGGACCAAATATCTTACTTACAGCCGGCACACTTTCCGTACCAAACGCCATAGCAGCTACGGCTTGTGCGCCACCTGCTTTTACTATAGTTTCTATGCCAAGTAAAGCAGCTGTGTACCGGATAGCCGGGTGAATAGTACCTTCTTTGGATGGCGGCGTGCAAAGTACAATCTGCTTACAACCAGCAATCTTAGCCGGAATCCCAAGCATCAACAGCGTAGAAAAAAGCGGGGCCGTGCCACCCGGAATGTAAAGTCCAACCTTCTCGATGGCGACACTTTTGCGCCAGCAATTAACGCCGGGCATCGTTTCAACAACAGGCATCTGCTCGGCCTGCTGCAAATGGAAAAGTTGTATGTTGCTGTAAGCCTGCAAAATGGCAGCTTTCAGCTCCGCACTTACTTCATTTTCAGCAGCAGCCAGTTCTTCGGGAGTAGCCAGTAAAGCATCAGGTCGCTTGCCATCATATTTTTCGGCCAGTTGATACAAGGCTTCGTCACCCTGCTCCTGCACCAACTTGAAAATGCTGCGTATAGTAGGCTCCAGTTCCTGCAGGTCTTTTACAGGGCGCTTTGCCAGCTCGGACCAAACTATAGTTTCCGGGTAAAGTAGCTTTTTCATCAGATGATCATTTTCTCGATTGGAACAACCAATATGCCCTGTGCGCCGGTAGCTTTTAGTTTCTCGATGATATCCCAGAAATCGTCTTCATTTACAACCGAGTGCAGCGAGCTCCAGCCTTCTTCCAACAACGGCAATACAGTTGGCGATTTTACACCAGGCAACAGTTTCGATATCTCGGCTACTTTATCGTTAGGGGCATTCAAGAGGATATATTTGGAGCGCTGAGAACGCTGTACGGCGTTTATCCGGAACAACAGTTTCTCCAGTATCTCACGCTTTTCATCACTCAGCTCTTTATTAGCTATTAATACGGCCTGCGATTTAAATACACGCTCCACTTCCTTCAGGCCATTGCTGATAAGGGTGCTACCGGAGCTAACTATATCACAGATCGCATCTGCCAGGCCTATACTTGGGGCTATTTCTACTGACCCGCTTATAGTATGAATGTTGGCCTGCACGCCTCGCTCTGTCAGGTAAGACTGTAAAAGATTCGGGTAAGAGGTAGCGATGTTTTTCCCGTTCAGGTCTTCGATAGAACTATAGTTGTCGGCTTTCGGAACGGCCAGCGACAGGCGGCATTTAGAAAAACCGAGTTCTTCAACGGTCAGGTCCTGCATGCCTTCTTCTACCAGCACGTTCTGGCCAACTATACCAATGTCAGCCACACCGTCGGCTACATAACCTGGTATATCATCGTCGCGAAGAAAGAGTATCTCCAGCGGAAAATTGGTTGATTCTGTTTTAAGTTTCAGGCTGCTGCTGATGAAAGAAATTCCGCACTCACGGATAAGTTTAAGCGAATCGTCACTGAGTCTGCCTGATTTTTGGATAGCTATACGAAGCATATAATTTGTTCTGAAAATGAAAATAAAGGCGATCTATACCCTGCTTCCTGCAACGTATAAAATGGGTGTACACCCAACGGGGGCTATATGTTTATATGATTCCTCTTACGAGGAATGATGGAAATGATGTACGTGCGCAGCAGTACCACAGGCAACAGAAGTTGCCGGAGTAGAAAGGATGCTATGTAACGTGGTGTTGCGCATTGTATGCTGCAAAAGTAAGCAGGATTTTGGTTTAAACTATAAAGTGCTGGAAAAGTTTTGGATCTGAATAAAAATAAAGTGCCGGCCTCCATAAGAAACCGGCACTTTATAGTTTGGGAGTTAAACTAACTTATTTACTCAGCAACATCTTAATCGATCTGGCTCCGGATGGTGTTACAAGCCGGGCTATGTAGATACCTTTTGATAAATTGTTGCCATCAAACTCGTACTCATAAACCTTACCGGCTTTGGCTACACCCATGTCTATTTTTTTAATGAGGGAACCTCGCATATCATAAACTTCCAAAATATAGCTTTCTTCTTTTTCAAGGCTGAAAGCGATCGTTGTTCTGTCGGTGAATGTGTTCGGATAATTGTAGAACTCGGTTGTTTCCACGGCTTTGGCCACTTCCAGCTTAGTACCTTTCGAAGTAGATTTAACTTCATGGATTACGATAGAGCCCCCGACGAGTTTTGTGTCATCGCCGAGCTCTGCGTTCTCTGCTGCGCCTTTTCCGTTATCATAGATCACATTTCCGCCACTCCAGATCTTGATCCTGAACTTGTCGTATCCTCCACCGCCATATACCTGGCCATCGGTAGCTGCAACCATAAAGTTAAATGTTCCGGAAAGGCCGGCTATAGTACCAGTACCTTTGTATGTTGCTTTGGCACCTGATATTACCAGCGTTCCGGCATCGTGAGCAGAACTCTTAAAGTTGATGTTACCTGACTGGAACTGGAACTCGGTATTGCCTTCAACCTGGCTACTACCTTTCTTGTATTTGGCCACAAATCCGAAGTTTGCTTTACCGGTAGCTTCAGAGCCAACCAGCGATCCTGCTGTAGAATTGATCCAGCCTCCGCCGGTTACAAACCCGCCATCCGGGTCGTAAACTGGCAGATAAACCACAGGAGATACAGAGCAGCTTCCCCCTCCTGCCGATACCGTAACTGCATACACATTAACTGCAAGCTTACCCAGGTTAAAGGTGGCCACACCTGATGCATTACTTACAGCAGTGGCTTTAACTACACCTTCAAACATGAGATCAACAGTTACACCTGCAATATCGGTAGCGCCATCTTTTACAGTAACATTAATGATGACATCTTCATGGATACTGCGCGGGATACTGGCGTCGCTGGCATCAAGACTAAGGCCGTTGATGGTAAGTACTCCGTCTACATAAGTAGGCGTATAGTTGCTGAGTTTAGGGTCGTTACTGGCCGGAACTACGCTTGTGCCACTGATAGTATAGGTTGCTGAAATTACTTCCCCAGGAACTGCTCCCGAAACATTGCAATTATAATCAGTCAACGGATCGGCCTGACCGCAGTATTTGCTCATGCTTGGTGCCGTTATAGTGAGCGGTGCCGGCGTAATATCGGCGGTTGTGGCTACTGATAAAGTACTTAGTTTATAGTTTGCATTGTTGATAGCTACATTAGCGGTAACCGGCTTGTTTGTGCCAACATCTTTGTTATTAAACCTTGCATTGCTTACCGTTACCTCCACTATATCATTACCAATTACATCAGCAGCAGGTACGTTACCAGTTGCACTGGCCTCATCATTACCGTTGTACATTTTGTTACCGGCTGTAATCTGTGCAGTTATCCCTTTAGGCGCTATAGTTGCGTTTGCGATGCTAACATTTCCTAAACTATAGTTGTCTTTATCGGCACCACTAAGCGAAACCGTAGCGCTTACTGTTCTGTCGCCTGCATTAGCCGAACTGAACGCAGCATTTGTTATAACTGTCGTTACTTCGTCACCGGAAATCATACCATTTAAGGTAGCTGTTGTACCAGGTGCATTTGTGTTGCCATCGTAAACTTTACCCGGGTTAGCTAATGTTGCTGTCAGTTCTTTTGGCGCGATAACCAGTGTGCCTGTAGCACTTTCTGCCGCATAGTTACTGTTATTCAGCGCAGCTGTAACTGCATAAGATCTGGCTGCTTTCGGCAGTGCTGCTGCACCATTGTAAGTAACTGTTACGGCAATATTTTCCGGAGAAGTCGTAACTACAGCACCTTGCTCAAGACCGTTATAAACCTTGCTCAGACCGGTTAAAGCTATAGTGGCAGGAGCCTGTGTAATGGTCAGTACCGCATCATTTTTAGTTACAGTATAGTTACCCAGCTTATTGTCAGGGTCATTTAAGCTAACTGTAATCGGGTATGGACCAACGTCAGAGCCTTGTTGTGCAGTGGTGCTATAGTTTGCCGTTATGTTGTCGTTATTTTTAACACCGGTCAGTACACCATCAAGCACAGGGTTAGCAATTCCGTAAATTCGGGTTTTAATGTTTGCTGTGGCTGTAAGTGTAGCTTTGGTTATTTCGAAGCTGGCCGGGTTGTAGGTAATATCGTAGTTGGTTAGCGCTGTAGCTGGATTTAAAGTTGCGCTGATCGCGTAATTTCCTACATTTTCACCTGCTGCGCGATTGTAGTTAGCTGTTATGCCATCAGCAGCGATAAAGCCATTTAAAGTGCCCTGCAAATCCGGATCATCTTCACCATAAACTTTTGAGTTAGCCGAAGGGCTTACCGATGCAGGTTTTCGGGAGATGCTGGCTGTAGTCGTGGATACTGAGGTCAGGTTATAGTTGTCTTTATCGGCGCCGCTCAGCGATGCACCTGTTAAGGTTACTGTTTTGCCTGTGCCAGCATTTTTATCCGCAAATGTAGCTGTTCCGTCCGTCAGCCCTACTTCATCAGGACTGATAACACCTGCCAGACTTAAACCATTTATATTAGCAGTTTCGTTGCCATCATACTCCTTATTAGCAGCCGTGAACGAGCCTGTTATGTCTTTTGCTGTGATGTTAGCCGTAGTTGATGCCGAGGTATTGCTCAAACTATAGTTAGTATTGCTGATAGTTACATTTGCCGTAACAGTTTTACCCTGCCCGGCATTCTTAGTATCAAATTTGGCATTGCTTACAGTTACTTCCACATTATCATTGCCAACTACATCAGCAGCAGGAACGCTACCGTTTGCGCTTGCCACATCGTTACCGTCATATACCTTATCAGAAGCCGAGATAGAAGCTACCAGAGATTTTGGTGTGATGGTGAATAGCGCACCTGGAGCGAGGCTCAGTGTATAGTTGCTGCCCAGGCTTAACGAGCCCAAAGTAACAGTATATGTGTTCACATTTTCACCCGGTGCGCGTTGCAGTTCACCGTCAAAGTTATCGCCGGTAATTACTGAGCCGGAGCTTACAGTATAGGTCAGTTCCGGATCAACGGAGCCATAGACTTTACTTTTTGCATCAGCAGCTACGGTAACAGCACGTGGCGTAACAGTAAAATAAGCGCCGACATAGGTTAGCGTATAGTTTGCTGTAGCTGCTAACGTGTTTTGTGTAATGGTATAGGCTGCTACATCATTTCCGGGATCTCTTGCTAATACGCCGGACAACTGGTCATTATTAACCAGGTTGCCTGCGGTTATCTGATAGGTAAATGTAGCCGGGTCGTTCTCTCCGTAAACTTTGGTCTGGCCGGCATCTGCAGTTATGGTTATTGGCCGTTCAGTTATAGTTAACGTGCCATTGTTTTTCACAACCGTATAGTTAGCCAGTGTGGCACCTGTTACTTCCGGAACTATAGGATATGTTCCTACTCCAGAAGCTGCGTCAGCAGCAGAACCAGCTGTTACAGCAAAACTCTCGCCCTGAACATTGCCGCTAACTATAGAACCCGCAAATGCAGGGTTCTGGTCTCCGTAAATTCTGGTAGCATTAGAAGCAGCTATAGTTAATGTAGCTTTGCCTATAGTAAAAGTTTTGCTGTCATATGATGGTTCGTGGTTGGCGCCGCCGGCAAAACTATAACTGGCCGTAGCATCACCTGCATTAGTGTTGTTGCTGTAAGTAGCCCCAGGCGAAAGGTTAAGACCGCCTGCGCCTGTAACGCTAACCGTGGCAGGCTCAATTGGTGCACCTGTATAAGTGAACGAACTGCCATTTATGGTAATAACTGTCTGAGATGGAGCTTTAGCAATAGTGAAAGAATTGCTGACCGGTGCGGCTGCATAGTTCGGGTTATCAAGCGACACCTCATAAGTATAGTCTCCTGCATTAACCACTGCTGAGGCCTGTACTTCGTTGCTATGCTGGAGATACTTAACCGACACACCAGCTAAACCGGAAGGTACAGTTGAAACGGTTATTGGTTGCGCTGCGCCATTATAAACTTTACCGGTAACATCAGAAACAGCAAAACTTGCTTCTGCTTTATTGATGATGAGTGTGCCGGTAGCCTGAGCTGCGTTATAGTTTGTGTTTTCTGCAAAAGTGGCCAGCACCTCGTAAGATCCTGCATTGGTTGGCGCTGCTACAATTGTTTCGCCTTGTTTGTAAGTTACGGTTGCAGAGCCCAGGTTAGTACTGTTTACTCCTGTTACTTCAGCACTGGTTATAGTTTTCGCATTACCATCATATGTATAAGGTCCACCAACTGTAAGGTTTACAACCGGACTAGCTTTTAATACATTTATAGTTACAGATGCCTGCGCCTGGTTATAGTTTGTAGTTGCAGCAGCGGTAACGGTAAGTGTTTGCCCATTGCCAGCGTCAAGTACTGTGTTCAAAGCCGTTAAATAAGTAAGAGCGCCATCGCCTGCTGATAATATGGCATTAAGCTGAGTTGCAGAAAGTGCTGTTCCGTAGGTTATGTTGGCTGGATTATTCCAGGCTATAGTTTGGTTGGCTTTATTAATGATGAGTGTGCCGGTAACAGGTGCTGCGGTATAGTTTGCATTAGTTAGTACAGCTTTTACATCATAGGTACCTGCGTTTACAGGCGCATTTGTGGTAAAACTGCTCTCATCGGCATTTTCTGGTTTGTAGCTTATAGTTACTCCGGTTAATCCAGCAGGGTTTGTGGTGGCAGTAGCGGTTTTAGGACTGCTATTATAGGTGTGTTCTAAATCTGATAAAGTTATAATAGCTTCAGCCTTAATAATAGTCAACTGAGCACTTCCATTACTACTTAAATAACTTCCATCCTCTGCAAAACTTGCTGAAATCTTATTAGCATGTACTCCTACATTAATTCCATTAACTGAAATATCAGCCAGTGTAGCAACTCCATCAACTCCTGTAAATGCTGATCCGACAGAGTTCCCGTCTAAAAGGAAAAATATTTCTCTATTCGCAATAGGTAAGGAGTTGGATTGTAAAACTGCTGAAAGTGATGTAGTACCCGCAAACTGACTTGTAGCTGAATTAACAGTTAACGAAGTTGTTAACTTATTAATACTAACTAGAGGTTGTGAAGCACCTGTAGCTAGGGTGCCTAATGCATTGCTAAAGTCCATACCGATATTGCCAGTTGCTTCAGTCGTGAATTCATAGTTCCCTGCAGTATTGGGATTATTCGATTTGAACTCAAGTGTTAAGGTATTTTGTCTTGTTAACCTGTCAGAGTTTTTGTCAGCTGTGATACCAATATATCTATCTGTAGAATTGTAACCATTAATATAACCATTAGTACCTGCCAGGTTCCATGTTCCAGAAGCAGTAATATTTATATCAGACGGTGTTCCAAAACTTGCAGGGAGCTTAATTCTAAATGAACCTAACTGAGGATTACCAGAAGTAGCTTCATTCTTAATTGTTATTCTATAAGTTTGATTACTAGCCGAGACATTCCCTGTGCTTGGGCTAATAGTAGCCGAGAAAGGGCCATTATCCGTAAAATAAGCCAACCCCTGATAGCCAGTTTGCTTACCATCAACTATAACCGTAAACTTAGTACCCAGATGCCGCTCTTCAATAGGATACTCGATCCGCCAGGTACCATCGGCATTAACTTTAGTATCATGGTAACTATGATGGTGATCATGGGCAGGGTCTTCTTCCAGGTGAATATCAACTAAGCTATCCAGTTTCCAGCCTGTGCCTGTTATGATGGCAATCTCTCCTGGAGCATAGTCATCCTTATCTGAGGTTACGGTTGGAACAGCCAGGCCAGCATTGGTATAGACATTTTGTGCCTGAACACCAACCAGGGCGAACAACATAAAAATCAGGATCAGCAACAATCGCTGATAAGCCTGATTTAAATATGAGTTTTGAATGAGTAAACTTCTTACATACATAGTGTAAAGGGTTATTTATAACTGTAAAACTGAACTTCATTTAACTCACCATAGCTATACTATAGCGCACAGAAGGATATACTTTACCCGCTAAAGCTTTTGAGATAAAAGCCAACACGAATAAGATTCCACTCTTTAATTTAAAATCTTGATTAAAGAGTCAATAAATATAATTATGATTTGATTTAAGTGTAATTTGTAAGGTTTATACAAATTAAATAAGAAAAAGTTGTATTAAGTTCATGCTGTTTTGTAAATAATGTAGATCAACAGCACTGGCAGGTGAATAGCACATAATGAAGGGTGAACTGATTTATAACAATAGTCGAAGAAGTATAAAGTTTAATTTGAATGATAAACTTGTTAATATGGTTTAGGTTAATGTTTTATACCTTTGCAAATGTTTGTGCTGATCTAATAATTGGCAAGGTTTTTACGGGTAGTTAAGAACCTGTATCTATAATAAAAAACTGTTTTTTACCCATGAAAAAGTACCTGCTAAGTCTACTGTTTCTCGTTTTACTACTCTCCATTGCCTCTGTAAGCAAAGCACAGGTCAAATTGCCGCAACCAAGTCCTGAATCTTTTATCAAACAAACTATAGGGCTAACAGATATTTCTGTTAGCTACCATGCGCCCGGTGTTAAAGGACGTAAGGTGTTTGGCGGCCTGGTTCCTTATGGCAAACTATGGAGGGCCGGCGCCAACGAAGCAACTCTCATTACTTTTACTGATGAGCTGTTCCTAAACCAGGAGCGTGTTCCTGCCGGTACATATTCTTTCTTCATACTTCCGGAAAGCGACAGTGTGTGGAACATTGTACTGAACCGCGATACGACGTTGTGGGGCTTGGAAGGATATGATGAGTTACAGGATGTGGCCTACCTGCGCGTAACGCCTAAACCTGTACAGTTCCACGAAACAATGCAGTTCAGTTTTTCAGATATCGGAACAAACACGGGTTTTATGCATCTAACCTGGGAAAACTCTCAGATCTCGTTGCGCATAGAAACTGAAATAGAGAAAAAGGCGCTTGCCAATATAGAAGAAGCCTTAAAGAAAGCAGAACCGGACGATTGGTACATCTGGGCACAATGCGCGGATTACATGGTTTCCCGGAAAGAGCTACATCAGCGGGCACTGGAACTGGTAAATAAATCTATCGCTATTAAAGAGACATTTTTCAATAACTGGGTAAAAGCCAAACTATACGCTTTAAACAAAGAATACGAAATGGCAGCCAACCTCTCGGCAAAGGCTATACGATTAGGTAAAGAAGAGCCGGAATCGTACCAGACCTATGCCCGCGATATTGAAAATGCGTATAGTTCCTGGAAAAAACGGAAGATATAGAACGAAATTATAGTTGAAGAGCCTCAGAAATGCAGGCTCTTTTTTTGTCTAAACCTTAAAATTTAGCAACAAACCGAAGGTTTAACCGACGGCCGGTCAGGTAATTAGGCACAGCATAGGTAATGCCGTTCATGTCGTTTACATACGTGTAAGACACCCGGTTATTGGCATCTATTATGTTCAGTACTTCCAGCCCTATCCATAAACTCTCCAGCGAGAACCGATTTTGCTCCACAAGGTCGTTTTCCAGAACAAGTACTTTAGAGAAACCAATATCTACGCGCTTGTACGACTTGCCTGTGAATGAATTCCGGAACTCCGGCTGACGTGGCGGCCCGAATGGCAAGCCGCTCCCATACACAAGGTTCAGGTACATTCTTATAGTTGGGTTATCAGGCAGATGGTCCTGGAAAAAAACACCGATATTTACTAACTGATCGGATGGTCTGCGGATATAGCCCTGCTCTTGTCTGCCTGTTACTTTTCCTTCCGGCCCATACACATTCACAGAATCACCTGCTACATCTTCCCTTGTCCGCATCAAACCTAAACTCAGCCACGACTCCGCTCCTTTTATAAACTCCCCGTTCACGCGTACATCAAAACCAGCAGCGTAAGCCTTTGCATTGTTTTTGGCATAATAGCGCAGGCGCACGTTGTCAATATCATAGGGTACTACATTGGTCAGGTGTTTATAGTAGATTTCGGAGGTTAATTTAAAGTCGCGGTCCCAGGCTTTGAAAAGATAATCGCTGCCAACTATAGCATGAATAGATCGCTGTGCTTTCAGGTCCGGATTCAAAATGCCATCAAAATCGCGAAGTTCGCGGTAGAACGGTGGTTGGTAATACACACCCAAAGCAGCTTTAAAGGATAGGTCAGGATTACGACGCGTAATAAAAGAATACTGTACCCTTGGCGATAGAAGCCACTCGTTGGTATAGTTCCAGTAGCTAGCCCGTAACCCGTAGGTCAGGGTTTTTAACGAATCAAGATCTATAGTGTGCTGCAGGTAGGCATTGTAGCGCTGCGTATTCAGATCTAGATCGGATTGCAGGGCGTATGTTTGGGTAACGTAGTCTGAGGAGTCAGCAAAACCGTACTCGTCCAACTCGTCTTCAATTTTCTCCAGGCCTGCTTTAAAACCGAACTGTAGGTTATTTCGCTGATTTAGTTGCCATGAGTTTTTTAATTCGGCAGTCAGTACGCGGGCGAGCAGTGCATTACGGGCATGGTTAAATTCGCTGCCAATCCCAAGTACCATCTGGCACTCCTCAAAGTTGCCGCTGTTATCCATTTCACATATGCGATAGCCGGCCTCAATGTCTCGAAATTCACGCTCCCTAGACTCCACACCAGTAATTATAAGCTCCGAACTATAGTTGGCAGTAAACTGATGTGCCAGGTTCACGCCCGCCTGGTAAGTGTTATAGTCCATCTTCTCGCGGCCATCGAAGCCAACAAAAAGCCTGAGCGGCACCTGGCGTGTGCCAAATGTAGTTACTCTCGACTCCGGGATAACCAGGAAATTATTGGTAGCATAGCTTGTAAGGATGCCCAGTGTAGTTTTCCCGGTCGGCTCAACTCCTTTGCTCAGATCTATCGTTACATACGCCTGCGCATCCGAGAACTTAGGTTGATAATCACCATCAGTTTGAAGCCCTTGCAGCATGTATTGCGCATTTTTATGGCGTACGCCGAGCAAATATGTTATTTTCTTGTTTCTCGATGCATTCTCGAGGTGCACGGAGCCGCCGGTTAAACCGCCGGTTATAGTTGCAGCAAGTGAGGTGGGCTTTTTATAGTCGATGTTCAGCACCGACGACAATTTATCGCCAAACTTGGGTTGCCAGCCACCAGAAGAGAATTCGATATTGCCGACAAGGTCGGGGTTTACAAAGCTGAGGCCTTCCTGCTGCGCATTACTTATCAGGAACGGACGATAGATCTCGATACCATTCACATACACCAGGTTCTCGTCGTAGTTACCGCCCCGTACCGAGTATGTGCTTGATAGTTCGTTGTTGCTGCTTACGCCGGGCAAGGTAACCAGTATCTTGTTAAAATCGCCGTAGGCTGATGGCAGGTTCCTGGTAAGGCGCGGATCCAGTTTGGTAGTGCTGGCCTGTTCGCGGGTGTCGCCATCGCGCTTGCCACGTACCTCCACAGTACCCAGCTGCTTCGGATCTGGCTGAATCACAAGAATTATAGTTATAGTTTCACCAGCAGCAACTTTGGCTTTATGAATCAATTCCTTATAACCCAGGCAACGCACTACAACTTCTAACTGTTCTTCAGCAGGAACGGTTAACGTAAACGCACTGTTTGCATCTGTCTGAGTACCTATGGTTGTGCCTTTAATACCTACCGTTGCCAGTTCCAGCGGCGCATTATCCGGTGTGCGAACGGTGCCTTTAATTGTTGCCTGTTGTGCCAAAACACCCAGCGGCAAAAGCAACATACACCACACCGAAAGGTATTTCAGCATCAGGCAAAAATTAGTTAGATGATTGCTTCAGGTTAGCTATAGTTGCGATAGGGTCTTCGGCAGTAAATACGAAGCTGCCGGCCACCAGTACATCTGCTCCGCTCTGTAAAAGCTTAGGTGCATTCTGCTGATTTACGCCTCCATCAATTTCGATAAGCGACTGAGAATTACGCTGTATGATCAGGTTCTTTAAAGCTTCTGTCTTACGATAAGTGTTCTCTATAAACTTCTGTCCGCCAAACCCAGGGTTTACCGACATAATACAAACAAGGTCCAGGTCAGCAATGATATCGTCCAGCAGGTTTACGGAAGTATGCGGATTTACAGCAACGCCAGCCTTTGCTCCGGTAGCTTTTATCTGCTGAATGGTGCGGTGCAAATGGTTGCAGGCTTCTATGTGCACCGAGATAACATCGGCACCGGCTGCGCGAAACTGCTCAATGTATAGTTCCGGCTCCACAATCATCAGGTGTACATCCATTGGCTTTTGGGCGTGCTTTTTAATGGCCTGCATCACCGGGAAACCGAAAGAAATATTAGGCACAAAACGGCCGTCCATGATATCAATATGCAGCCAGTCGGCCTGGCTTTTGTTCAGCATTTCAACTTCGGATTGCAGGTTGGCAAAATCGGAAGCAAGTACAGATGGTGCGATTAGTGGTCTCATGCCGGCAAAGGTATCAATTTTATTGCTATAGGTTTATAGTCAGGGCAAAACCCGTAAACTATAGTTTTACAAAACGAATGGTAGCGATCTGGTTTCCGGATATAAACCGGCATAGGTAAACGCCTTTTTGCAGCGCCAGTGCTTGCAGATCTATTGTTTGCCGCTCCTGGTCAGGCTGCAGCATCTTTTTAAGAATAAGTTTGCCGGTAGCATCTATAATTTGTAGCTCAGTAAGCTGTATTCGCCAGTTATCAGCTAACAGTATTATCAAATCATTACCAGTAACCGGATTTACAAGAGCTACTCCTTCTTCAGCACCCAGCGTAGGCAAGCCTGTAACAATGCGGCTATAGTTCGGAATACCATAGCCCAATGTATTATCAGGAGCACTGGCTTTACTGCCTAACCTATGGATTAGCTGAATGATCTCGTAATTGGTTTTAGAGAGATTAGCCTGCCATAGAGTTGTTGCAAAGCCAGCCATTATTGGTCCCGAAAAAGAGGTGCCATTGCTCTTAACCAGATTCCCCGCCGAATTCAGAACGTACGCATTCGCGCCAAGCGCTACTACATCCGGCTTAATGCGTCCGTCTGCGGTTGGCCCTCGCGAACTGAACGACGCTACTACACCCAGCGAATCAACTGCCCCAACTGTCAGCACAGAATCCGCATCAGCTGGTGAAGAAATGTATTTCCAGGTTTTATTTCCATCGTTTCCAGCGCTGGTAACTACTAATATACCGGTTGCAGCAGCAAAATCAGCGGCTCTGGCTACTATAGTAGTATTGCCATCCATCTGCTCATAACTATAGCTTACCGAGGGTGCATCAAAAACAGTATATCCTAAAGATGAATTGATAACATCGGCCCCGGCACTATCAGCATATTCAGCAGCTATCAGCCAGTTCACTTCTTCAATATTATGTTCCGTAGGCGCGTCTTCGGTGCGCAATAACAAGTAATTAGCTTTATAGGCAGTCCCGATCATTTTGCCTGGCAAATAAGCCGCCATCGTTGACAGCACTGATGTACCGTGAGCATTAGCGCCATATACATTTTCAGTTCTGGTCACAAAGTCAAAGGTACCAATGACCTGGTTGTTTTGGTAGAGATGCGCGAAGGCAGGAATGGTGTTTACACCCGGGAAGCCAGCATCCAGTACAGCAATGGTCATACCCTCCCCATGAAAGCCGGCATCGTGCAGTTCAGTTGCACCCAGCATATTTGCCTGATGATAAGCCAACCCATAATCGCCAGGCGCAAGCATAGTATTCAGAGCTTCCGAAGATGTACCAGAGCTATTTTTGACGGCCAAAGTCCCGTTGGTAGCTGAAGGGCTTGAAATTCTATTCAGAGAGCGGGAGTTCTTTACAAATGATAAGGCATTTACCTGGGCAAGCTGTTCTGCTGTTCCTCTCACCACAACTGCATTAAACCACCGGGACGTGTACCACACCTCAACCCCGGTGCCTTTTATAGTTTGCACGTAAGCCGGGTTAACAGGCAGGTCGCGGGTTGTAACAGAAATTTGCTGGCGTTGCCGACGTGCAATGGCTTTTTCGCTCAGAAACTGCGCCGGCTGTTGTATAGTATAAGGGGTGTTATTTTTATCAGAAAGGTAAACAAGATACTTCTTTGGCTCCGTCTGTTGGGCATGCAAGCTGCCAAAACAAAACAGGAATAGCATCAGAAGTACAAGTCTTTGCATATAACTATAGTTTACCGTGCTCTATTAATACTTCGTGACGTTCGTGGCCGTCAAGGATGTATGGTTCTGTTTCATCTGGACAATCAGAACACGGCTCATATTTCTGCCGATTGAATAACCTGTAGATAAGACCTACATTTCTGGCATATACTTCCTTTCTTTCATCCTTTCCAAGACTGGGACTAACAAATATACCTTGTTGCAATACAGTTAAAGTCTGATCAAATTGGAGGTCAGCGTGTGAAAAAGGCTGGTCTAAGTCAACATAAGTAGAAAGTTCTTTATCTGTCAAATCAGAATCATAACGATCATTAAAAGCATCGTGGTGCCATGTCTTTCCTTCTTCCACCGGGAAAACCATTTTCACATACTTTGTATTGTCTTTGGTAAGCGTAACCATGTTATGATTCTTGGTTACGGTCATCACAGAATCATCTTCCCATTCACTTTCAGCATTTGCTCTGATTGATCGGATGATCTTATAAGTAAGGGTATTGGTCTGGTCCATGAACGAATCAGCTACCCACTCGCGCATCTGGAAGTTAAGTTCGGTAGGTACGTTATGCTGGTATTTTATGTCGGTAACATCATAGATCCGGTAATCGCCAACTTCTAGGGGGTAAAAGTTAAGGCCACGGGCTACAGGATCGGGTGTTACATAGCTTTTGTCGCAGCTAACCACAACAAAAGCCAGTAGTATCCAGCACAACAAATTTTTTATCATGATGGCAGAACGTCTAATGTATAGTCGAGGTTATAGTTTGTTTCAATCCAGCCACCACCAACTACATCATTCCCTTCATAAAAAACGGCAGCCTGACCTGGTGCAATGGCATGAACTCCGTGCAGGAAATGCACTTTCATTTTATCGCCTTCCTGTTCCACTATAGCTTCGGTGCCAGAATCGTTGTAACGCACTTTGGTTATAGTTGGTATAGGTCTGTCTATCAGGTTATCATATTTCACCATGTTCAGCTTGCCAACCGTCATCGCGTTTTTAGCCAGGTCTTCGAAGTTACCTAAAATTACGCGGTTATTCTCTTTCTCGATGCGGGTAACATAGGCTGGGAAACCAAGCGCAACGCCAAGGCCTTTACGCTGACCAATAGTATAGAATGGGTAACCTTCGTGGGTACCAACTATAGTTCCGTCTTCCAACACAAACTCGCCACCGGCAACCTGCTCTTCCAGTCCTTCGATGCGTCGCTTCAGGAAACCACGGTAATCATTATCAGGGATAAAGCATATCTCGTAAGACTCCGGTTTGTTAACCAATTCCGTAAAGCCACGGTCAAGGGCCATCTGGCGGATCTCAGACTTACGCAGATTTCCGAGCGGGAATATAGTTCGCGCCAGGCTCTTCTGCGAAATTCCCCACAGGGCATACGACTGGTCTTTGTTTTCATCCAATCCTTTAGAGATCACATAACGGCCATTTTCTTCACGGATATTGGCATAATGACCTGTAGCAATAAAATCGCATCCCAGTTGGTCGGCACGGCGCAACAATGCATCCCATTTAATGTGGGTATTACAAAGTACACAAGGGTTTGGCGTGCGGCCGGCCATGTATTCGTCGGTAAAGTGGTTGATCACAAAATCACCGAACTCTTCACGGATATCTATAATATAATGCGGGAAACCAAGTTGAACGGCTATGTTACGGGCATCGTTAATAGAGTCGAGGGAGCAGCAGCCTGTTTCTTTTTTGCTACCGCCACTGGAGGCATAATCCCAGGTTTTCATGGTCATACCAACCACTTCGTAGCCCTGCTCGTGCAACATAACTGCCGCCACAGAACTATCTATTCCGCCGCTCATGGCAACTAAAACCCTTCCTAATTTACTCATGTATATAAGGTACTAAAAAATTCGTCAATTAAAATCTGGTACAAATATAGCAACAACCCGGCAGTAATAAAGATTTCAGTAAAGCTAATATTGGAGCTGTGCAACGCCGTAAACTATAGTTAAAGATGAAAATTGTTGCTTTAAAAAGGTAATCGGGCTTACTTTGGCACTTGAAAGTATAACAGAAGAGCAAACTTATAGTTTAAGTAAAAAGATATTATGGGCTTACGTACCTCAGTAATAGTAAATGGAGTGAATAACCTGAGCGATGCACGCTATTGTGCCGGCATGGGTGTTGATGTGATCGGATTTAACCTAAAACTGGATGACCCAAATCGTGTGCAGCCGCAAACACTGAAAGAAATTACAGGTTGGGTGTCGGGCGTAAAACTGGCTGGTGAGTTTGAAAGAGCAAAGCCTGAGATCATAAATGAGTTGGCTGATGAATTTAACCTCGACCTGATCCAACTCGACACGCCTTACCTGATCGACGAAATTGAAGAAATCAGCCGGCCGGTAATTCAGAAGGTCTTCATCAATAAAGACACCGTAGTTAGCGAACTGCTGGAAATGATGGACCTTTACAGCCCGGTTGTAGACAGCTTCATCATTTACTCTACCGACTTTAACAACATTGATGAGACCAATGAAAAGCTTCTGCGCGAAGTTTCTAAAAAGCACAAGGTTTACATCGGTTTCGGACTGAACAAAGAGAATGTTATGCCTATCGTAAACAATGTAAAACCAACTGGCATAGGCTTACAAGGAGGCGAAGAAATACGTCCGGGCTACAAAAACTTCGACGAATTCCAGGACATTTTTGAAGAGCTGGAAGACTAGTTTATAGTTAGAAAGTTTGGAAGTTAGAAGGTTAAAAGTTAATAGACCTTGTAATACGCTTTGCTTCTACAAGAGTAAGAAAATAAAACGCCCGTCGAATTTATAGTTCAGCGGGCGTTTCTTATTTTATTCAAAGTATAAATCAACTTTCTAACCTTCTAACTTCCAAACTTTCTAACTTTCCTTCACCGGCTTGTACTGCAGATACTTAATTGCGATGCCTTCAGCGAGGTAGCGTTTTTCGTAGGTAGTGTAGATGCCCATGGTGTGCTCCTGCAGGTCTGAACTATAGAGGTCGGTGGTAGATACCAGATGCTTTATTTTTCTATCCTGCAATACTTCTAAGGTATAATCGAACAGCGGCTGGTTATCTGTTTTCAAGTGAATGATGCCATCGCGCTTCAGCATAAACTTATACATCTCCTGAAAACGCGGCGACGTCAAACGGCGCTTGATATCCCGGTCTTTCGGGCGCGGGTCCGGGAATGTTATCCAGATCTCATCAACTTCGCCTTCAGCAAAATGATCCGAAACGGTTTCAATAAAAGTGCGCAGGAACGCTACATTGTCTAGGCCTTCTTCAACTGCCATCGAGCTTCCTTTCCAGATGCGGTTACCTTTAATATCGATGCCTATAAAATTTTTTTCAGGATGCAGACGAGCCATGCCAACCGTATATTCACCACGGCCACAGCCAATTTCTAATACTATCGGGTTATCATTACCAAAATGCTCTGAACGCCACTTGCCGGCAAGCTTACCATATTTTTCATCACCATCCTGCACCACATTATCGCGCTCGGCTATAGTTGCGAATTTCGCTAATTTCGATCTGCTCATTATTTATAGTTCTTCAATCTCTGCAACCACAAAGGTACTGCCGCCAATAAAAATAACCTCATCCGAAGCAGCATTTTCCTTTGCAGCCATAATTGCTTCTGCCACCGTAGCATAGCTTTTACCCTTTAAACCAACCAGATCGGCCTTCTGCTGTAACTCTGAAACCGGTAAAGCGCGAGGTATAGTTGCCTGGCAAAAATAGTAACCATAGTTTTTAGGCAGCATTGCCAGGATCGTGGTAATATCTTTATCATTTACTGCCCCAAATACAAAGTGCACCTGCTTCGGTTGCAGGTTATGTAACTGTGCAAGTATCTGATTAACTCCATCCACGTTATGGCCAGTATCACAAATAGTTAACGGACTATAGCTCAACACCTGCCATCTCCCCTTCAGTCCGGTTAATTGTTTTGTATTTGCAAGTCCGTTTCTAATCGCTTCTTCAGTAATTTTAAAGCCGCGCTCTGTTAATAGATCTATAGTTTGTAGTACGCCCGGAAGGTTATAACGCTGGTAAATTCCGGTAAGATCTAGTTGTAGTTCAGGTAAGTATAGTTTGCCCTGTCTGTACACATCAAACAACTGCTGTTCCAGTGTGTGGCTTTTTAGTTCTACACTATAGTTGTCAGTAGCGAAATATAAAGGGGCAACTACAGCAGCAGATCTCTCCAGAAATACACTTTCTATCTCAGGTTGCTTCAGGCTTATAGTTGCCGGAATACCAGGCTTAATGATACCAGCTTTTTCTCCCGCTATTTCCTGTAAAGTATCTCCTAATAAATTCTGATGATCAAAACCAATGTTGGTTATAAGCGACGCCTCAGGGGTAATGATGTTTGTAGAATCAAGTCTGCCGCCCAATCCAACTTCAATAACAGCTACATCTACATTTTCATCTGCAAAATATTTAAAGGCAAGCGCAACTGTCATTTCAAAAAACGAAGGCTGCACTTCTTCAAAAAGTTGTTTATAGTTCTCTACAAAATCTATCAGGTATTGCTCCGAAATCTCAAAGCCATTAACGCGAACGCGCTCTGTAAAAGATTTTAGGTGCGGAGACGTATAAAGCCCTGTCTTGTAACCAGACTCCTGCAACACCGCTGCCAGCATATGCGAGCTGCTGCCTTTTCCGTTGGTGCCGGCTACATGTATGGTTTTATAATTGTTCTGCGGATTTCCGAGCGCATCGCAGAGCGCGATAATGTTGTCGAGGGACTTCTTAAAAGCAGCATTGCCGATGCGTTGAAACATCGGCAATTGCTGGTATAGATAATCCAATACTTCTTGATAGGTCATTAAAGTAGCTATCTTGTTCTTAGCGTATAGGTTATAAGCCCGGAGGCACCACCTGTTCCGCTTGATGTTCTTACAAAGGTTGCTTTACTGAAAACTTCTTTGCGGTATAGTTCTGCCACTTGCGGAGATACTGTTGATTCAACTACAATAGCTCTTTCAACTATACCGTCTTCGTTTACAAAGATCTTGATAACGATTTTGCCGCTTTCGCTGGATGTATCACGAGGTTTAGGAATATCTCCCCATCCCCATCCGGCCATACTAAGTGCACCACCAGCTCCACCACCTGATTTACCATAAAGCGCTTTCGCATCCAACTTTCCATCCGGATCGCCTTTGTCGCCTACAGTTCCCGGGTTATCGCCGTTGTTATTACCGGTAGCTTCATCAGAAGTGCCGCTCTTGCCGGTTCCTGTGCTTGTAGTTGGTTTGCCCGGGTAAAGTGCTTTTGGCTTCTCAGGCTCCTTTTTAACTACTTCTTCTTTTGGTTGTGGCTTAGGTTGTGGTTTCACCTCCTCTTTTACCGAAACCGGAGCATCTGCTGTCGTGGTCTGTACTTTTGGTGTCTCAACAGGCTGTGGCGGCGTTGGGGTAACTACTGGTTCAGGTTCCGGGCGTGCATCGGGCTGTGTTGGTGCAGGCTTGCTGTCCTCTACGTTTTTCGACTCATTTGGCGTTGCCATAGTTTGTACATCGCCACTTCCCACCTGGTCCATGCCAAAGTTCAGCTCAATGCCAAGCTCGGCTGCAGGCGGATCTGGTGCGCGCCAGGCCATTATATAGATCAGAAGTAAAAGCAGGATAATATGAACTGCCACGCTTATGCCAGCGGCAATCTTCCTATCCTTTTCTTCTTCTCTTGTTAAGGCTAATGACATAGTTTATTTTAAAACTTATTCCGGCAACGTGGCCAATGTAACTTTCGCATTCATGTTAGCAGCTATTCCTGCAACGCGGGCAAGGTGCTCAACCGGCACTGTCTTGTCTACATGTAATACAACGACTCCTTCCCCTTCCTGAGTTCCCTGCAAAAGTGCTGCCAGTTGTGGCTCGATGTCTTCCAGGGCAACAGGTTTTTCGTTCAAGTAATACTTTAAGTCCTCGGTTATAGTTATCCCGATCTTCTGCATTACAATGTTAGATGTTTTGCTGGATGGCAAACTTACAGGCAAACCTGAAGGCGTAACAAAGTTTGAGGTAAGCATAAAGAATATCAGCAACAGGAAGATGATGTCTGTCATCGACGACATGCTGAAATCGGGGCTTATCCTGTTTTTAGAGCGTAAATTCATGCTTATAGTTGTGGTTCTTGTAACAGATCGAGGAATTCGATAGACGAATATTCCATATTGTGTACAATGTTGTCGATTTTGGTAACCAGGTAGTTATACCCTACATAAGCCGGCAGACCAATGATAAGACCAGCAGCAGTCGTTACCATTGCCTGGTAAATACCACCAGATAATAGCTGCGGGCTAACAGAACCTTCAGCCTGTGCAATAGCAATAAACGCCTGGATCATACCGGTTACAGTACCCAGGAAACCAAGCATCGGGGCAGCACCAGCTATAGTTGCCAGAGATGCCAGGTTACGCTCCAGTCTGCTGATCTCGATTTTACCAACGTTCTCGATAGAAGTTTCGATGTTCTTAAGCGGGTTACCGATACGGCTAACACCTTTTGACAGCATTCTGGAAACAGGTGTGTTTGTCTGCGCACAAAGCATTTTTGCACCATTAATATCGCCGGCCAATACCATGCTCTTTATGCGGTCGTTAAAACCTTCAGGGTTCTTGGCAGCTTTCTTAAGAGTTAAATAGCGCTCCACAAAAATATAAACTGCAGCCAGCGATAATACAGCCAAAGGGATCATAGCCCAGCCTCCGGCAAGCGCCAGATCTATCAATGAAACAGAAGAATCAGCAGCAGCAGTTGCACCTTCTGCAAGCGCAGTCGTATCGGCAGGTGCTCCGGTAGTAATTTGTAATAAGAGTGATGTCATGTTAGTTATTGAGTACCCAGATGGAATTTCCGTAAGTTTTTCTGTATTCGTTCATGGCGGCCTGTGCTTCTTCGGCTGTAGCAAAATCAGCGGCAGATACACGGAAAAGGCGGCTACCTTTTAAAGGTGTAAGCACTTTGCCATCGTGGCCATTTTCACGGATAGCTTCGCGGCCTGTTTCAGCATTCTTTAAACGAGAATAGCCACCCGTAATTATATAAAAGCGACCGGTTCTTTCACTTACAGTAAGTACCGGCTCAACTACAGGCTCTTCTACAACCACCTCATTTACTGCAGTTTCTGCGACTTCTGCTAATGTATCGCTTTCAGCCTGAAGATTAATTTCGCTATTATCTGTTTCAGAAATTGCAAAAGCAACATCATCCGAAGTTGCTGCATTGGCATTAAGTAAAAGATTCTGGTAAATGGCCAAGCGCTCCTCTTCCGAAACCGGTACATAATCTGAGGTATAGTCAGAAGCAGCAGCCTGGTTATTTATTGTTGCATTTGTAAACAGCGCGATCGGGTTAAGGCTGCTCAAGTTGTATTCAGTTTGAATAGATAGCATGTACAGGGCAGAACCGGTTAAGCCGGCAATTACCAACCCGGCCGCTGTACTATAAACCCTACGAAGGCGGCGCTTAAATTTATTGCCTTGTTGTGGCACATCCTGTTCACGGTTTTTCTGCAGCGTACGGAGTACTACAGATTCTTCTGCACGCACTGGCCTTGCCGAAATTTCCGGTAAGCCAAAGCTGGCCTCCAACAGGTTATCCCCTTCTTTGTATTCAAACTCTAAACGATGCGCCGCATTATACCTGAAAACACCAATATCGCTCAGCTCGAAGCGATTATCGGTTTTAAGCTGGTTATTGGCTTGTGTAACGAAAGCTGCCACCATTTGCTGTGCCTCACCTGTCGAGATGCCATTATGGTAGGCAATTGTATTGATGAGCAACCCATCTGTTAAGATCAGTTTTTCGTTAAAAGCCACCCGCTTGGATGGTGGTGCAATGGTGTGTTTCACCGGATGTACCATGGCAGGTACATAACGGGTTATCAGCCCGCCAAATCCCGGGATGATGACACAGTCGTGTTCATAGAGCAAGGACTTTATGTGCTTTGCTACCATAGGTTTACTAGAATGAATAGGTTACGCCTCCTATCACGTTTATACTCTTCACGGGGTAATTTACAAACCTTTCGTATTTGTTGCCAAGTATATTATTGGCCATCATAAACACGGTAAAGGTATTTGTGAATTTATAGTCCGCTTTTAAATTCAGATCGATGATATTGCTTGTCTCTTGGGTCACGAACGAACCATCCGGTCTGTACACACGCCCGAAAGAACTCCCAATATAGTAAAGTTCTGAATTAAAGAGAATCTTATCGTAGAAGTTATAGGTCGCAAAAACACTCGCCATCAGCTCCGGACGGTGGAAGGGTTGGTCTAAAGATGCTGTGTTATATTTGTTATAATCAAGCTTTAAACCAAGACGAACTTCATCAATATAATCGAAAACGGCTTCCGAATAAATATTTAAAACATTTGTTACACCGTCGTCATACACCAGGTCAAACTTGGTAGAATCGGCTCTGGAGTTGTTATAGAAGTAAAGGTTACGGTAATTCTGGTAAGCTACACGCCCGGTCAGGTGCACATAGTTCGATAAATTAGCCGAGAACCCGCCATATACTTCTAGTCCTTTATTGATATCGGCCACCTCTACATTAGGTGCGATCCATGGGTTCTCTTTTGTCAGCTCATATAAAGTAACTCTTTGCAAGTCACCACCTAAACCAGCGTATAACAACAGGTTATCTTTAATAGGCTCTACTCCTATTCTGAACTGCGGATAGATATTGAACTGACGCGCATCATTTACATTATCGCCGGTGTAAGCTACGTTTGCTCCTATAGTTACACGGGCTGCACCAAACTGGCGCTCGTAGCTCGGGTTAAGCTTAAAGAATGTACGCGACACACTGCTAGAATCTTTGTGCTGGACAAACGACAGGTCAGCATCTACCTTAAAGCCTGATGTCTCGTCAATGGTATATTCAGAGTTCAGGTTTAAGCCGATGTTGGCTTCGCTCATGTCGTAGCGGTCGTTCAGGTAATTCAGTTTTACACCCGCCTTATATAAAAAAGGTGATTCTGATGTCTGGTTATGTATGTACCCTTTGGCGTTAATACGGTTGAAGATCTGCTTTGTAGTGTCTTTGTCCACTTCATCCTGCAGGCTTGGCGCGTAACCGTAAAAATGATTCTTATCGCGCTCATAGCCTAAGCGGCCGCCAATTGTAAAACCAGGCAGATAACGTTCGCCATGTACGCCTACGCTACTGTTCGAAACTGCAGACTGGTCTTTTACCTCCGGGCCGCGTGCAGAACCAACGTGGCTGAAGTTTGCTCCGAAGGATGAAGTTTCAGAACGCTTGTTATGGAAATAACCTTTCAGGTACAACGTGGCATAGTTGCCAAAACCAGCCTTCAGATAGTTGCCGTATAGTTTGGTCAGTTCATCCTGCTTTATAGTTAGCACGCGCATCTGCAATTCAATGTCCTGCTCTGGCAAACGGTAATCTTCAAAACGGTAACGCACATTCCGGTCAGCTACTGCCGGCGGATCTACTTTAAACTTCTCGAAGTTACGGGCTGCATTTGGCAGTTCAATAACGCGGTTCTTCTCTACAACAACTTCTGCATCTTCCAGCTTTGCTCCTTCGCCCCAGCCGTTGTTCTGGGCCTGAACACCGTTCATAAATGCGTAGCCAACACACAACACAATGGCCAGCGATGCTTTTCTTATCTTATTTTTCATTTTGATGCTTCTCTGTCTTATACTGTATGTTACTTCTGCTCTCCGCCGTTACCTACGTTTGTCGTATCAGCGCCTCTGTTGCCTCCATTAAGCTTCTCCAGTTTCAGTTTGGCCTCTGCCACAACTTCTTCAACCGGCGAGCCTTCAATAATTGAGTTCAGCGTTGCTTTCGCCTGGAACAGTTCATTCTGCGCTACATAGTTATCAGCAATCAGAAGGAATGTTTTACCTAACCAGTAATCATGGCCCGAGAACTTGTTGTTAAAGGCAAAGGCCTCATCCAGCGACTCCTTATACTTTTTCTGTTTGTACAGGATCTCGGCAACCAGGTACTGCGCTTCCGCGCCATGCACGTCCGAAGCAGCGGCTGCAGCTTCTTTCAGTTCTGTTAAGGCCTGTGGCATGTTGCCCTGCGCGTACGTCGACTTAGCTTTGAATAACAGCGCGGTATTGTAAGCATTGAGTGCCGCGTTGCCCTGGCTAATCAGTTCACTGGCAATGCGCTTGCTGTTGGCAAAATCATTCGTGTTATAGTAGCTCATCATCAAGCCGGTCAGGGCATTTTGCTGTTCCTTACGGTTTGAGGCTACATCGCGCAGGCGGCTATAGTATTTAATGGCTTCAGTATAGTTCTTAGCCGCATACTCAAGGTCAGCCACTTTCAGGATTGCACGGTTCACGTATTCCGATTTGTTTTCAGCAATTACTTCCTTCATGCGCTGCAGTCCGCGCTGGCCTTCGTTCTTACGCAGGTAAGAGTCAGCCAGAAAATAACGGGCATCAAACACAAACGGGCTCTTCGGGTAAGCAGTTAAGTAAGCTTCCAGTTTAGCTACGGCCTGATCGTATTTCTCATTGAAGTAAAGGGTTTTAGCTGCTTCAAACTCAATGCTTTCCAGAGCAGTGCTTTCCGGGTTATTAGCTTTATATTTTGCCAGGTAAGCGTCAAATTCTTCGCTTCGGTTCTGTGCTGCCAACGACTCCTGTAAACTATATAGTGCACCACTGGCTATTTTTGATGTTGGGAAATCATCCAGTACGCGTTTGTAATCTTGTATGGCTTCGTTGTGCTTGCCCTGGTTGGCGTAAGCCTGCCCTCGCTTGTGCAGGGCATTTGGTATAAGCTTACTTGTTGAGCCCGAGTTGATCAGCGTGCTGAATCCAGTAACAGCCTGGCTATAGTTGCCGGCTTCAAAATCAAGCACAGCTGACTGGTATTGGGCGTCATCCGCGTAACGCGATTTCGGGAATTCGTTCAATACCTGTTTCAGGCTTTGTTCTGCTTTAGATTTATTACCTGTAATGCCCGCCAGCACACCACGCTGGAAATAAGCATAGTCTTTGTCCGGAGAGTTCGAGGCAATTACTTTATCATAAAGGTCTTCGGCTTGCTTATAGTTCTTGCTTACATAATACAGGTCAGCTAAACGCAGCATCGCATCGAAGTGATTCGGGTTGCTAGGCTTGGTACCATCTACAAATGCGCGGAAGTGTGGTAGCGCCTTGTCGTATTGCTTAGTGTTATAGTAGGCATACCCAATTCCGTAACGCGATTTCAGGTAATAATCCGACTGACCGGCAGAAGTGTTACGGAACACAGCCGCATAACTATTTATAGCATCCTGGTAACGCTGGCCAACCGAGTAAGCTTCGCCTTTCACGAAATGAGTAGCTGCAGTAACTTCTTTGTCGTACGGGTACTGCAACGACTTGTCGAGTATGGTAACTGCAGCAGGGAATTTCGCTTCATTAAAAAGGTTAACGCCATGCAGATAAGTTACACGCTGATAGGTCTGTAAGATCTTCCAGCTCTTCTTCGGCATGCTCTCTATGTGACGGATCGCTTCCGGATAGTTATTGGAACTGAAGTAAGCTTCGCTCAACAGGTTATCTGCTTCAGCTGCCTGGTCTGAGTCAGGATAATCCTTCCCAAACGTAGTCAGCGAATTGATCACTTCACGAAAATTGCCAACCTCATAGTTTACCTGGGCATACTTTAGGGTAGCTGCTTCCGTAACATCTTTGTCCTGATCGTTTTTGCGGGCCTGATCGAAAGCAGTTAATGCAAACTGTTTGTTATTTTCGCGCAGGTAACTTAAACCCAGGTAGTAAGCCGCATTCTGGCCAAGGGCATCTTTAGTAAGTGCGACAGCTTTAAAGTGCGTAATAGCATCCTTATAGTTGTTGTTCTTATAGTCTGTAAAACCGATCTTATACTGAATAACAGAATCCAGTTTTTTCTTACCCTGGGCGTATTGGTCGAAATACTTGTCTGCAGTCTTATAGTCTGCGCGCTGGTAATAAGCATCACCAACCAGTAACGCTATCTCATCAGACTGCTGTACTTTAGGCGTGCGTGCCAGGGCTGCTTCACCATACCGGATCACTTCATACACATCGTTTTCCTTGTACAGAATTTCAGTGATCATGTAAGGCACAATCTGGGCATAAGCATCGTTCTTCTCCGCTATTTTAAGGTCCTCCTTGGCAGCAGCGTAATCGCCGTTTCGGTAAGAGATGTAACCCGAATAGTAATTGGATGCATATGCAAAGCGGTGCACATCCTCCCGGAAGCCAGTGGTTTTGTTTTTATCGAAGTAGATCTTAGCATTAGCAAAATCCTTTGTAGCGAAATACGAATAGCCAAGCTTAAACTCGAGCTCTTTGTTCTGCTTTATGCTTAGTAAATGCGTTGGTGCCTGCTTCAACAGATCCACTACTTTTTTATAGTCCTTCTGTTCGAAGTAATACAGACCCAGCTCATAGTTGGCAAGTGCTGTTTTTGGGTGGGCCGGGTAGTTTTTGGCAAAATTCAGGATAAGCTGTTCAGCATCGGGGTGCAACAGGTACAAACCGCTAAGCGCGTAATAATACTGGGCATCGGCCGTTTTGGCATCGTCGCCTATCAGCTCAATATATTTACGGAAAGCTTCCTGGGCAGCACCATACTTCTCCCTATCAAATAGTTCTAACCCCTCATGGAAGTATTTATCCTGCGAAGTAAACACCTGCGTGTTTTGGGCAACTACCACATGTGAACCACCCGCCAGCACAGATGCCAGTGCAATTTTGTACGCTATCTTCATAGTATGTTCATAAAACGGCCCGGCAGTGCCAGGCTTATTCGTTTTTTATTCTGGTAAAGTATAAATGGCAAAATTTACGTGCCACTTCTTTCAAAGTTAACAAATTTTAACGAGCTGCCCTGTTACAAGTTTGTATACATTATTGCAGCATCCACAAAATATAGGTTTACACATATACAATGCTCGTATGGCTGAAATATTGTGCAAACCCTCTAATATTAAACTGCCAGTACTTTTGGAACCGGGTGAAGCACTTTAAACATCAGCTCCCGCAAAATATCTGCTTCAGACATGTCGCCACCCGTAATACCTTTTGACTGAAGATCTGCCACTTTTATGTAATGGATAATGTCAACTACACGAGCAATGGGGTAAACCCGCATAGCATGCTGATACTCCTTTAATTTCCAGGCTTGCTGACCCAACAGTTTTTTTAGCCCGGCATCCGATTTATCGGCAGCAGCGTGCAGGCTTAACAATTTCGTGAAGAATGAAAACAGCATACCAATGTTAGGGATGACCGGGTTATTTTTAGGGTTAGCCTCAAAGTAGTTTACAATGCGGTTGGCTTTTAAAACATCCAGGGCAATAATGGCGGCCTGCAACTCAAAAATGTTGTACTCCTTGCTGATGCCGACATTCTCCAGCACCACCTTCTCATCTATAGTCTGGCCGGGCTTCAGGTTCAGCAATAATTTATCTATTTCGTTTGCCAGGCGGCTCAGATCTGCCCCTATAAACTCGCTTAGCTGCTGCACTGCCTGTGGCGTAGCTTTAATACTTTTCGATTTCAGGTAGTTGTTAACCCACGCCGGCACCTGGTTATCGTACAGCTTTTTGGTGGTGAGCATTACCGCATGCTGCGCGAACGTTTTGGAAAGCGACTTGCGGCCATCCAGTGTTTTGTGCTTATAGGCAAATACCAGTATAGTTGATGGCAAAGGATTATTCAGATAAGCTTCGAGTTGCTTGGCTCCTTCTTCTTTATCTATATCCAGAATGCTTTGCGCTTCCTTAACTATAACCACCGAACGGTCCGCCATCATCGGGAAACGCTTGGCCTGCAACAGTATAGTAGCTACATCCACATCTTTACCATAAATCACCACCTGATTAAAGCCCTTTTCGTGTTCCTGAAGGGCATTTGCCTCAATGTAATCCGATATCAGGTCAATGTAGTAAGGTTCTTCGCCTTGCAGGAAATAAACAGGAGCAAAGTTGCGTTTCTGGAGTTGTTCTAAAATACTTTCAGCTGTGTGGGCCATGCGTGCGGAGTAAGAGATTGCCTACACAAAATTAAGGTATCAGCATTAAAATGAAAGGATAAATCGTGATTATTAGCCTGCCAAACTATAGTTCGCTTTTCGCCGGGCAACGATCTCATCAAACTTTGGATTCTGCTGATAGAAAACAGAGGATAACAGGAAAATAGCGAATGTGAACTCCTGCAACTCCCAGGCTTTGCCAGTTGGAATCATCAAAATAATTAAAAAGCTGAAAAGGTAAAGCAAGCCCCACTCCTGTTTGGGTATGGATATAAACGTAAGTTTCCAGTTGCGAAAGGCCGAACTATAGTTATAAAGCAAAGGCAACCCCAGAAAGTAAAAGAATAACCCCGAATACATACCTGTACTAAAGATCAACTTATTCAGCTTCACGCCTTCCACTTTCATGTTATGTAAATTGAATTCACCCTGGGTATTTACGTCTTTCAGTTCGTCTGGAGTCTGATACCCAAATATCCGTTGGCCCCACGATATCTCTTCGCCGCTGCCAAAAATAAACACAAGCGCTATAAACCAAAGTGCCACCCGTATAAACCCGGTGTTCTTAGAGGCCGCCACCCCAAAGAACACGGCAACAAGAAGTAACGAAAATGCGGTGATGTTCTCTATGTAGCCGTCTTCGCTGGTGTAAGATTCAAAAAAGGGTATGTTATAGTTAAAGCTATACACCCCAACTATACTATGAATCACAACTATAAAGAAGATGAAGTACTCTACCCCGGATAAACTAGTTCTTCTCATTCATGACACCAACTAGAGATACATTGCCTTTATTTATTGTAAACTATACCCTGAAATAATAATACGTATTCCAAGCAACTATGGAATGCTGTTACACCATTAAGCTGCACACCTTCACAAACTATAGTTTAGCCCGCTAGTGTTCTATCTGAATTTACTCTGACATACTGCCAACTCTTTTTTATATTTGCCCTTTATAGAAAGACCCAAGTATAAATGAATCTGATAGAAGAATTAAGATGGAGAGGCATGCTCCACGATTTCATGCCTGGTACGGAAGAACAGCTGGCATCCGGTATGACAACCGGTTACATTGGCTTCGACCCGACAGCAAGCTCTTTACACATTGGTAACCTGGCCACTATTATGTTGCTGGTACACCTGCAGCGTGCCGGTCATAAGCCTGTTGCCCTGGTTGGTGGTGCCACCGGTATGATCGGTGACCCATCAGGCAAATCGGCAGAACGTAACCTTCTGGATGAAACTACACTGCGCGCCAACCAGGAAGGCATAAAGGCACAGTTGGAGAAATTCCTGGAGTTTAATGCCGGTGCCAATTCAGCTGAAATTGTAAATAACTATGATTGGTTCAAAGAGTTCAGCTTCCTGGGCTTCCTGCGCGAAGTAGGCAAGCACCTGACGGTAAACTACATGATGGCCAAAGATTCGGTAAAGAAACGAATCAGTGCTGATGAGGAAGGTGACCGTGCCGAAGGCTTATCATTTACGGAGTTCTCTTACCAGCTTATTCAGGGCTACGACTTCTATCATTTGTATAAGAACAAAGGTGTAAAGCTACAGATGGGAGCTTCTGACCAGTGGGGTAACATCACAACGGGTACAGAACTTATTCGTCGTATGGATGGCGGCAAAGCCTTTGCGCTGGTAGGCAAACTGGTTACAAAATCGGACGGTACAAAGTTTGGCAAATCTGAGGGCGGAAATATCTGGTTGGATGCTACGCTTACATCACCTTATAAGTTTTACCAGTTCTGGCTTAACCTTTCAGATGAGGAAGCTGAAAAGCTGATAAAAATTTATACGTTGCTACCCCAAGATGAAATTGAACGATTGACAGAAGAGCACAAACAAGCTCCCCACCTGCGCGTTTTACAGAAAGCATTAGCTAAAGATGTTACAATTCGGGTGCACTCCGAAGAGGACTATATTGCTGCTATAGATGCCTCAGAAATTTTATTTGGTAAAGGTGATCTGGAGACATTAAAAGGCCTGAAAGAAGATATTTTGCTAAGTGTGTTTGAAGGTGTGCCGCAGATAGAAGTGGCTAAAAGTGCTTATACCGAAACGCAAACTATAAGTGACCTGCTTTCAGAAGTTACAGGCAACCTGGTTTTCGAATCGAAGGGTGAAGCCAAGCGTATGATCAAGAATGGTGGCGTTAGCGTTAACCGCCAGAAGATACAGAGCCCGGATGAAACTATAGACTATGAATTGCTTCAGGGCAAATACCTGGTAGTACAGAAAGGAAAGAAAAACTACTACCTTATCACAGTTAACTAGTTAATTTATAGTTAGTTAAAAATAAAAAAGGTGAACTTTTCAGTTCACCTTTTTTATTTTCAGTAGTCTGTCTGATTACTATTTCTGATCAGCAGTGCTGTTTTTCATGTCCTGAACTTCCTTACGGATGTCCTGAGCCATGTTTTTCAGATCCTGCATGCCTTTACGTACACGAGTACCTGCAGCTGCGTTGTTTTTGTCGTAGAACTTTTCGAAATCAGATTCTAGCGACATAACTAGGTCTCTCAGTTTGCTAAAGTTGTTGTTCATTAGAGCTATTTGTTATAGTGAAACATTTGGTTTAATAGCTCTAATATACACATTTAGTAATAAGAAGCAAAAATTAAGGAAATTTAATATATGCCCTTACAGCTAACTAGGCGGTAACCGGAGACTTAGAGTACAAGCCTTTGTCCAATTTTTGTGCAATTTTTTCAAAAGCATCGATCGTTTCTTTCACATCGTCCAGGGTATGTGCAGCAGTCGGGATAAGACGCAGCATGATCACATCTTTAGGTACTACAGGA
This sequence comes from Pontibacter populi, assembly GCF_040278685.1. Lineage (NCBI taxonomy): Bacteria > Pseudomonadati > Bacteroidota > Cytophagia > Cytophagales > Hymenobacteraceae > Pontibacter > Pontibacter populi. The sequence goes on from NZ_JBEOKT010000009.1 coordinate 46,859, forward strand.
TACACTACGATTGAGCAGAAAATATTGAAGTTCTCGCGCAGATCAAGCGTTAACTGTGTCGCATCAGGTATCTGGCCATTCAGGAATACAGGCGTTACCGGCGATGTAGTTGTACCAATGTTAAAGCCTTTTTCGCGTAACCCTGACTGAAGCGCATCTACCACTGTCCATAGTTGATCTTTCAGTTCAGGCTTGGTGCGCAGTAACTCTAAACGCTTAAGCGCGCCTATTACCAGTGGCATCGGAAGTGACTTAGCAAAGATCTGCGAACGCATGTTATAACGAAGATATTCTACTACCTGCTCATCAGCTGCAACAAAGGCACCGATGCTTGCCATAGACTTGGCAAACGTAGAGAAGTAAACATCAATACCGTCCTGGCAATTTAAATGCTCACCTGTTCCGGCACCTGTTTTACCCATTGTTCCGAAGCCGTGTGCATCATCTACAAATAAACGGAAATTGAATTTTTCTTTTAACGCTACCACTTTATCCAGGCTGCCCAGGTTACCAGACATACCGAAAACACCTTCTGTTATTACCAGTATGGCACCGCCTGTGTTTTCAGCCCAACGTGTAGCACGCTCTAACTGTTTCTCAAGGCTGGCCATATCATTGTGTGCATAAACAAAGCGCTTGCCCTGGTGCAGACGAAGGCCATCTATAATACACGCATGAGATTCCGCATCATATACAATCACATCATGACGGTCAACCAACGCATCTATAATAGATACCACACCCTGATAACCAAAATTAAGAAGGAGCGCATCCGGCTTCTGAACAAACTCAGCCAGTTCAGCCTCCAGTTTCTCGTGGTAGTTCGTGTTGCCAGACATAATACGGGCTCCCATCGGATACGCCATACCCCACTCAGCTGCTGCTTCGGCATCCGCTTTGCGAACTTCCGGGTGGTTAGCAAGGCCCAGGTAATTGTTCAGGCTCCAGGTAAGTACCTCTTTGCCTCTGAACTTCATACGTGGTGCGATCTCACCTTCCAGCTTTGGAAATGTAAAGTAACCATGCGCATAATGAGAGTGGCTACCTAATGGACCTCTATTGGTCAACAGTTTTTCAAATAAATCCACTTGAGTAATAATTAAGTTATCGGGATATTTTCTGTCTTAAAGCGCTTTATATGCAATCATTCAATTTTTTGCATAGAGCAGCGCAAATTTAAGTTTTTGTGTCATCAAATACAATGTAATACTTTATAGTTAAGGCCTTTTTTAAATATATGATTTTTAAGTTTGGCCGCAAAGCCGTTTCTTTGAACTATAGAATAAAATAGCCCCGGCATGAGAAAAATAAATAAGCTTTTAATTGCAAACAGAGGTGAAATTGCTTTGCGTGTAATGCGCACTGCTAAAGAAATGGGTATTAAAACGGTAGCCATCTATAGCGAAGCCGACCGAAATGCCCTGCATGTGCGCTTTGCCGACGAAGCGGTCTGCGTTGGCGGACCAAAATCAAATGAATCTTACCTGCGTGGTGATGTAATTATAGACGTTTGTAAAAAACTGCAGGTTGATGCGATACACCCGGGCTATGGTTTCCTTTCCGAGAATGCCGGATTTGCAAAAGCTGTAGAAGAAGCCGGAATTATATTTGTTGGTCCGTCGCCGGATGCAATTGAGCTAATGGGTAGCAAACTGGCCGCAAAAGCTGCTGTCGCCAAGTATAACATCCCGATGGTGCCTGGTACCGAATACGCCATTACCGATGTAGAAGAAGCCAAACTGATCGCTCAGAAGATCGGTTTCCCGATACTGATTAAAGCCAGCGCCGGTGGTGGCGGTAAAGGCATGCGTGTAGTGAATAGCGTGGAAGTTTTTGAAGAGCAGATGAAGCTAGCCGTGAGCGAAGCAACTTCCGCTTTCGGTGATGGTTCTGTTTTTATCGAGAAATACATTGGATCGCCACGCCACATTGAGATACAGGTGTTAGGTGATATGCACGGAAATATAGTTCACTTGTTTGAACGCGAGTGCTCTATTCAGCGTCGCCACCAGAAAGTGATTGAAGAGGCGCCGTCTGCGGTACTTACCCCGGGCCTGCGCGATGAAATGGGCCGTTGTGCTGTAGATGTAGCCAAAGCCTGTAACTATGTAGGGGCCGGTACGGTGGAGTTCCTGGTTGATGAAAACCTGAATTTCTACTTCCTGGAAATGAACACCCGCCTGCAGGTAGAGCACCCTGTAACCGAGCAAATAACCGGCCTGGACCTTGTACGCGAACAGATACAGATTGCAGAAGGCAAAGCACTAAGTTTCCGACAGGAAGAACTAACTATAAACGGTCATGCGTTGGAACTGCGCGTTTACGCCGAAGACCCGGCCAACAACTTCCTGCCTGATATCGGCAGACTGGAAACGTATAAGCGCCCGCAAGGCCTGGGTGTGCGTGTGGATGATGGCTTTGAACAAGGCATGGATATCCCGATCTATTACGACCCGATGATCGCGAAGCTGGTAACGTTTGGCAAAGACCGACAGGAAGCAATCGAAAAAATGTTGCGTGCTATTGATGAGTACCAGATAACCGGAATTGAAACGACTCTCCCGTTTGGGAAATTTGTTTTAACACATGAGGCTTTTGTGAGCGGAAACTTTGATACTAAATTTATAGAGCGTTACTTCTCAGCAGATGACCTGACACCGAAGCCGACGGAAGAGGAAGAAACTATAGCAGTTGCGTTGGCAGCTATGCTGATGCAAAAACAAAAGCCATCTATAGTAGATAACGGCACTATAGCTGCAACTACAAATGCATCGAACTGGAGAAAGAACAGAACCTAACAACTGTAGATTATCTTATAACAGTAAGGGCGCTACCATGAAGTAGCGCCCTTACTGTTTATAGTTAAACGAAAATCTTAGTCTTAAATCAAATCAAATAAGCTCTTTACACCAATGTGGCGCTCTACAGTAAAACCTTCGCCGTACGTTACGCCAATAGCATGACCGTACTCTTTAGCTCTTGCTTCCAGGAATTCCATAAACTCAGGAGATGAGATGTACGTGTTTTCAGAAGCATCATCGGGGTTATAGAACTGGGTTTTAAAAGCGCGAATACTTTCCAGTTTTTGATCCCAGTAAGGCGTGATATCAACTATAACATCGGGTTTAATATAGCGGTCCTGGATGTAATGATAAACTACCTTTGGTCTCCAGGCCTCCTGCTTCTCTCCTCCAGGTCCGGTGGTTTCTATCATTTTAAGGCCGGCCAGGAAACAAGCCTGCGATACAACCTCAGAACCTTTGCCATGATCCGGATGACGGTCGTGGATGGCGTTCATGATCACTAACTCAGGTCTGTACTGTCTAATCTTTTCAACGATCTTTAACTGGTGTGCTTTATCATTCACAAAAAAACCATCAGCAAAACCAAGATTCTCACGAACCGACAGCCCCATTACTTTAGACGCTGCTTCTGCTTCATTGGCGCGTGTTTCAGGTGTTCCGCGCGTACCAAGCTCTCCTCTTGTCAGATCAATTATACCTACTTTTTTGCCGGCAGCAATGTGTGCTATTATAGTTCCGGAACAGCCAAGCTCTGCATCATCAGGGTGCGAAGCGAATGTAAGTATGTCTAGTTTCATGTTGGATGTTGTTATTATCTGACACGTAAGCGTTTACCTACACGCAGCGTTGAACGTGTGCTCATGCCATTCAGTTTAGCGATCTGGGAGGCCGTTACACCATATTTTTTAGCTATACCGGATAATGTATCTCCTTTACGGATGGTATGATAATATGACCTGCGACCACTATTGGAAGAAGTCTTTTTACTTTTATTGTAATAGTTAAATAGTGCTGAAGTTATCTGGAAACTCTGCCCTTTCAGCAGGTAATCCGGGAAATCGTAGATATGCTCTGGGTCTATTGGGTTACCCTGGTAACGTACTTCGTAGTGCAAATGAGGACCGGAACTACGACCTGTACTACCGCCTAAACCGATCATCTCTCCTGCTTTAACAAACTGGCCTGGCTTGGCAATTGCCTTGCTCATGTGGCCATAAAGTGTTTCCAGGCCGTTGTAATGGCGTACTACTATATAGTTTCCATAACCGCTACCATCCCACTTGTTAATTCGTATCACACCATCAAAAGCAGCATAAATACTATCACCTGTGTCCAGGTCAATATCAGTACCATAATGCCAGCGGTAACCCCTGTGCCCGAAATGGCTGGTTACAGGAGTTTTCTCTAAAGGCATTTTATAGTTACGATTTGAACGCGGGTCGTATAGTTGCACATCTACTGTATCTTTCAGCTGGCGTGCATCCATGCGGTAAGGATTAATGTTACGCGTATCCCAGATGGCATAATAACCGGCAATCCTGATCCAGGTAGAGTCTATCAGTACTTCATCCGACACTTCAACTATGTGCTGCTCTCCCAGGTCAAGCTCAGTGGTATCTTCGCTAACTATAGAAAGCTCCTTTTTAGGACTGAAGTTAATAGATTTTCCGGCATCAGAGTTCTCGTCATCAAACTCTTCATACTCAATCAGTATAGTCGTATCCGGACGAACGTACTGTATTTTAGGCGACTTAACCTTAAACAGGTCTTTGGCTTTTTTTTGTGCAGTAGCGCCTTGTGCCAGGCAAAGCATACACAATAAAAAGAGTACAACTGATAAGGGACTTTTAAACTTTGGCATTGGTCTTTAATTAGGCATTCGGGGAGTTATAATTCTGCTGTACGCATACATAAACTACATCAAAGCCAATTTATTGTAACCTCTCCAACAGACTGAACTAAAATAAAGTGCAAATCAGAGAAGTACTTACTGTTAAATTTTAGTGCAAATCATTCGCTGCCAGGTAACGCTCCGCATCAAGGGCAGCCATACAACCCGAACCTGCAGCAGTTACCGCCTGTCGGTAGGTAAAGTCCTGCACATCGCCGCAAGCAAAAACACCGTCAATATTGGTTTTAGAAGTACCCGGTATAGTTCGGATATAACCGTTCTCGTCAAGGTTAAGGAAATCAGCAAATATATCGGAATTTGGCTTATGACCTATCGCTACAAAGAAGCCATTAACAGGTATCTCCCTGGTTTCGTTGGTAAGGGCATTTTTAACACGCACACCTGTTACTACATCATCACCCAAAATTTCATCTGTAACCGAGTTCCATAGTATCTCAATGTTCGGAGTTTTCTTTACACGCTCCTGCATAATAATAGAAGCACGCATCTCATCACGACGAACGATCATGTATACTTTTTTGCACAGGTTTGCCAGATAAGTAGCTTCTTCAGCTGCTGTATCGCCGGCGCCAACTATAGCCACATCCTGACCACGGTAAAAGAAACCATCGCAAACCGCACAAGCCGATACACCATTGCCGTTAAGCTTTGCCTCTGACTCCAGACCCAGCCACTTAGCAGATGCGCCTGTCGAAATGATTACGGTATCTGCTTCAATAACCTTCTGATCATCTATAGTTACTTTATGAGGCTGACCTGAAAAGTCTACTGCAGTGGCAATACCATAACGTACATCCGTACCGAAGCGCTCGGCCTGCTTCTTAAAGTCCTCCATCATTTCCGGGCCTTTTACACCATCCGGGTAGCCAGGGTAATTCTCAACATCATTGGTAATGGTAAGCTGACCACCTGGCTGTAAACCCTGGTATAATACAGGCTTAAGACCTGCTCTGGATGCATATATAGCTGCAGTATAACCGGCAGGGCCCGAACCGATAATAAGGCATTTTACTTTTTCTATTTCCATGGAAAATCAGTGCAATTAATTTTGGATGCAAGTATACTAAAAAATCTGCTCCTTTGCCCGAATTGCTTCTACTGAAATAGACAGACAACCGCTATAAACGACAGAAGCCCCGGCTTTATGGCCGGGGCTTCTGCTGCTTAAACTATAAGCTTAGCCTAAATATGGCTTCAATGCTTTACTTCTAGATGTATGACGAAGTCTTCTGATCGCTTTTTCTTTGATCTGGCGAACACGCTCGCGGGTCAGGTTAAATTTCTCACCTATCTCCTCCAGCGTCAGGGAATGCTCCCCATTCAAACCAAAGTATAGCGTAATTACGTCAGCTTCGCGCTTTGTAAGTGTTGAAAGTGCACGTTGTACTTCTTTGCGAAGCGAGTCATTCATCAGACCCATGTCCGGCGATTCTTCGTCTTCGTTTTCAAGTACATCAAGCAAACGGTTTTCTTCGCCTTGCACAAACGGGGCATCCACGGATACGTGGCGGCCTGAAATCTTTAAGGTATCAACTACCTCAGCGGTTGTCAGTTCCAGTACTTCTGCAATTTCTTCCGGAGATGGCTCGCGTTCGAATTTCTGCTCCAGTTCTGAAAATGACTTAGAGATCTTGTTAAGTGAACCAACCCGGTTCAATGGTAAACGCACAATACGCGACTGCTCGGCCAACGCCTGCAGAATAGACTGACGGATCCACCAAACAGCGTAAGAGATAAATTTAAAACCTCTTGTTTCATCAAAACGCTTTGCAGCTTTTATAAGACCAAGGTTACCTTCGTTAATAAGGTCGCCTAAAGACAAGCCCTGGTTCTGGTACTGCTTTGCTACAGACACCACGAAACGCAAGTTGGCTTTGGTCAATTTCTCAAGTGCAAACTGATCCCCCTCTTTGATTCTCTGTGCTAACGACACTTCCTCATCCGGTGTAAGCAAATCGACTTTACCAATCTCTTGTAAATACTTATCAAGCGACTGGCTTTCGCGGTTAGTGATCTGTTTGCTTATCTTGAGTTGTCTCATCAGAGTATATTATTAATGCAAAAATGTTGAATGTTTATTTTGGGCTCGGTTTGGTAACACCAGAAAATCGCGCAAAGTTCTTACATATTACGAATAAAATCAAGAACCTGTACGCGAAACCCAAAAAATAAAAAACTCCTGGTGCAAAAACAGCTATGCTGCATAGCACCAGGAGAAAAAAATGACTATTGATTTTGCTGTGGAGCTTCCGGTCTTGGAAGGATCGCTTTGCGAGACAGTTTGAATTTACCTGTCTTCTTATCTACGTCGATCAGTTTTACTTTCACTTCCTCTCCTACTTCCAGCACACCATCCATCGTTTCAACACGCTCGTGCTTGATTTCAGAGATGTGAAGCAAACCATCTTTACCTGCCATAAACTCTACAAAAGCACCATATGGCTGGATTGATTTAACTTTACCGATATATACCTCGCCGATCTCAGGCTGTGCAACTATAGCACGGATCTTAGATACAGCGCTGTTCATAGAATCCTGATCGCTGGCGAAGATATTAACGTGACCTTTCTCGTTCTTCTCTTCGATGATGATCGTAGCACCTGTGTCTTTCTGGATCTGCTGGATAACTTTACCGCCTGGTCCGATAACTGCACCGATAAATTCTTTATCGATGATCATGTTGAATGAACGTGGTGTATGTGGCTTGTAATCCGCGTTAGGCGAAGAAAGCGTCTTGCTCATCTCGTTCAGGATGTGTAAACGACCAGCTTTAGCCTGCTCAAGAGCCTGAGAAAGTACATCGTAAGACAAACCGTGAACTTTAATATCCATCTGGCAGGCAGTGATACCATCTTTTGTACCAGCTACTTTAAAGTCCATATCACCCAGGTGATCTTCATCACCCAGGATATCAGAAAGAACGGCAAACTTACCAGTCTTTTCGTCTGTGATAAGCCCCATGGCTATACCAGAAACACCGCCTTTAACAGGTACACCGGCATCCATCAGTGCAAGCGAACCCGCACATACAGTTGCCATAGAAGATGAACCGTTAGATTCCAGGATATCAGAAACGATACGGATCGTATATGGATTCTCTGAATCTGAAGGCAATACTTTCTTAAGAGCACGAAGCGCCAGGTTACCATGTCCGATCTCACGACGGCCAGGACCTCTGTTTGGCTTCACCTCGCCAGTAGAGAACGCAGGGAAGTTATAATGTAATAAGAATTTATTGTAACCCGATACCATCGCGCTGTCGATCATCTGCTCGTCCAGTTTGGTACCTAAGGTTACAGTTGTTAATGACTGCGTTTCGCCGCGTGTAAATACTGCAGAACCGTGTGTAGCTGGCAGGTAGTTAACCTCAGACCAGATCGGACGAATCTCATCCAGTTGACGGCCATCCAGACGAACACGTTCATCCAGGATCATGTTACGAACAGCTTCCTTCTCAACATCATGGTAATATGTTTTGATAAGGCCCATGTCGTATCCATGGTCTTCGCCAAGCGACTCAACAAACTCGTTCAGAACAGCTGCGAAGCCTTCTTTACGCTCAGACTTGTTTGCTCTGCCACGCATAGCAACTTCATAAGCTTTGTTGTAAGTAGCAGAACGTACTTTCTCGCGTAGCTCTTCATCATGAGTTTCATGCGAGTAGTCGCGCTTCTGTAGTTTGCCAACCATCTCAGCAAGCTCAAGCTGTGCCTGGCACTGTACTTTAATGGCTTCGTGTGCAAATTTGATAGCTTCCAGCATTTCAGCTTCAGAAACTTCATTCATCTCACCTTCTACCATCACAACGCTGTCCATAGAGGCACCAACCATCATATCGATGTCGGCACGCTGCAGGTCAGAAACAGTAGGGTTAATTACTAACTGGCCATCGATACGCGCTACACGCACTTCAGAGATCGGGCCGTTGAATGGAATATCAGATACAGCTAGTGCAGCAGATGCAGCCAAAGCGGCAAGGGCATCCGGCATAATCTCCGTATCAGCAGAGATCATGTGTATCGTCATTTGGGTTTCTGCATGGTAATCATCCGGGAACAGCGGGCGCAGTACACGGTCAACCAAGCGCGAAACCAGGATTTCGTAATCAGAAAGGCGAGCTTCTCTTTTCAGGAAACCACCAGGGATCTTACCAGACGAAGCAAATTTCTCCTGATAGTCAACAGAAAGTGGCAGAAAATCTACACCTTCTCTAGCTTCTTTGTTAGAAACAATAGCTGCAAGCAGCATCGTGTTTCCCATTTTTACCACAACAGAACCATCGGCCTGCTTGGCTAATTTACCAGTTTCAATAGTTATCTCCCGGCCATCCGGAAGAAAGATTGTTTTTGTGATCGCGTTTTGTGACATCTTCAATTATTTTTTTTCATCAAAAACAGGGCTGCCCATTGCGGCCGCTGTCGGGGGTACTGGCAAAAAGAAAGGGAGGTATTATAAAAAAGATTAGGGAATCCCTTTTGTGAATTCCCTAACCCAAATAAATTATTTTCTGATACCTAACTCAGCAATGATAGCTCTGTATCTTTCGATATCGTTTTTCTGAAGGTAGTTAAGCAATCTTCTTCTTTTACCTACCAGTTTCAGAAGACCCAGACGGGTGCTGAAATCTTTTTTATGAATCTTCAGGTGCTCTGTAAGATCAGTAATGCGTGTAGTGAAAAGCGCGATCTGAGACTCAGCTGAACCAGTATCTGTTTTGGTTTTGCTTATGCCGTGCTTTTCGAAAATTTCTTGTTTCGCTTCAGTAGTTAATTTCATTTCGTATAAATATCAATCTGTTTTTATCAATGAGATTGCCGTATAAGCCGCAAAGATATAAAAAATTAAATTAATCAAAAACTATTTACGGACTCTATTTTTAACCTAACTATAATTTATTACGTTTCAGGCGGGTAAGTGTTTTTCTCCAGAAGTCAGTTTCCAGCAGACTCGAATCGTTGCGGGCCTGGTACAGGAAAAACAAACCAATGGGTATTAAAATAGCATTGGATGCCCACATGCCAACCGGTACCGGCAGCAAGCCCTCTCTCGCCCACTTTTCACCGAGTATAGACAGCACATACATCACAATAAAGAAAATGATCGAGATGATAACCGGTACGCCAAGCCCACCCTTTTTAATGATGGCACCAAGTGGAGCCCCTATAAGAAACATAACTATGATACTGGCCGACTGTGTGTATTTTTTCCATATCTCGATCTCGAAGTTGTTGGCTTCGCGAACGGTACTGTTTACACGCTCGATATAACTGGTTGTAAAGGTCTTAATGTTTCGGGCCTTATTCTTGGCCATCATCAGGGTACTGGCTTTTACATCCGGCAACTCTTTATCCAGTTCTTTACTTATAATTGCCTGCCCTCCTATTTTTGTTCTTGTAGTATCCACTTTCATGTACATGTAAAACGGATCTACATTCGTTATAAACTTTGATCTATCCTTCTGCGAAAGGTTGGTAAGGGAATCGGTCACCAGGTCCAATTCTGCAATATTCTTCATCATTTTGTTATCCGAAAAATACTCCTCGCGGGTACGGCTCAGGTCAAAAGACGAAAGGCTGAACATGATCTTGCTTTCTTCAAAGCGCTGGCGAACAAACTGGTCTTCAGAAGAGCTTCGCAAGGTATTGTTGCTCTGGTTTACATAGATATTGCCGTCGAAAAGCTCCAGTACCAAGTAATTATCGTTGTGCTCGGTAAACATTCTCCCCGAGTCAGCCAAGATTATCCTGCTGTTGTTACCGCCCTGCGTATGGTCATAGATCATTACATCACGAACGGCGCCACCATCTCCCAGCTTTTCATTTATCTTGATACTATAGCCGGGTAAACCATTATAGAATGCACCTTCCTTAAAGTTCATGGTTGGTTTGGTCTGCCTGATGTCCCAGAGTAAACTATAGGCTTTAAGGTTAGCTTTAGGAACTATGTTGTTGTTAAAGAAAAAGGCAGCAATACCCAGCACGGTGGTAAAAATAAAAACAGGACGCAGAATACGGGGAAGGGCTACGCCGGATGTTTTAATGGCCGTTAGTTCGTGGTGTTCGCCAAGGGTACCATAAGTCATCAGGGACGAAAGAAGCACGGCTAACGGCAATGCCACCGGAGCCATGTTTATGCTGAAATAAAAGAGAAGTTCTCCGAAAACGCTGGCACCAAGATCTTTACCTACCAGTTCGTCGAGGTATTTGAGCATATACTGTGTGAGCAAAATAAACTCTACCACAGCAAAGGTTAATATGAACGGGCCGATGAACGACCGGATAATAAGTTTATCTAATTTCTTCATGAGAGCCAATAACCGATGCGTATTTGCAAGGCACTATGGGTTTATAGTGTAACGCCCATACACCAAAAAACGTGCAAAGATACGCAGCTGAACCAGACAGAACGTTACCCGCCTATTATTTCTCTCAGGTTTTGCATCAGGTGCTCCCAAAGTTCAGCCAATTCCTCGTGATCTTCTTCATCAGAGTAATCCACTACTTTCAGGAACTGTTCCTGAGTCAGTTCACTCGATTCGATTGAAAAGTCAATGTACGATGGGTCTGAAACATGCTGGCGGTTATCATCCAGGAAAAGAAAACGGACAGAACGGTTGGTCCGGTACCCGGTCATTTCAGCATAATGGTTGCTGCCATCCCACACAAAGTTAAATACCTTATTCTCCTCTACTTTTACATCGTCGCAAAACCATTCGGCTAAACCGCTGGCTGTGCTTAGGTAAGGGTACAGTAATCGGGCTGATGCATTTATAGGGTACTCTCCAACAAATTTTGTCTTAGTTGATCTCATCATAGAGCATAATAGTAAGTGATTGAGTAAGTATAGTGTTATTTTTTGATTCTATTAATATATCGAAAATAAAATATTTTTTTTCTGGCTCAGGTATTGTGCGGAATTAAATCTTTTTCCTACTTTTGCATCACAATTCGGCGGGGTAGCTCAGATGGTTAGAGCGCAGGATTCATAACCCTGAGGTCGGCAGTTCGATTCTGCTCCCCGCTACAACAAAAGCCTGCTGGTTTAATCCGGCAGGCTTTTTTGCTTTATCTCCAAACTATAAACTATAGTTAGTGAGGCAACTATACGCGCTATAGTTTTAGCTAACAAGCAGTTCTGTAAAATAAAAAGAGCGATCCCGAATAGTCAGGACCGCTCTTTTTATGTTTTATAGTTTGATGTATTACAGTTTTACCTGTACCGGCATGTCTTCCAGCTGGGCATAGCTAAGTTTCCAGTTACCGTCCTCCCCTTTTTTCCAGAGAAGTATAAAGTTACCTTCGCCTTCGCCACCCGGCTGTCCCGGTGCTTCTGGTTTTACATCTACTGAGAAAGTACCGGCTTCGTACGCTATGTTATTATCTATACCGGAGCTTACAACATTCAGTCTGAGGTCTTCTATTGTCTCAATGGTCTCATTTACCCATTTGTCAGCAACCTCTGACTTACCGCTATAATGAATCTCGCCCTGCACAAAGTCTACGTCTTCGGCCAGCATAGCTTCTACTTTACTTTCATCTTCGCTGTTCCAAGCATCAATAAATTGTTTATTCAGGTCCTGTACCACTTTAACGTCTTCGGTTTTCTGGCAGGATGTGAATAGGAATGCTACGGATAGCATTGCGATTAAGGATCTCATAATTTTAGTTTTTTAGTGTATACTTAAATACAAAAACACATATATATTTTCCGGCTTATACGGATTAAAAAAAAACCAGTCATAAATGACTGGCTTTTTTTATGAGTAGAGGTATTAATTACCAGCTTTTTCTTCTGTATTCAGAAGTATGATATGGTTTATCTTTATCACCGAAATCCGGGTTTGGCAGGAACATGTTCTCTGCTAAATAAGCCATAGAAGTACCATTGTAAGCCATTGCATTTTCATTAGCAACTAGGGCATTTGAAGTTGCAGGAGCTGCTTTAGCCGGAGTGGCTCTTCTGGTAGAAGTAGATGCCATACGGGCATTTGCTGCTCTGTTAGCTGCGGCTGCTCTGTTAGCTGCTGCAATACGCTCTGCTTCTTTTTTCTTCTGCTTGTTGTCGATTATTTTACCAACACCATAACCTGCACCTGCACCAACTGCTGCACCAACTGCACCACCTACTACACGGTTACGCTTATGGATGATTGCACCTGCGGCAGCACCTGTAGCACCACCAATTACGGCTCCTTTAGCCTGTGGGCTCCAGCCTGTACGTTCTTTCGTTTGAGCAGAAGCACTAAAGGCAACTGCAACTATCAATACAAGGCTTAGAGCTAAACTGATTACCTTTTTCATAACATTCAATTTTTGATTTGAAAACTTTATACGCAACTGAAATGGGTAGTTGCAATTCGTGTGCCAGAAATTTAATCTATTCTCTAACATTCTTTTTTCAAGTAAACTTTTTCTATATTTAAGTAAGATTATGGCCTACTTTTTTTCTACTCTATGAAAAAATCACCCTACTCACTCCTGTTATCCTTTAGGTTTATAGTTCTGATTGCGCTGCTATACGGCTGCAAAGGCAAAAGCGACGAATTACTTTTAGAGAGCCGTAACTTTGAACAGGAAATAGCACAGGAACAAAACCTGGTTTTTAAGTTTGATAAAGCGCTGATACCCGATTCGCTCCTGAACCAATGGGATACAATTCCTTATATCACATTCAGGCCTGCTGTGCCAGGGCAGTTTAAATGGACCGCTCCGGATGAACTGGTCTTCTCTCCTGCCCGCCCGTTTGCGCCAAGTACCAATTACCAGGCTGAGCTAACCGATAATCTGCTGCGCCATTCCAGGACCAACTATAAAATACCTAGCGGACAAGGCTTTACTTTTCACACACCTTACCTGGCGCTTACCAAACCAAAAGCTTACTGGACCCTGAACGAAAACAACCCGACTGAACTGGAAGCGAACCTGCTGCTTACCTTTAACTACCCCATAACTATAGCCACCCTGCGCGATAATTTACATGTGTACCAGGGCAAAACCGAACTACCCCTGGAAGTAGTAAGCAGCAACCTCGAAACTATAGTTGTGAAGCTAAAGCAGGTAAACCAGGCAACCGAAGAAGCTATACCTGTTAGACTTGCTATAAACAAAGGTGTAACCATGCCGGGGAGCACTTACCAGACACAGCAAACTATAGAACGCGAGATAAAACTGCCAAGCCGTAAGCAGATGCAAATAAGTGAAGTCGCCACTGCTTTCGAGGAAGGCCAGGAACGCATCTATGTTTTCACGACACAGCCCATAACCAACGACGATCTGCATAGCCTGGTAACTATAAACCCAAGGCGAGAATTTTCTATCGAGCGCCTGGATAACGGGTTGGTAGTGAAAGGAAATTTTTCGGGTGATGAGAACTATACTATAACTATAGATGAAAAGCTTGCCGGAGTAGCAGGAAAGGAACTGGGTAAAAAGTACAGGCACCCGGTTACCTTCCAGACACTGCAGCCAACTGTTGCCTTTGTAAACCAGAAAAGTATTTATCTGAGCAGCCAGGGCGCCCGAGATATAGCGCTTAACCTGGTGCAGGTGCCACGCATCAAAGTAAGCATCGGGAAAGTATATGAGAACAATATTCTGCGCTACCTGCAGGACGGTAAGATGTACGATGGCTACTATGACGAAGAGGCCGAAGAATACTATGAGAGTTCTTATTATGATGTAAACAATACCAACGGCAACACCATTTTTGAGCGCGAATACAATACAAAAGAACTACGCAAGAAAGGCAATACACACCTGCTGCACCTCGACCTGAACGATCTTGATTTTGACAGCCAGTTTAAGGGATTATATGTGATAAACGTTTCGAGTACAGATAAGAAATGGCTCAAAACGTCTAAGATCATATCAGTATCTGATATTGGATTGATTGCGAAGCAAGGGGGAAATGATGTAGTAGTTTTTGCAAACTCTATCCGGGAAGCTAATACGCTGGAGGGAGTTGAGATCCGGTTTATCAGCACCAACAACCAGGTCATCCATAAAGCCACTACCGATAAAGATGGCGTAGCCCGTTTTAGTAATATAGATAAAATGGCGCCTAACTTTATTATGGGGCTGATAACAGCCCGCCTTGGCCAGGACTTCAACTATATGCCATACAGCCAGACACAGGTAAACACGTCCCGTTTTGATGTTGGTGGCAAACGCCTGGGTGAACTGAACTATGATGCTTATATCTATGGCGACCGGGATCTGTACCGTCCCGGCGACACCGTACATGTAAATACTATAGTTCGCACCCCAGCCTGGGAAACCGTAGCCGGATTGCCTGTCAAAATTAAACTGCTGTTACCTAATGGCAAAGAACTCCGCAGTGTGAAGGGCAAGCTTAATAAAGAAGGCGCTTTCGAAACCAGGTTCTTACTTTCTACAGCATCGGTTACGGGCACTTATACTATAGAAGTATACTCCGGCAACGATGTGCTTCTGAATTCCCGCAAAATAGGTGTAGAAGAATTTATGCCCGACAGGCTGAAAGTAACAGCTACGCTTAATAAAACTGCTTTTGTACCGGGCGATAAACTGACCGTGAACCTGACCGCTTTAAACCTGTTTGGTCCGCCTGCTGCCAACCGCAACTATGAAGTACAGCTCAGCCTTAAAAAGAAATACTTCGAGGCGAAGAACTACCCGGACTATAACTTTGAGATCGAAACATCGGGCACAGTAGATATCCAAAACAGCGTGCGCCAGGGCCTGACCGACGCGCAGGGCAAAGGACAGGAAACCTTTGAACTGGCCGGTTACCAGGATGTAGGTTTGCTGGACGGCTCGGTTTATACCACGGTGTTCGATGAGACAGGAAGACCCGTTAACAGGCTGAGCAAATTTGATGTAAGCACACAAAAGGCATTTTACGGAATCCGCAGGTTTGAAGCCTATGTGAGTACCCGCCGCCCGATGAATATCCCGCTGATAGCTCTTGACCGTAACGGAAAACCTGTTGCAGCCACAGCACGTGTGCAGCTGGTACGTTATACCTACGAGTCGGTGATAGAGCGATACTCTGAAAACTATAACTATAAGTCGCAGCGCAAGGAAAACATCGTTCTCAACAAAACTATAACGATACCTGTTGGCGGCGGCAACTTTAACTTTACTCCTGTTTCCTCTGGAGAGTACGAACTGCGAGTAATGCGGCCGGGCGCTTATAACTATGTAGCCCAAGAGTTTTATGCCTATGGCTGGGGCGATACCGAAAGCACCTCTTTTGAAGTGAACACCGAAGGAGAAGTAGACATTGCCCTGGATAAAGAAAGTTATGCGGTTGGCGAGAAAGCAAAAGTACTTTTCAAAGCCCCGTTTGCCGGTAAGATACTGGTAACTGTAGAGCAGGACAAAGTACTGAGCCATTACTACCTTAAAACAGATAAAAAAGCAGCTTCCCTGGAGTTGCCTATAGTTAGTGTGCATTTGCCTACGGTTTATATCACAGCCACGGCACTGCGTCAGGTAAAAGATAACAGGATGCCCTTAACGATTGCCAGGGGATTTAAACCTGTTACTGTAACTGCAAAAAGCACCAAACTGAATGTAGCCATCACGGCACCAGAAGTTTCCCGTTCTAATAAGCTTCAGCAGGTAAAGATCAAAACTGCTCCGAATGCAGAAGTTACGCTTGCTGTGGTAGATGAAGGTATACTACAACTGAAAGACTATAAAACCCCGGACCCGCACGGCTATTTTTACCAGAAACGTGCCCTGGAAACAGAAGCCTATGATCTCTACCCTTACCTATTCCCTGAGTTAAGTAGCCGCTCCAGCGTTGGTGGCGATGGCTATGATCTGGAGAAACGTATCAATCCGCTTACTTCAAAACGTGTTAAACTGGTATCGCTTTGGAGCGGGCATTTAAAGACCAACAGCAACGGCGAAGCTATAGTTAGGGTTAGGATTCCGGAGTTTTCGGGTGCCGTACGAGTAATGGCTGTGGCCTACAAAGGCGGCGCTTTTGGTTCTGCGGAGAAAATGATGCGTGTTTCAGATCCTGTGGTTATCAGCACGGCACTTCCGCGTTTTGTGAGCCCGAAAGATACGCTGCTGGTGCCTGTTACATTGAGTAATACCACCGCTAAAAAAGCAACTGCCAGCAGTGCTATTTCTGTTACAGGACCGTTGCGTATAGTTGGCAGTTCGGCTAAATCAGCAACTATAAATCCTAACTCCGAAATGCAGGTAGTTTACAAACTGGTAGCCACGCCAACTATAGGTCAGGCAAAAGTAACGGTTAACGTAAATGCCCTCAGTGAGAAATTTACCAGCAACACCGATATTACGGTTCGTCCAACAGCACCACTCTCTAAAATAACAGAAGCCGGAACTATAAAAGCTGGCAGCACAACCGAAATCAAACTGGCCCATGATTTTATTCCTTCATCGGCTTCTTCTAAGCTGATCGTAAGCAATTCTCCGCTTGCCCAGTTTACAGATGATATTACGTTTTTACTGCGTTACCCGCACAGTTGCCTGGAACAAATAACTTCCACTGCATTCCCGCTGCTTTACTACACAGACCTGGCAAAATCGTTGCACCAAACCGGAAAGAACAGAACCTACAACCCGAACTACCTGGTGCAGGAAGCGATAACTAAAATAGAGCTGATGCAGCAATACGATGGCGGCTTTACGTACTGGCCTGGAGCCGAAAACACCGATTGGTGGAGCAGTGCCTACGCCACACATTTTCTTCTGGAAGCAAAAAAAGCAGGTTACCCGGTAACGCAACAGGTACTCGACAAAGCACTGACTTACCTGCAGCGCAAAGTAAAAGGTAAAGGTATGGAAGAATACCGCTACTATAATGCCAGCCGCAAGGTCGAAAGTAAGTACATTGCTTCGCGCGAAACTGCCTATTCGCTTTACGTGCTAAGCATTGCCGGCAAACCAGACTGGGCTACTATGAACTACTATAAAGCCCGGCCGGAACTGCTGTCGTTGGATAGCCGATACCTGCTGGCCAGCACTTACGCTATAAACGGCCGCCGCGAAAGCTTTAGCCAGATACTTCCCCGCTCCTTCTCCGGCGAAACCTCTGTTCGTGCGCTGGATGGCAGCTTCTATTCTCCGTTACGAGATCAAGCCATTTCACTGAACAGTCTGATCGAAGCAGATCCGGAAAATCCGCAGGTAACCACGCTGGCAAGGCATCTTTCGGAAGAGTTAAAATCGAAGCGCTGGTACAATACCCAGGAACGTGCTTTTGCCCTAATGGCACTCGGTAAGCTTGCTAGCCGTAGCGCAGGTAATGTCACGGCACAGGTTATTCAGAATGGTAAAGTGATTGGTACTTATAACGGTAAAGACCTGGAGCTGCAGGATAAGTTGAAGGCAGGAACTATAACCCTGAAAGGTACGGGCAAAGGAACACTCTATTATTTCTGGGAGATTGAAGGCATTAGCGAAAGCGGAAACTATAAACAGGAAGACAATTTCATGCAGGTCCGTAAAGCTTTCTTTGACCGTGATGGAAAGCAGATCACGAATAATACCTTTAAGCAAAATGACCTGGTTATAGTTCGGATCGCGCTGCAGTCGCTGGATGGCAGAACGATACCAAACGTAGCTATCACCGATATGCTTCCGGCCGGTTTTGAGATCGAGAACCCGCGTCTGATGTCTGAACGTGAATTCAGCTGGTTACAAAAGCAGGAACCTGCCACGCCAGACTATACCGACATCCGCGATGACCGGATCAATATTTACGCTACAGCCAAATCAAAAGAGCAATACTTCTTCTACCAGGTTCGGGCTGTATCAAAAGGCAATTTCCAGTTAGGTCCGGTGGGTGCCGATGCGATGTATAATGCCGAGTATCATAGTTATAATGGTGCGGGCGTGGTATTGGTTAAATAGAGTTATTTTTTTATTTCGAACGTAGTGAGAAATTTGAAGCACACCAACTATAAACTAAAGCAACTCCTGCACAAAAAAAACAGGTGGCTGCTAGGTACAGCCTTGGTTTTGCTTTTTCCTATAGTTGTGTTTATAGTGCTGAACAAACTTTACCCGCTCACTATAAATGTTTCCTATTCTCCTGTTATCACAGCGTCAGATGGCAGTGTGATCAATGCTTTCCTGAGTAGCGACGACAAATGGCGGATGCAGTTAGAGCCTGACGAAATAATTCCGGTGCTGAAGCAAGCCGTTTTGCTGAAGGAAGATCGCTACTTTTACTATCATCCGGGCGTAAATCCTGCAGCTATAGTTCGGGCTGCATTCAATAACCTGACAACTGGCAAAACAACTTCAGGCGCTTCCACTATAACCATGCAGGTAGCAAGGCTGCTTTACCCGAAAGATAGGACGTATCGCAACAAGCTCATCGAACTATTCAGGGCTGGGCAACTGGAGTGGAACTATAGCAAAGACGAGATCCTGCAACTTTACCTGAACCTGGTTCCTTATGGCGGTAACATCGAAGGCGTAAAAGCAGCATCAATTCTCTACTTTCACCAATCTCCAAAGCAGTTGAGCCTGGCGCAGGCTGTTACCCTAACCGTTATCCCGAACAAGCCTTCGTCGCTTAGAATTGGAGAGCAGAATGCCCGTATAGTTGATTTCCGAAACAAATGGCTGCGTTACTATAAACAGGAACAGGCTTTCCCGGAAACTGCCATACAGGATGCATTGAACGAGCCTCTGGAAGCCACGCGCTTGGAAGCGCCCAAAGTAGCACCGCACTTTGCCTACCGCATGTTCCGGAAATATAAAAGTCAGCCGATCATCAAGACCACTCTTAACCGGCAGGTACAGGAAAAAGTGGAGCAACTGGCTTACAACTATATGCAGCGCTTACGCTACCAGAACATCCATAACGCAGCCGTACTCGTCATCAACAACCAAACAAAAGTGGTGGAAGCGTACCTGGGTTCGGCAGATTTTTCGGAGGTGGCGCATAGTGGGCAGGTAGATGGTGTTCGGGCTATCCGTTCGCCAGGCAGTACACTGAAGCCATTTCTGTATGCCGCTGCTTTCGATAGAGGCCTGATCACACCTAAAACCATCATCAGTGATGTACCCATTGATTACGCCGGATATCGTCCGCAGAATTATTTCGGTAACTATAGCGGCAATGTAACAATTGAACATGCCTTGGCCACTTCGCTGAATGTGCCGGCTGTCAAATTGCTGGACCAGGTGGGTGTACATTCGTTTGTGCAGAAGCTACAACAGGCAGATTTTTCAGAAATGAAAGCAGAAGGCGATCAGTTGGGCTTATCATTAATTTTGGGTGGCTGCGGCGTAAAACTGGAAGAACTAACGGCACTGTATGCTGCTTTTGCCAACCAAGGTAACTATAGCCCGATCCGGTGGCTGCAGCACGACTCAACCATAGTTACCAGACAGGTCTTCTCTCCTGCTTCCAGCTTTATGATCAACCAGATACTAACGCAACTACTGAGACCCGACCTTCCGCATAATGCCCAGAACAGTTCGCACCTACCTAAAATTGCCTGGAAAACCGGCACCTCCTACGGCCGGAAAGACGCCTGGAGCATTGGCTATAATAAGAACTATACGGTGGGTGTATGGGTGGGTAATTTTTCCGGCGAAGGTGTACCCGAACTTAACGGAACAGACTCAGCCACGCCCCTGCTTTTCGATATTTTTAACGCGATCGACTATAACAGTTCCAATAGTTGGTTCTCCCCTCCTAAAACAATTGGCAACCGGGCAGTGTGCACAGAAAGCGGAAAGCCAGGCAATACGTTTTGCAATGACCAGGTGATGGATACTTTCATTCCGGGAATCTCACCGGTTGCCAAATGTTCGCACCTCAAAAAAGTACCCGTTTCAGAAAACGGAAAATATGCCTTCTGCACTACTTGCCAGCCTCAGTCAGGCGTTACTCTGAAATGGTATCCCAACTATGCACCCGAAATCCTGACCTTTTTTGATTCTGAACATATTCCTTACCAACGCATACCTGCGCATAACCCTAACTGCAGCCGCATCTTTCACGACTTTGCACCGGTCATCACATCGCCTACAGCAGAAATGGAATATATACTGGAACAGGAAGAACGCCAGAAACTGATGCTCCACTGCAATGCCCATAACGAGGTCAAACAGGTACACTGGTACATCAACGATAAATTTGTAAAGACTGCTGCAGCCAACGAAAACGTGTTTTTTGAACCGGAAAAAGCCGGTAAGTATAAAATTTCCTGCACCGACGACCAGGGGCGCAATACCAACAGCTATATTTCGGTGCAGTTCCTGTAGCAAACTATAGTTGAGTATACTTGTTAAGCATCAAAGCGTACTATCAGCATGACCTATAAAACGACATACCAGGCAGCTCAGTCCGTGGCAACAACTATAGAACAGCATTTTGCAGCTCAACTTTCAGATGCCCGGCAAGCCAGTTTTCAGAAGCTTGCACCAGCACCTTCAGCTACCAACATAGAGAAGCTTATCGATACGGCTTTCTGGGCAAGCCTGCAGCGTGAAGAAGGTCACGTCATCAAAATATCCCTGGCATTGCTCCCTCCTGAAGTAACCGAACAACCCGTTTTGTTTCAGCAGCGCTTACCCCTAACGGCATCCGTACTAACAAAGCTGGCTCCGGGCGTAGAACGGCCTGGCATCCATATCGGGGTTTGGCAGGAAAACGATGAATTGTACATTTGGGGAACTACCCGAACCATACCAAGTTTAAGTTTTGTGGTAGATGTTTCGGAGCCCGGATTGTTGGTTATAAAGCACCGCCGGCTGGATGGATTTGGAAAGTACGCGAACGTAGCCGTACTGAAAGGCGACCAGATAAAGATCGTAGACGAACAGAGTGCCGCACTGGAAGATTGTCCCGGCTTCCTGACCTCTTTACTGGGTTTCAGGACACCATTTACTGACATTGCAGCTAATGTGCTGGTGCAGCTTGCCGTATCTATGCGGGCACATAAGCGGGGTGGCTCCTTACTGGTTGTACCATCCGATACCGAGAACTGGGAAAAATCCATCATCAAACCGATGCTTTACTCTATTGCCCCATCATTAACCGGGCTTGCACAGTTGGTGCAGCATGAGGACGAAGAAAAAGCCAAAGGAACCTGGCAGGAGGCCTTAAAAAGAGAAGTAGATGCTGTTGCCGGGTTAACCGCTATAGATGGTGCCACGATCATCTCTGATAACTACAACCTGTTGGCTTTTGGAGCTAAAATAGGACGGGCATCGGGAAGCAAACCCGTAGATGAAATGATTGTGACGGAACCTATAGTTGGAAACACCGAAAAACAACTGCACCCGGCACAGAACGGTGGCAGCAGGCATTTGTCGGTTGCCCAGTTCGTGCACGATCAACGCGATGCGCTTGGGCTGGTCGCATCACAGGATGGCCGTTTTACGATCTTTTCGTGGTCGCCGTGCAAGCAAATGGTGCATGCCCACCTTATTGATTCGCTGTTGCTATAGGTTATAGTTTGTAACTCGCTTTTATGGCCTGCGTTCTTACGGGCATGAGCAGAGCATTTGTAAAAGAAGACGACTCCGGGGAAGCCCCGATCATTCCGCCAAGAGCAGCGTTGCCTCCGGGTGTAAGCAACTATGTAACACCGCGAGGCTTAGAGCTGTTACGCAACGAACTTACCGAACTGGAAGCAGCACGCAGCCAGGCCGAAGCTAAACGCGACAACGAAGCCGAACGAACCCGTCAGCTAACCATCCTGAACGGCCGCATGGCAGCCCTCAACTCGCGCATTGCAACCGCAAAAGTGATCGACACAAAAGACCAGCCTGCCGATCAGGTTCGATTTGGTGCTACGGTTACCCTCAAAACTATAAAAGGCAAAAAACCGGGACAGGAAAGAATCTTCACTATAGTTGGCGTGGATGAAGCATCGGTTGAAGAAGGCCGGATAGCATTTGTAGCGCCTATCGCCAAAATTGTGACTGGCGCCAAGGTAGGCCAGACGATAACGTTAAAACTTGGCAAAGACGAAGAAATAGCAGAAGTAACCAACATCTCCTACACCGATAATCAATAACTTTTTACTTAAAACAGATTTGCTCCAGAATCGGGTGGTAAGTTGTGAGCCTGAACCTTAAACTATGCGCATACTCATTATCGAAGATGAACAGGAACTGAACAACGCTATAGTTACCTACCTGCAACAGGAAGGCTATAGTTGCGATGCTGCCTACGATTTTAAAGAAGCCAGCCTGAAGATCGCGGACCTGCCTTATACCTGTGTGCTTGTAGACCTTAACCTGCCCCACGGTAACGGACTGGATATTGTGCGACTGCTGAAAGAAAACACCCCAGAAACCGGCATCATCATTATCTCCGCTAAAAACGCATTGGACGACAGAATTACTGGTCTTGAAATTGGAGCTGATGATTACCTCACCAAACCTTTTCATTTATCAGAACTGAACGCGAGGTTGAAATCTGTTATCCGGCGTCGGAATTTTAACGGGCAGAAATCGGTAAAGGCTGGTGTGCTGGAAGTATTTCCGGATTCGGCGGAAGCACAGGTACTTGACAAAAAACTGACACTGACTAAAAAAGAATATGACTTGCTGATGTACTTTGTTTCGAACCGAAACCGGGTGCTTACCAAAGACTCTATTGCCGAACATTTGTGGGGCGACCATGTGGAAGCACTTGACTCGCTGGATTTTGTATACACACACATTAAGAACCTGCGCCGCAAAATAATGGATGCCGGCGGCGAAGACTACATACAAACAGTTTATGGCCTGGGGTATAAATTTGCTGCCGAATGAGGATTCTGACCAAAACAAGCCTGTATTACCTGCTTGTATCGTTTGTTGTGTTTCTGATGGGCGGAATTGCCTACTATAACATTATGCAGGGCGAGATTTACGACGAGGTAGATGATCAACTGTTCACGGATAAGGAAAATATCCTGGCTTTTATACGCCGTACAAATGAACTACCGCATGTTACCTCGGGGGTTTCAGAAACTATAGTTGTGAAAGAAATTACCGATAAAAATCCAATCCTTGAGTCCCTCACCGATACCCTCATCTATAGTTCTTACGACGAAGAAAACATCCCCTACCGTCGCCTTACCTTTGCTGCTTACCAGAATGGCAAAGCGTACCAATACAGCATCTTGAAATCAGTGATGGACTTTGATGACCTGTTCGAGAGCACCGTATTTGCCATGGGCTGGACCTTTCTGATGCTTCTGGTAGGTTTGGGAGCTGTAAACTATACTATAAACAAATACACCTGGCGCAACTTTTACGACACACTTGGTAAAATAAAACGCTATAGTTTATCGCAGTACGGGCCCTTGCAGCTTAAGCCATCCGAAACGACCGAATTCCAGGAACTGAACCAGGTACTGCAGACCATGACGGACAAGATCCACAACGATTACCTGAACCTGAAAGAGTTTACCGAGAACGTATCGCATGAGATACAGACACCGCTGGCTATAGTTAACAGCAAACTTGAACTATTTATGCAATCCGGTAACCTGACACCTACACAGGCGAAACTGCTGGAAGAAATGCACAATTCGGTTAGCCGCCTCGCCCGTTTAAATAAGTCACTCATCCTGCTCACCCGCATCGAGAACCGTGAATTTAAGGAGAACGAAGATATCCCAATGCACGAATTCCTTGCCGAACAAACCGAACAACTACAGGAAATTATAGAAATGCATGGCCTTACCGTGGAGCAAACTATAGTGCAGCCTGTGCAAGTGCATTTAAATCGTGGTCTCGCCGAGATACTTGTTTCCAACCTGCTCATCAACGCCATTCAACATAATCAACCAGACGGTACCATTAAGATCATTCTGGATAAGGAAAAACTATGCATTAAGAACTCTGGTGAAGAACTGACCGAAACAGGTCGTAACCTCTTTGGCCGCTTTGTAAGTAGCAATAAACGGAAAGATTCCCTGGGTATTGGCCTGGCACTCGTAAGCCGTATTTGCACTGTTTACAACATGCGCCCAACCTACCGTTTTGACAATGGCATGCACGAGCTATGCATCAATTTTAACCATTTATCCCGCTAAAACTTTTCTTTCTACAGATTGTCTTCAGAATCAGGTTGTAAACTTCGATTGATATTAGACTAAAAGACAATCATCATGAAAAATTATAGCTTATACGCGTTTACACTTGCCGTTATGGTGGCTGGTACCGCATGCGACCCGATCTGGGATAAAACCGAAGTGCCTGAAGCTGTAAAAATTCAGTTTGCGGACCGTTACCCAACTATAAAACAAGCCGACTGGGATATTGAGGACGGAAATTTTGAAGTTGAATTTAAAGTCAGTGGCTTAGAGCGAACAGCTGTTTTCTCTCCTGACGGAAGGCTGTTGAGCTATACCGAGGAAATAGACCAGCGCCATTTGCCAAACACCATACTTAAGCAGGTGCAGGCGCAATACGCCAACTATAAAATTGACGAAGCACATCGCGTACAGCACAATGGCAATGCTAACTATGTAGTGGAACTGGAAGATAACATGCAGGAAATTGTGCTGCATTTTGATGCATCCGGTAAACTAATGGAACAACAAGAGAAAGCGGGACCAATTTCTAAGCAGGAAGCGTCGCTTCTTCCAATTATACATCAAACCGGAAGTCGCTCCGAATTAAATAAACCCCTAGCCCAATGGGAACTGCCAGATAACCTGCGTGAAGTTTCGGGAATTGCTATGCTGAGAGATGGTTTAATAGCCTGTGTGCAGGATGAAGAAGGCGCGATACACTTATGGGACCCTGAAAAGAAAACTATAGTTGAGAAGATTGATTTTGCCGGACCTGGTGATTATGAAGGCATTTCTATAGTTGAGGACGATGCCTACATACTGCGCAGCGATGGTTCTGTTTTCGAGGTTACTGATTTCCGGAATGGAAAAACTGCCGTTAAAGAACACAAATCTGTACTTGCCGGCACCCAGAATACCGAAGGCCTGGCGTACGATGCAACCAACAACCGACTCCTGATCGCCTGTAAAGGGTTCGACTCTACACTCGGTGACAAAAAGGGAATCTATAGTTTCTCTCTGAATGATAAGAAGATGCAGGTTGAACCGGCGTTTCAAATTCCATTGTTTCAGGATAACCTGAGTAGCATTACCAAAAAGAAAAAGAAAAGTAAATACGATGTGCTGCAACCTTCGTCTTTTGAGTATAACCCTGCAACCGGTGATCTGTACCTTATGGATGCTGTTAACGCGAGGCTACATATCATAAACGAGCAGGGCGAGGTACTTAAAACGATGATGCTGGATAAGAAATTACTCCGTCAACCAGAAGGGCTAACTTTTAGCCCTAACGGCGAACTATACATTGCCAGCGAGGGTGGTAAAAAAGGAAAAGGGATCATCGTGAAATACGCATCAGGAATTTAACCAGTCAGTTCGATAACAAAAAGCTCCTGAACTATAGTTGAGATAACTATAAAGCTTATTTAGAGTTTCCTATTGTAATATAGAAACCTGCCATTGTTGGTGTTTTCACCGACAACTATACTTTCACCAGAGAGCGCTTGCTAGTGAAAACACACAGCAAGGGCAACTTTTATGAATTTATCGTAAACTCAAGACAGGATCATAGTATTGGCAATCCCTATCTTCTTAAATTTTGCGGCAAACAAAAAGGGCTTAACCGAAGTTAAGCCCTTTCCTGTTATATAACGAAGTAAATTACTTTACTTTATCAACGATGCTCTTGAAAGCTTCCGGGTGGTTCATCGCCAGGTCAGCAAGTACTTTGCGGTTTAGGTCGATGTTAGCCTTTCTAAGGGCGCCCATTAAAGCTGAGTAAGAAAGACCGTGCTCACGTGCACCTGCGTTAATACGCTGGATCCAAAGTGCGCGAAAATCTCTTTTCTTCTGCTTTCTGTCGCGGTATGCGTAAGTTAAACCTTTTTCAACAGCGTTTTTCGCTACTGTCCAAACGTTCTTACGACGGCCAAAGTAACCTTTGGCCATTTTCATTATTTTCTTTCTTCTGTGTCGTGCTGCAACGACGTTTACCGATCTAGGCATTTCTTTACAGTTTTAGCGGCTGGTGATTACGTTCAATCTTTAAATAAGACCAGACACTGGGTTTATACTAATTAATTAACCTTCTAATTCCTGGAATTAGATTTGAAGCATTGCTTTAACTCTGTTCATGTCAGCTGAGCTAACAAGACCAGTGTGAGTTAAGTTACGCTTCTGCTTAGTCGTTTTCTTGGTCAGGATGTGGCTCTTATAAGCGTGCTTACGCTTAACTTTGCCAGTTCCTGTCAAAGAAAAACGCTTCTTTGCACCAGATTTAGTTTTAACTTTTGGCATGTGTATATAATTTATTAAACAAATTACTTTTTAACAGGAGCTGCAACCTTGGGAGCAAGCATCAGGAACATTCTCTTTCCTTCCAGCTTTGGTAACTGCTCCACTTTAGCTACATCTTCCAGTGCTTGTGCAAACTTAAGCAACAGGATCTCACCACGCTCTTTAAACACGATCGTTCTACCCACGAAGTGCACATAAGACTTAATCTTAAATCCACTTTCCAGGAAAGCTTTTGCGTGTTTTAGCTTAAACTCAAAGTCGTGATCATCTGTGTTAGGACCGAAACGGATCTCCTTCACAACCACTTTCTGAGCCTTGGCCTTCATCTCACGGGTCTTTTTCTTCTGCTCGTACTTAAATTTCGAGTAATCGATAATACGGCATACCGGTGGGTTAGCAGTTGGCGATATCTCAACCAGGTCAAGATTTTGCTCATTTGCTATTCTCTGAGCATCTCTGGTCGAGAATACTCCCTGCTCTACATTGTCTCCAACCAATCTTACCTCGCGGGCAGTTATTTTATCATTGACTTTGTATGGCTCCTCCACCTTTCCTCGTGGGATGTAGCGCTTGTTTGGCGTAGCTATGGTTTTACCTCCTTAAATATTTAAATTCTACAATCAGGGTGCGAATATCGCAATTAATCTATCAAAAAAGAAAATTCTTTCCTTATTTGTTCAACATTTCGGCTATTTTACTCTGAAACAGGTCGATAAAAGCATCAACCGTCATCGAGCCAAGGTCGCCTTCGCCGTGTCTGCGAACCGAAACAGCATTCTCTTCCTGCTCCTTCTCGCCTACTATCAGCATGTATGGCACCTTACGAACTTCTGCATCGCGTATCTTACGACCGATCTTCTCATCGCGGTTGTCTACAAACCCACGGATGTCCATCTCCGCCAGTCGGTCATATACCTGCTGTGCAAAATCCTGGTACTTCTCTGATATAGGAAGTATGGCAAACTGTTCAGGGCTTAACCATAATGGGAAGTTACCACCGCAATGCTCGATCAGAACAGCCACAAACCGCTCCAATGAACCAAATGGTGCACGGTGGATCATAACCGGACGATGCTTGGCATTATCAGCGCCGATATATTCCAACTGGAATCTTTCTGGTAAGTTATAATCTACCTGAATAGTTCCCAACTGCCATTTACGGCCCAGGGCATCGCGTACCATAAAGTCGAGCTTCGGTCCGTAGAACGCAGCCTCTCCCAATTCGGTTACAGTTGGCAAGCCTTTCTCGGTGGCAGCTTCTATAATTGCATTCTCAGCTTTCTCCCAGGCTTCATCAGTACCAATATACTTGGCCTTATTCTCAGGGTCACGTAGCGAGATCTGGGCAGTATAGTCCTCAAAACCCAGCGCGCTGAAAACATAAAGCACCAGGTCGATAACTTTTATAAATTCTTCTTTTACCTGGTCAGGGCGGCAAAAAATGTGTGCGTCATCCTGAGTAAACCCACGCACCCTTGTAAGGCCGTGTAGCTCTCCGCTCTGCT
The DNA here is from genome assembly GCF_040278685.1 of Pontibacter populi. Lineage (NCBI taxonomy): Bacteria > Pseudomonadati > Bacteroidota > Cytophagia > Cytophagales > Hymenobacteraceae > Pontibacter > Pontibacter populi. Next base: position 75,377 of record NZ_JBEOKT010000009.1, read on the forward strand.
CGTAACGATAAACAGTACCAAACTCCGCCAAACGTACCGGAAGCTCCTTGTAAGAGCGCGGACGCGTCTTATAGATCTCACAGTGATGCGGGCAGTTCATCGGCTTCAGGAAGAACTCCTCCCCTTCGTTCGGCGTTTTGATCGGCTGGAACGAATCTGCTCCGTACTTCTCGTAATGGCCTGAGGTAACGTATAGTTCTTTGCTTGCAATGTGCGGCGTAACTACCGGCTGATAACCAGCCTTCACCTGCGCTTTTCGCATAAATTGCTCTAAACGCTCGCGCAATAAAGTGCCTTTCGGCAACCAAAGCGGTAAGCCCATGCCCACTTTCTCAGAGAAAGCAAACAGCTCCAGTTCTTTGCCCAGTTTACGGTGGTCACGCTTCTTAGCTTCTTCCAGGCGCTCCAGGTACTCGGTCAGTTCCTTTTGCTTCGGGAAGGTAACGCCATAAATACGGGTCAGCTGCTTTTTGCTTTCATCGCCACGCCAGTAAGCACCGGCCACGTTCATTAGCTTGGCAGCTTTTATAAAACCAGTATTAGGAATGTGTGGTCCCCGGCAAAGGTCAACAAAGTTACCTTGTTCGTAAAAAGTTATAGTTCCGTCTTCCAGGTCCTTTATCAGGTCAAGCTTATACTCATCACCTTTTTGTGTAAAGTAAGCAGTAGCTTCCTCTTTTGTAACCTCTCTACGTTTGAATTCAGATTTGTTGCGGGCCAGTTCCAGCATCTTCTGCTCAACCTGAGCAAAATCATCCTGCGAGAAGGTACGGTCACCTAAATCCACATCATAATAAAAACCGTTCTCTACCGGCGGTCCGATACCAAACTTTACGCCCGGGTATAGTTCTTCCAGGGCTTCGGCCAGCAAGTGAGCAGACGAGTGCCAGAAGGCATTTTTACCAAGGTCATCGTTCCAGGTGAGCAATTGCACCCTAGCGTCTTCCGTTATCGGGCGGTTAGATTCCCAAACGGTGTCGTTTACTTTAGCCGCTAAAACGTTTCTAGCCAGGCCTTCGCTAATGCTCGATGCAATCTCATGGCTTGTCACCCCTTTCGGATACTGGCGAACAGAGCCATCTGGTAATGTGATGTTGATCATGTATAGTTTTATTGACTCGTGATGTAATTCTTTATTCTATTGTATCTGCGCTGACAGGTTCTGCCACATACGCGGGTACCGGTCTTGTAAGCTCGGCCTTTAAACGGGCTATGCTATAATTTGCACCGGTATAACCTGGCTGTAACTCTACTAAACGCTGGTATTGTTCTAACGCTTTAATTTTCTCACCGGTTCGCTCGTAGGCGCTGGCAAGTATTGCTACGTACTTTATAGTATTGCCGTACTGTTTTTTTGCTTTCTCCAAATGTGAGATCGCTCCGCCATAATCTCTTTTCGCAAACAATAACTGCCCTGCCTGGTAATGCGCCTGGTGTAACGTGTCTGCCAAGTTAAGCGCTTTGCCATAGCTCCATAGGGCGCTGTCCGGTTTTTGTGTGCCCTGGTAAAGCTCCCCTTTGTAAAACCATAACAATCCATCCTTCGGCACTAACTTTAACGCTTCCTGCAGCTGTAAGCTGGCCTCGTCGTATTGTTTCTGGGTCAACAGTGTTCCGGTAAGTTCACGTCTTGCTTCAGCAAAATCAGGTGCCTCTTTTATAGCCAGTTTATAGTTAGCTGCTGCTTTCACGGTATCTCCGGTTGCTTCTGCTACCCGCCCCTGGTAATACAGCGCAAACTCATTATTAGGCGCGAGCTTTAAAGCTTTTTTACTATAGATGGCAGCATTCTCCGGCTGATGCAACTGTAGGTACAGATCACTTAACAGTACATACAACGAGAGGTTCTGAAACGAATTACGCTCTGCTTTTAAGGCCAGTGGCAATGCCTGCGCAGTTTCACCTTTCGCTCGCAGCACCTGCGCTTTCAGAAACAAATTTGCCATGTCAGACTTATTTAGCCTGATAGCCTCGTCCAGATCTGTTAAGGCTTTATCCAGCTCGCCTTTCTTTAAATATATTTTGGCTCTGCGTTTGTAAAGGCTGGCATCCTGCTTATTACGGCTTATCGCTTTATTCAAATTTGCCAGGTGCTGGTTAGGGTCATCTGTTACTTTATCCAGGTTTACCATCTGCTCGCCTGTGCCCTGGTTTAAATTGCAGCCAGCTATAGTTACCAGCAAAGCAAGCAGCAGAACAGGAGCCGTTCTTTTCCTGAAAAATAGTATATGTAAAACCAGACTACGCATCAGAACGCTAAATTAGGTAATATTTATGTAATTATTGACCGCCAAAACTATAGCTATAAAAGAAAAGCCTGCCACGTAATGCAGCAGGCTTTTATAGTTTATAGTTCAAGAGCTATTTTGAGTACTCCTGTAACATGATCTTACAACGTCGGGCTAATTCCATTTCGTCCTTGGTGGTAACATCTAAAGCTATAGCCTGCTTCAGGGTTTCCGTGCAGTACTCTTTGCTTTTCAACTCTTTATAAACGGTAGCCAGGTCATAATAATACTGGATATTCATCGGGTTGTATTTAATGGCTGTCTGCAACGCGCTGGCTGCTTCTTCATTTGTCGCTTCGCCGCATACACCACCAAAAAACATTTTAGCAGCAGTAGCTTCAGCAAAATTCAGATTAGCCATTTTAAAGTACCACCTACCCAGCAAATGCCAGACTCCGGCATGCTCTTTATTGTTTGCAATAGCCGCATCCAGGAAAGACTTCATTTGGGTAATACCAGCTAATCGCTGCTTAGGTCCTGAAACCATTGCCATCGCCCCCAATGAAACAGCCATTACATAGTTTGATTCTGCATCTTCAGGCTTCAGCTCATATGCCCGGCTGGCATACTCTTTTCCCTTTAAATAAAAAGCGATCTTGGTTCCTTCATCCGTTACCCGCTCTCCTATCCGGCAGTTCAGGAAACTAGCATTGCAAAGGGCTGTGTAGTTATCCGGAGCAACCTGAAGCACTTCCTCATACATGGCAAGGGCTTCGCTGTCCCGGTAACTTACCATCAGCTCTTTTGCCTTCTTAAGTAGTTGTTCGTTACCCACGCCTGCAACTGCCACTATAGGCGAAGCCGTCAGCCCGAGCATCAATACAAACATCCATACCTGAAGTTGTCGCTTCATAAACAGTTTAAAAGGAGAATTATGAAACAAGAAGACAGCTTAATTGCACAGAGATTAGAACAGATCTAACTGTTTCTTTTCTTTAAGTGCCTTTTTTGTACTATTTTCTTGTATGGTATCTTCTACGTCTACAATCGCTTCAGGTTGGGTACCGCTTGCACGGGCCGCCTCTTCCGCAAGCTCCTTAAGCTCAGATGGTAACGTAACCGGCTCGCGCCTGGCTGCTGCTTTCTTTGCTTTGGGCTTATCCTCTTCGTACTCCACCACTTCCTGCTTCGGAACCGACACATCGAAAATCTTGAAGTAATTTAGTTTGTTACCCATGGCTTTCCAGCCTTTCACATCAATAAACTCACTTAGCAGAATTTTCTCAGCTTCTTTCTCACCACGCAGGCTACGCTTGAATTTGATATCTGCCAAAGGTTCCGGATGCGTTGATACAGCTTCCAGTCTGGAGTTTTTGCTTTCTGAGATAAAAGTGAATTTCTTGCCGACTGTAGAGGTCTCTATTTTGAAACGCTTTACATAGTAGGTTTTATTGTCACCCTCGTAATAAATAGCTGAAACAACCAGTTCCGGATCGAATTTCTGCAGCACCTTGATCTTCTCAACTGAATAATGGTTACTCAGGTCAAATGTGGTCTGCTCGTATGTTCCGTCCTCGTAGATTACCAGGATCGTATCGTCGGTGTTGAAAGAACCAAGGTAACGGCCACGTGCTTCTGTGTTCAGACGACCTATCACTTCATCGTAGAAGATCTCACGACCACCTAACGTAGAATCGCCCAGGCTCTTCTGCACTACTTTCTTGATCGGGTATTTTGTTACAATGTTACCGTTAGAGCCTTTGCCCTTGATCATCAGCTCGGCAAAGTCAAAATCGAATTGCTTGTTGCGTGCTGTAGACTGCGGAGACAACGTAATGCTTACTACTTCTGATTCAGAATTCGGATTGGCTGTCAGGTAGTGTACTTTCGAGCCCTTCTCTCCTTTTGTAAGGTCGTACTCCTTATCGCGGGTAATAGACTTCACAGCAAAGCGTTTTGCAAACGAAATACCGGTCTTCCCATCCACGTAGATCATGTTATACACCATGTGCTCGTCGTTCTTGTTATAAACGCCGGCCATAATGATGTCTTTCCCCACAAAGGTCTTATCAGCAACTCTAGTTACCGTGAACTTACCATCCTTACGGAACACGATGATATCATCCATATCAGAGCAGTCGCACACGAACTCGTCTTTGCGCAAACTGGTACCGATAAAACCATCTTTGGCATTCATGTACAGCTTCTGGTTAGCAATGGCAACTTTCTGTGCAGTAATAACATCAAACGTTTTGATCTGTGTCTTACGCTCGCGTCCCTGGCCATACTTCTTCAGTAAGCCCTCGAAATAAGCGATCGCGTAACGGATCAGGTTGGCAAGGTTATCATCCACCTCAGCCATTTCCTCTTCCAGCTTATTGATGTATTCATCTGCTTTGAAAGAGTCGAACTTGGAAATTCGTTTTATCTTAATTTCCGTCAGGCGAACTATATCTTCTTCTGTCACCTCGCGGCGAAGAAGTTTCTTAAAAGGATCTAAACCTTTATCAATGGCCTGTAGTACTGCTTCCCAGGTCTCGCACTCTTCAATATCGCGATAAATGCGGTTCTCGATAAAGATCTTCTCCAGGGATGAATAGTGCCACTTATCTTCCAGTTCCCCTTTACGGATCTCAAGCTCGCGTTTCAGCAGGTCTACTGTTTTAAAAGTAGAGATACGCAGCAGTTCATCAACGCTCAGGAAATTTGGCTTGTCATCAATGATCACACAGGTATTTGGCGATATAGATACTTCGCAATCCGTGAAAGCGTAAAGCGCATCCATCGTTAAGTCCGGAGAAACACCCGGCGGTAACTGAACCTGTATTTCTACATCGGCAGCCGTGTTATCGATCACCTTTTTGATCTTAATCTTGTTGTTCTCGCTGGCCTTAACTATAGATTCCATCAGGCCGGTAGTTGTAATACCATAGGGCACATCACGGATGATGAGCATGGTCTTATCTACCTTTTCTATAGTTGCACGCACACGCAGCTTACCACCACGCATACCCGAGTTATAGTTGGTCACGTCTACCATACCACCGTTCGGGAAGTCTGGCATCAGCATGGTGCTACGACCTTTCAGCACATCTATCGAAGCCTTGATCAGTTCTTTGAAGTTGTGCGGCATTATCTTCGTAGACAAACCTACGGCAATACCTTCCACGCCTTGCGCTAACAGCAGCGGGAATTTTACAGGCAATGTTACCGGCTCATTCTTACGGCCGTCATAGCTCAGTTGCCAAACAGTTGTCTGCGGGTTAAAAACTACATCCAGCGCAAACTTAGAAAGTCGTGCCTCTATATAACGTGGTGCTGCCGCACTGTCGCCGGTACGTACATCACCCCAGTTACCCTGTGTTTCGATCAGAAGGTCTTTCTGGCCCATATTCACCATGGCATCACCGATAGAAGCGTCACCGTGCGGGTGATACTGCATCGTCTGACCGATCACGTTGGCCACTTTGTTAAAGCGACCATCGTCCATCTCTTTCATGGCGTGCATAATGCGGCGCTGAACCGGCTTCAGTCCGTCTTCAATGGCTGGTACGGCACGCTCCAGAATTACATAAGAAGCATAGTCGAGAAACCAGTTTTCGTATAATCCGGAGACAGGCGTAACGTTATGGATGACTTCTTCTTCGCCATCGGTAAACGCAATTTCCAGCTCTTCTTCCTCGTGGTTGTGCAATTCTTCGTTTATATCGTCGTTATGCATAAATCTCTTCAACTATATCTTTCTCAAACTTCAAATTCTCGATGATGAACTGCTGACGTTCCGGCGTGTTCTTGCCCATGTAGTAGCTCAGCATTTTCTGGATCGTGGTATCCTTCTGCAATATTACCGGCTTCAGCTTAATGTTGTCGCCGATAAACTTGCCAAACTCATCCGGAGAGATCTCTCCCAACCCCTTAAATCGGGTGATCTCAGGGCGTTTACCCAGTTTCTGGATGGCATCCTGCTTCTCAGATTCGTTGTAACAATAGATCGTTTCCTTTTTGTTTCTTACCCTGAAAAGTGGTGTTTCCAAAATAAACACGTGTCCGTTACGAACCAGATCCGGGAAGAACTGCAAGAAGAATGTTAATAGCAGCAAACGAATGTGCATACCATCCACGTCGGCATCAGTAGCAATTACTACGCGGTTGTAGCGTAAGCCTTCCAGGCCTTCTTCAATATTAAGGGCATGCTGAAGCAGGTTAAACTCTTCGTTCTCGTAAACTACTTTCTTTTTCAGGCCATAGCAGTTCAACGGCTTACCACGTAAACTGAAAACCGCTTCTGTATCAACGTTTCTCGATTTTGTGATAGAACCACTTGCCGAGTCACCCTCTGTTATAAAGAGTGTAGAGTTTAGTGCATTCTCGTGCTTGTCTTCGTTAAAGTGCAGGCGGCAGTCACGCAGCTTACGGTTGTGAAGGTTCGCTTTTTTAGCACGCTGGTTCGCCAGTTTTTTAACGCCGGCCATGTCCTTACGCTCACGCTCACTCTGCTCAATTCTTTTCTTCAGCGCCTCAAAGGTTTCACTATTCTTTCTTAAATAGTTATCCAGGTGCTCTTTTATAAAGTCATTGATGTACGCATTCACAGTCGGACCATCAGGCCCCATGTCAATTGATCCCAGCTTTGTTTTGGTCTGCGACTCGAACACCGGCTCCTGCACACGCAGTGAGATAGCACCTATGATAGAAGCACGAATATCAGCGGCATCGTAATCTTTTTTATAAACCTCCCGAATGGTCTTAACTATAGCTGTTCTGAATGCAGCCAGGTGTGTACCACCCATTGTTGTGTACTGACCATTAACGAAACTATAGTACTCCTCACCATAATCGTTGCCATGCGACAGCGCCATTTCAATATCCGGCCCTTTCAGGTGGATGATCGGGTAACGCATGCTCTCTTCATCGGATTTATTACGAAGCAGGTCCAGGAGACCATTTTCAGAATAAAACTTTTTACCGTTGAAGTTTATAGTCAGGCCAGCGTTCAGGTACACATAGTTCCAGATCTGGTTCTCCAGGTATTCCGGGTTAAACTGGTAGTTCTTGAAGATCGTATCATCAGGCGTAAAAACGGTAAGTGTACCGTTGCGCTGAGACGAATCTTGGATCTCTATATCTTCTGTTATAACGCCACGTTCAAACTCAGCAGCTTTCATTTTCCCATCGCGCACCGACTGAATCCGGAAGTAACTGGAAAGAGCATTTACAGCCTTTGTACCAACCCCGTTCAAACCAACTGATTTCTGGAAAGCTTTGCTGTCATACTTACCACCGGTGTTGATCTTGCTAACGCAATCGATAACCTTACCCAGCGGAATACCACGGCCATAATCTCGCACCTGCACCTTGTGGTCTGAAATTTTGATGTCGATCGTTTTACCGTAACCCATCACATGTTCGTCGATGGAGTTGTCGATTACCTCTTTCACCAAAATATAAATACCGTCATCGGCCGAAGAACCGTCTCCCAACTTGCCGATGTACATACCAGGTCTTAACCTGATGTGCTCGCGCGGCTCCAGCGAGCGAATGCTGTCTTCGTTATAATTATGCTCTAACTCTGCCATTCTGTAAGCGTAAGTGTATTTGTTTCGATGGAATTACTCGGAAATATAGGAAATATAAGAGACAAGATGCAATATTAGTTCCTGCAACTGCCGTTCCGCAAATTAACAAAAAATAATTACTAATTTTTTTAGTTTTTAATTTATAGTATAACTAGCTACTGCTTATCCTATAGTATATACAACTATAAAAAAGCGCTTACAGTTCATAAATCTAAATGAATTTAAAGTATTGTTTAAACTAATTTTTTTAGCATAAAAATATTCTAAAATTTGTATATTGGAAGATTACATAAATATTAATTACACTTGAGTTTAATGCCTTTATAACCGGCTGCATGGAAATAAAATTACCTGTTTACTTAAAGTATACCATCATTCTGCTTGGTATCATTCTCCTTATCTGGCTTATGCAAATGTTTAAGTCGTTGTTGGTGCCGCTTTCGTTCGCGATGTTGTTTGCCTTGCTGCTATTGCCATTAGTGCATGATCTCGAGAAAAAAGTAAAAATGCCGAGACCGCTGGCTATACTGCTGAGCATTGTGTTAGTAGTAGCCATACTGGGTATGGTTGTCTGGTTTATTTCGGTGCAGGTGCTTAGCCTTACTTCGGAGCTCGATACGATAGGAGATAATTTTGGAGACCTGGTAGATAAGGTGCAGCTGTTCCTGTTCAATAAGTTCGGAATAGTACCATCCAACAGAAGCGACCTGGTTCGTAATGCTGTGGGCGGCCTGCAGGATATAGCCACTACTTTCCTGGGCAATACTATTTCCATGACTACCGGAGCGCTGGCTGCCTTTACTATAGTTCCGATCTTCGTTTTCTGTTTGCTTTACTACCGCGACCACCTGCAGCAGTTCATGTTCCAGTTTGTGGCTAAAGACCGTCGCAGTGGTGTAATCCATACAGTGACCAACATACAGCAGGTGGTGCAAAGCTACATCTCCGGGTTGATGATCGTGATCGTTATTGTGTCGTTACTTAATGCAGCAGGGTTACTTTTACTAGGCGTGAAGTATGCGATCTTCTTTGGTATTTTTGCTTCTATACTTACCATTATTCCATATATCGGTATACTGATAGGTGCGATGTTACCGGCCTTATTTACGCTGGCTACTACTGGTCACTTGTTTGATGCCGTGCTGGTGGTGCTCGTGTTCATGTTTGTACAGTTCCTGGAGGGTAATTTTATAACGCCATTGGTGGTTGGGTCTAAAGTGAGTATAAACCCGTTTGCAGCTATAGTTGCGTTGCTTGTGGGTGGTGAGATATGGGGAGCGGCCGGCATGATCCTGTCTATACCATTCATTGCCATGCTGAAAGTAATTTTTGACGCTTATGAACCACTCAGGCCTTTTGGCTACCTGCTGGCTGATATTGACGATGTGGCCCCTAAAAAACACGCGAAAGTCACCAATTGGTTCATGGAGATATGGAACGGACTAGGGCGTGGCAAACACAGGGATGATGACCGGAACAATGCCGCTTAGGCAACTATAGTTACAGCCAGTGCTAACCAGATTTGCAGACTTTATTGTTAAAAACACAATTTGAAACGGATTACTAAAAATATTGGTTTAAGAGGAGAGTTGCCGGCACCCGCCGATACGACAAACGAAACAGACCTAAATCCGAGTCATTTGTACGCTATAATTGACATTGAGACTACAGGCGGACAGCCTGCGCAGGACAAGATCACAGAGATCGCAATTTTTATACATGACGGGCAGAAGATCGTGGACAAATACAACACGCTTATAAACCCGCAGCGGCCTATCCCCTATTTTATAACCCAGCTTACCGGCATTTCTGACGAGATGGTGCAGGATGCGCCTAAGTTTTACGAAGTGGCCAAAGAGATCGTGGAGTTTACCGAGGGTAAAGTATTTGTAGCCCATAACGTCCGCTTCGACTACTCATTTATCAAGAAAGAATTTGCTGACCTGGGTTATACGTTCCAGCGCAAAACGCTTTGTACCGTGCGCCTGAGCCGTGCTTTAATTCCGGGCCTGCCATCCTATAGTTTAGGTAAGCTCTGCAAAAGTATTGATATCGATTTGAAGCAGCGCCACCGCGCCATTGGAGATGCAGAAGCTACAGCCGTGCTTTTCGATAAACTGATCAAGATCAACCGCCCGGTGGTGGATGGCAACATGCACATGGCGGCCGAAAATACCTCGCAGTTGCTGAAACAGGAGATCAAAACGTCGTTGCTGCCTCCCAACATCAGTAAAGAACAGGTTGATAATCTGCCGATGGTGCCAGGGGTGTATTATTTCCATAACGAAGCCGGTGAGGTGATCTATGTGGGTAAAAGCATCAACATAAAAAAGCGCATCATCCAGCACTTTAACATCGACTATAAGAGCCGAAAATCGCTTGATTTCAAAAACAACATAGCCGACATCACTTGTGAGCTGATGGGCAATGAACTGGTGGCGTTATTGTTTGAGTCGGCGGAGATTAAGCGCATGAAACCGTTCTATAACCGGCAGCAGCGCCGAAGCGTGTTCAATACCGGCATATTTGTATACGAAGACGAGAAAGGCTACAAGCGGCTGACGTATGGCAGCATAAACAAAGCGGACAATGTGAGCATGACGCCACTTATTGCGCTATCGAACCACTACAAGGCTAAAGGCTTCCTGTATCATAAAGTAAGCAAGTTTAACCTGTGCCAGAAACTATGCGACCTGTACAAGACCAGCGGCGCCTGTTTCGATTACCAGGTGCACCAGTGCAATGGCGCCTGTGTTGGCAAAGAAAAGCCCGAGACCTATAACGTGCGCGTAAATGCAGCTATAGATTCCATAACTTACGAACACAACAGTTTTGTAATTATAAGCAAAGGCCGCGAGCCCGGTGAGAAAACTATAGTTGTAGTAGAACACGGCACTTACCTGGGTTTTGGTTTTGTGGATGAGACCTTCTCCGCAAGTTCACTCGAAGATTTTAAAGGCGCCATTACCCGCTACAACGATAACAAAGATATCCAGCAGATCATCCGCAATCATATGCGCAGCAAGCACAAGGATAAGGTTATAGTCTTTGAATAGTCTTTAAAGTTAGAAGGTTGGGAAGTTTGAAAGTTAAATAAAAGCTGTCTTGCGTTTTATCTGACTTCAATTTATAACCTTGCTGCGCGCTTTTTGATTTGAATAGCAATAAGCCATTCCCCATCTAACGCCCAAACTGCTCCACTTAACTTTCTAACTTATCCCTTTCTAACTTCTAAACTTCTTTGTTTCTTGTCTTTTATTTTCTTATTCTCGTTGCTAATTGACTTAGTAGTAAGAAATACCCTTAAAATAATTAAAATTCATGGAAAAAAGATTCAGACCAGGTGTTTTGTTCGGCGACGAAGTGAACGAATTGTTCCGTTATGCCAACGAAAATAAGTTTGCCCTTCCGGCTGTTAACGTTATCGGCACAAATTCTGTAAACGCGGTACTGGAAACAGCAAAGGCAGTAAACTCACCGGTTATTATACAGTTCTCGCATGGCGGCGCGCAGTTCTTTGCCGGAAAAGGCTTAGATAACGAAAACCAGAAGGCCGCTGTTGCCGGTGCCGTTTCTGGAGCGCAACACGTGCACCTGATGGCCGAAGCCTATGGCGTACCAGTAATCTTACACACCGACCACGCTGCAAAAAAATTACTTCCCTGGATAGACGGTTTACTGGATGCCGGCGAAAAGTTTTATGCACAGAATGGCAAGCCGCTTTATAGTTCGCACATGCTAGATCTATCTGAAGAAGAGATAAAAGAGAACATTGAGACCTGCGCCAGCTACCTGAAACGTATGGATAGAATGGGCATGACCGTTGAGATAGAATTAGGTGTGACAGGCGGCGAAGAAGACGGTGTAGACAATACAGGCGTAGACAGCTCACGTTTATACACTCAGCCAGAAGAAGTGGCTTTTGCTTACGAGGAACTGAAAAAGATCAGCACGCGCTTTACTATAGCTGCTGCTTTTGGTAACGTGCATGGTGTTTACAAGCCTGGTAACGTAGAACTTCGCCCGGAGATCCTGAAAAACTCGCAGGACCACATACAGCAGAAATATGGCACAGGTCCTAACCCGGTAAACTTTGTATTTCATGGTGGCTCAGGTTCTGAGAAAGCTAAGATCACAGAGGCATTAGGCTACGGAGCTATCAAAATGAACATAGACACGGACATGCAGTGGGCATTCTGGGATGGCGTTAAAAACTACTACGAGGGTAAAAGAGATTACCTGCAGGCACAGCTTGGCAACCCTGAAGGTGCAGACTCTCCTAACAAAAAATACTACGACCCAAGAGTTTGGCTGCGTAAAGGCGAAGAGAACTTTATTGCCCGTTTAAAAGAGGCTTTCGAAGATCTGAACTGTATGAACAGAAACGCTTAGAAACTATAGTTTATAGTTATAGTAAATAAAAAAGGTGAAGCTGAGGCTTCACCTTTTTTATTTCCCAGGCAATCCGGAAACTTTAAGCTATAGTTTATCTCCTGATATCAAATTTCCTTTTTTCACCTGTCTGCAACGTATAAACCTCCTTCCGGTAACCGATCCTGGTCTCCTTCGAAAAACTTTTAGCAAGCCGTACCGTCATAATATCGCTCGTAATATGCAGTGATATCCAGTGGTCACGGAAACGTACCTGCAACTTAAGGCACTGCAATTCTTCGGGTAATACCGGGTTTAGCCAAAGCACTCCATCCCGGATTTCGATACCTGTAAAAGCCCGCTGCATCAGGTCCACGGTTCCGGCCATAGCTCCCAGGTGAATGCCTTCCGCTGTTGTTCCACCCTGTATATCTTCCAGGTCACTTAACAAAGCAACTTCAAAATTATCCCAGGCTTTTTTGCGATCAGAGCGGGCCAGTACCCAGGAATGTACGATCTTGCTTAGCGTTGATCCATGCGAGGTGCGTTCTTCATAATAGGCAATGTTCTCCGGAATACTCTCCGGTTTAAAGGCATAGCCCAGTCGCTCAAAGATCTGGACCAGTCCCTCGGATGAGAAAAGGTAAAACAACATCAAAACATCGGCTTGCTTGCTGGCTTTATAGTTGTTCACGTTCTCACCTTCACTTTCCAGGATGCGATCCAACCGGATAGCTTTTCCATATTTGTTCCGGTAAGTTCCCCAATCAAATTCCTTTAGGGTATCATATCCCTCAAACTGCTCCATTATGTTCGTACCGCTTATAAACGGCACATACATGCGTTCACTTATCTTACGCCATCTTGTAAGGTCATCTTCCGAGATGTGTAGCTTCTGCAGCAACTCGTGCAGCCTTTGCTCATTCACTAAGCCAAAAAGGTCGAGAGCACACTGTATCGTCCAGGCTGCCATTACGTTGGTGTAAGCATTGTTATTCAAACCGATCTCTTTTGAGTCCGGATAGCCGGTATGGTACTCGTCCGGGCCAACTATATTATTTATCTCGTAGCGGTTGGTTGTGTTGTTGTAAGTGGCAATAGTAGACCAGAACTGTGCAATATCCAGGATCATCTCTGCACCATAAAAGCTCAGAAATTTCTTGTCGTTGGTTACCAGGTAAAACTGCCACACATTGTAGGCAATGGCTGAACTGATATGTCGTTGAAGAAAGGTATGATCAGGCAACCAGCGGCCGGACTTCGGATTGAGGTGAATAAGCTGACTTTCTTCGCGGCCGTTGCTGCCACTTTGCCACGGAAACATAGCTCCCTTGTAGCCTGCTGCTTTTGCTGCAAAACGAGCCTCAGGTAACCTTCTATACCGATACATAAGCAGCTCCCTGGTTATTTCAGGCAACCGCAGGTTCAGGAATGGAAAAATAAACAGCTCATCCCAGAAAATATGCCCACGGTATGCTTCGCCGTGCCAGCCACGGGCAGGTACACCCACATCCAGGTCCGGGGTGTGAGGCGATACTGTCTGCAGTAAATGGAAAATGTGTAGCCGAAGAACGGGCTGCGCTTTGTTATTACCTATAAGTTCCAGATCGCATCTATCCCATAGGCGTTTCCAGTACAACGTGTGCTCTTGCAGCAAAACATCAAAATCCTGTACTCGGGATATGTTGGTTTTAGCATCAGATAATGGTTCCGAAATAGCCCAATCGCGGGAAGTGTAAAGAAGTACAAGCTTTTCGAGTTTCAGAGCTTGCCCCTGCGTTACTTCTGCCTGCATCTGCTGTGCTACATAACTGTTCTTGGCTTGTAATTTCCTGCTAATACCTCCTTTAGTACCGGCAACTATACGGGTTCTGGCTACCTGCGCCATCCTGGTTTTGGACTGCACAGTTTGCACCACCAGGTACATGCAATCATCTTCAAAATGCCCCTGGTCAATGTGCTCCAGGTGCTGACTTGCAAGAGCCCTGTAACGGGCAACTCCGCTGTTTGTAACCTGTCCGTCTAATGCTGTCAGAAGCTCTATAGAACCAGACCAGTTAAGCGGAGTCAGTTGCCACCCGATTGCGGCCAGGTGAGGATTGGCCATGCTTACAAAACGGGTTGTTTTCAATTCAGACTCACGGCCTTGGGCATCACGGAAGTGCATTTCCCGGAGCAGCGTACCTTCATGCAGGTTCAGTTCCTGTCGAAAACGCAGTACCTCTACTTGTTTGATATGGAACCACTCCTCACCTACTTGCCGGAAAGTGATTGGTAGCCAGTTAGGCCAGTTTACAAGGTCTTCATTCTCGATCTTTTCACTGGCAATTTCTGAAGTAAGGCGGTTGTAGCCTCCTGCCAGGTAAGTGCCCGGATAAAAAAGATCAGGTTCAGCGGTGGTTTCCTCAAACGCGCCGCGTGTCGCAAAATAACCGTTACCCAGCGTGCACAGCGACTCCCGCAACATCTGTTCGGCAGGTACCCATTGGTCGTATTCTATGCTCCAGTCATGCATCGCGGCGGCTATTTACCACATCAGTCAGTTTCTGCAGAAAAATTCTTACTTCATCCACATCCTTCAAACTATAGCTGGCCGCAGTTTTATCATCATGGGCGCCTACCAGTATTCCTGTTCCTGTTCCCTGCAGCGAGGCAAACGCATCTTCATCTGTAATATCATCCCCGATATAGATAGGTAAAATATCGGATCTGTTCAGGTGCAGGGTATCCATCAGCCAGAGTACGGCCTTGCCTTTATGCCAGTTCAGGTTTGGTTTTAGTTCATAAATTTTCTTGCCCAGCCCTTTCTTTAACTGTGGGAAAAGTATTAAGACATCTTCTACAGCCTGGTCAACTATAGCTACCTGTTCGTCGGCAACGTTTCTGAAATGCACTGCAATGGCATACCGCTTCCGCTCAACTATAGAACCTTCCACATCCTTCAGTTTCTCTTTCAGGATCACATCTGCTTCATCCAGCGCAGGCAATGCTTCGGCAGCTCCGCCCGGCTCTATATGCATTCCATCAGGACCTGAAATATCGAACCCATGAGAACCGGCATAAAACAGATTCTCCAGGTTAACAAGCTGTGCAACATTCCGGCGATCGCGACCACTAACTATGGCTACCGTACAAACTCTTGACAGATGCTCTAAAACCTCACGCATTTCAGGACTTAGTACAGCCATTTCGGGTTGTTTAACGATAGGTGTCAGGCAGCCATCATAATCCAGGAAAACTGCAGGTGTTTTACTGTCCAGTAGCTTGTTAATGTGTGGCAGGATAGATGGAAGTTCGGAGGCTTCCCGTTTCTGTAGTTTTGTTCCAGATGGGTTTGTCATAGTTTCTTTATCAGTAGGAAAATTACGGATGACCAGGTCAGCTCCGTGTTGCTTTAATGCGTTGCCATCGTTTGTACGGTCAACGCCAACTATAAGTGCGAAATTACCGGCTCGACCTGCCTCTACACCCGCCAGCGCATCTTCAAAAACAGCTGCTTCATCTGGCTGCACGTCCAGTTGCCGGGCCGCCTCCATAAAAATATCCGGTGCGGGCTTGCCTTTTAATCCGAGCTCAACAGCAACTATACCATCTACCACCGCATCAAATAAGCCCTTTACTCCTGCCGAAGCCAGAATGGTTTTACTGTTTTTACTCGCCGATATGATAGCGGTACGCATTCCTTTCGCACGCTGTTGTGTCAGCCAGGCAATTGTATCCGGGTAAGCTTCAGCGCCTATAGTTGTAAGTAGTTCCTTGAAATAGATGTTCTTTAGATTTCCCAAACCGGCTATCGTTTCTTTTCCGGGTTCGTCTGTGGGTTCTCCTTCGGGTAAAACTATAGTCCGGGATGCCAGGAAATTTCTAACACCATCGTAACGTGGTATGCCATCAATATATTTCCGGTAGTCTGTTGCTATAGTTAGCGGGTAGTATGTTTTGTTTTCCCGTTTTCCGCGCTGCTGCAGGTAAGCATCAAACATGCGTTTCCAGGCCTGTGCATGTAGTCTGGCAGTTTGCGTTACCACACCGTCCATGTCCAGTATCAGTGCTTTTATGTGCTTTTGTCGGAGCGCAGTATCCAGGTTATCTTCCATGGCCATTTATACCACTATCAGGTACTAAAAGATAAACCAGAAACTATAGTTTTCAGCTAAACATAAAAAATAATCGCTAGCAATCGTTCAGCAATTTTACTTTTAGCAACTATAGTTCTGCTTCAAATTCATTCCAAAAATATACTACGCTATAGTTTAAGGAATACCTTCAGTGCGCTCATGTGCCGGAATATCAGGGCCTTGCTCTGGCCTTGTGTTGCGGTGTGCACCACCTATGCCATAGGCTTTGGGTTGAGGTGGCAGGCGCTTGCCATCATCTTCGCGTAAAGTTTGCTTTTTCCCTGGGTTGCCTGCCTGATCTTTTTTATCGTCTTCTTTCATAGCTTTTTGTTTACTTGTTCTTAGTTTTATGCCTGAGCACCAGCTGTCGTACCTATTATCATACGATACTTTACACCTTCGGTAAACTATACAGCTTTGTTCAGCAGGTTAAACCTGATCTTTATTCGTAACTAATACTATAAAAACAGAGTAGTTGAGCCAAGTGTTTAACTGCTCAGACACATCTCTTTTATATGCTTAAAAATACAGCGCCTACTACCACCGCTGCCTGGCAGAAACTGCAGGCACACTATAACCTTGTGCAACCACAAACGCTGCGCGACCTGTTTGCCAACGATCCGGAACGATACCAGAAATTGTCGCTGCAGTTCGAGGATTTTTTGTTTGATCTATCAAAGAACCGGATAACCCCCGAGACTCTGGACCTGCTGGTAAACCTGGCCGAAGAAATGGAACTGCCGGCTGCTATAGAAAGCATGTTCCGGGGCGAGAAGATAAACGTGACCGAAGACCGTGCCGTGCTGCACACTGCCCTGCGCAACTTTACCGATGCCGAACTGCTGCTGGATGGTGCAGATATCCTGAAAGATGTGCGCGATGTGCAGCAACAGATGAAAACCTTCTGCGACAACATCCACAACGGCACCCTGAAAGGCTATACCGGCAAAACGTTCAAGCATATTGTTAATATCGGTATTGGCGGCTCGCACCTAGGTCCGCAAATGGTTTGCGAAGCTCTGAAAAGCTACCAGCAACCCAACATGGAAGTGCATTTCATATCGAATGTAGATGGTACCGATGCAGCCGAAGTATTGAAGAAACTGGACCCTGAAACCACGCTTTTCATCATTGCCTCTAAAACATTTACCACCAAAGAAACTATAAGCAACGCTCACACAGCACGCAACTGGTTCCTGGAGCAGGCAAAAGACCAGGCGCATGTTAGCAAGCACTTTGTGGCCTTATCTACCAACACCGCAGAGGTTGAGAAATTTGGGATTGCACCTGAAAACATCTTCCGTTTCTGGGATTGGGTCGGGGGTCGTTTCTCCCTTTGGTCTGCTATCGGTCTGTCTATTGCCTGTGCCGTTGGCTACAACCGTTTCGAAGAACTGCTGCGTGGCGCCGAGGCCATGGACAAACATTTCAGACAAGCTCCTTTGCGACAGAACGTGCCAGTGTTAATGGCCATGCTCAGCATCTGGTATACCAACTTCTTTAACTGCCAGACGCACGCCATCCTGCCTTACGACCAGTACATGCGCTTGTTGCCGGAGTTTCTGCAGCAGCTTTTAATGGAAAGCAATGGTAAAAGCACAGACCGTAACGGAAAGCCAGTAACCTACCAGACGCAACCTGTAATCTGGGGGGCAGCAGGTACCAACAGCCAGCATTCTTTCTTCCAGCTTATTCACCAGGGCACCATTCTTATCCCTTGTGATTTTATAGCAGCTGCGGTTAGCAATAACCCAATTGGCGAACACCAGGCCTTGCTCATGTCGAACTACTTTGCCCAGACAGAGGCACTGATGAAAGGAAAGAACCAGGACGAAGTAAGAACAGAACTTGAGCAGAAAAACATGACTGCGGAAGACCTGGAAAACCTGTTGCCGCATAAACTTTTTGAGGGTAACAAACCAACTACATCCATCATGCTTCGCCAGCTAACGCCTTACAACTTAGGTGCTTTACTGGCTGTGTACGAGCATAAAACGTTTGTGCAGGGCATTATCTGGAACATCTATAGTTTCGATCAGTGGGGTGTGGAACTGGGCAAGCAACTGGCCACCAGCATCGAGAAAGAACTGCTAAGCGATAAGCAGGCTGAACACGACGCATCTACAACAAATCTGATACAATACTACAAACAGCACAGCAACTAAACCAGCAGGCATGCTCCCCCTGAAAAAGCATCTGGCAACTATAATTTCACTTGGTTTTTTACTGAGCGGATGTGCCGATGATGACTTTTTCCAGGGGGATGCACGCATTGCAAAAGACGCCCCTGCCGACAGCGTTTGGGTTACAGCCGGACGGCATTATAAAAGTGGCTGGCTACATCGTTTGTTTTGGGGAGATCATTACCGCGAAGTGTGGGCTGAACCTGTAAAAGTCCCTGTCTTTGATATGACACAGCTGCATGGCGGGCTTACCTTTTCAGAGAAAGGTGGCGGCTACCAAAGCCTTAGTTTTGAGCTGTTAGATTCGTTGGGGAGGCAATATGCGCTGCGCTCTATAGACAAAGACCCTGTAGAGGTACTTTATGATTTCTGGAAACCGACATTTGTTACCAACATCCTCCGCGACCAGACATCGGCAGCTAATCCTTATGGTGCCTTGATAATTCCAAAACTGGCCGAAGCGGCAGGTGTTTACCACGCCAACCCAAAGCTCTACTATGTTGCTAAAAAAGATACCAGTTTCGGGCCGTACAGCAACATGGCACAGGGTAAGCTCTTTATGCTGGAAGAGAAATACAAATCTGCTGCAGATCGGAAACCGGGCATGGAAAAAGTGTATGGTTTTGAGGGTTCTGAAGATGTGCTGAAGCTACGCTTTAATACCAACACCCATCATTTTGTACAGGAATCTTTTGCCCGCGCACGGCTACTTGACCTGTTGGTTGGCGACTGGGACCGCCACAAAGGCCAATGGGACTGGGCTATAGTCAAGCAAGGATCAGAAACCTATTTTGAGCCGATTCCGAAAGACCGCGATCAGGTTTTCCTGAAAATGGATGATGGCGTTGTGCCGTTTATTGCAACCAGTAAATTTTTAGCCCGAAAGCTGCAAACGTTTAACTATAACTTCACGGATGTAAAAGCACTTACAATAAATGCCGAGTTTATTGATAAAAGGTTTCTGAACGAGCTTACCGCTGATGACTGGCAGCGCATCGCCAAACAAATGCAACAGAGCCTGACTGATAATATAATTGAATCCGCTGTAAAAGACCTGCCCCCTCCTGCATACAAACTCATCGGCAAAGAACTGACTGAAAAACTAAAGAACAGGAGAAACCTGCTGCCTGAAGCTGCCCGGAAAATGTATGAGATACTGGCAAAAGAAGTAACTATAGTTGGCTCCGATATGGAAGAAGAATTTATAGTGAATCGGCTGGATGATGAACGCACCGAAGTAACTATAAAACGGCTACAAACAACAATAGCTCCGGCCCGCCAACTATACCACCGCATATTTTATAGTTCCGAAACAAACCTGCTTACACTACACGGACTTGCCGAAGACGACACCTTTATAGTGAAAGGAAATGTGAACGATGCCATTCCAGTAAAGATCTACGGTGGCCTTGGTGAAGATGAGATCACTGACAGTTCTGTTGTAAAAGGCAGGAAAAAAATGACCGAGATCTATGATACCAAACGCGGTAACGAAATAAATTTCGGAACCGAAGCCAAAGACCGCACCACCCGAGATGTACGGGTACATGCGTATGACCGGGAAGGAAACTGATGCCGCGGAGCGGCAGTTAGAAAGTTAGAAAATTTGGAAGCTGAAGTAATTGCCCTCGTCCCGAACACTTTCGGGATGTGAGTTACCCGTGGCGTCTCGCCACGTTGTACCATTTAGCCCAACTATAAACTATTAACTATAAACTCCTTCTTTAACCATAGTCTTACCTAATGCGGCTAGAGGCCGCCTGATAACTTTCACTCGCGGGTCGAGAGTGCAGGCTGAAGCGATTCAAATCTACAACTCATAAAACCCTAACCCGCTTTTTGCAGCATTTTCAGGACCATTTCTTCTGTGCCGGAAAGGTATTTATTTTTGGATTTTGTAGCGTCGTGGGTACGCAGGTAGTTCATTAGTTTATCTTCCCGGAACAGGTTAACTACTTCTGGGTGGATATAGTATTTGCTGCACACACTCGGAGTATTTCCCAGGCCTTTGGCAACGTCTTTCACGGCTGCTTTTATTACCTTTTCCTTTTCCAGTTCAGGGTTTTCTTCCAGCACATTTTCCAGGCATTTTACCATGCGCACAGAGCCTCCCCAGGTGCGAATGTCTTTGGCTGTAAATGGTTGGGCTGTGGCTTCCCGCAGGTACTCGTTCACGTCGCCAGACTCCAGTACTTGCCGTTCGCCGTTCTCATCATAATACTGGAACAGGTCGTACCCCGGAATATCCTTGCATTTCTTCACAAGCTGCGCCAGCCGGCGGTCCTTCAGGTCAATATCGTGCTCCACTCCTTTCTTGCCCCGGAACGTGAATTTCACCTGGCTCCCGTTTATCTTCACATGTCGGTCGCGCATGGTAGTTAGTCCATACGAGTCGTTGGATTTGGCATATTGCCGGTTCCCGATCCGGATCATGGCATTGTCCATAATAGACAGTACCAAAGCAGTTACTTTTCTGCGATTCAGGTGCTTAGATGCTATATCTTTCTGTATCTGTTCGCGCAGTTTAGGCAAAGCTTTTCCGAACGACAGCATCCTGCCAAATTTGGTATTATTGCGGGCTTGTTGCCACTCCGGGTGGTAAAGGTATTGTTTACGACCTTTGGCATCACGGCCGGTCGCCTGCAAATGTCCTTTTGCCAGCGGGCATATCCAGACATCGGTCCAGGCCGGTGGAATAACGAGTTTGTTAATACGCTCCAGTATCTTTTCGTCAGTTATGCGCTCGCCTTTGGCATTAAAGAAATGGTAACCTTTGCCAGCTTTTTTGCGAGTTATACCTGGTTTTTCATCGCTTGTATAGCGTAGCCCTGCCTTTTCAGCCGATCTGGCCGGGTCGCCGTGCAGCTCGTGTATCTCGTTCTTCTTTGCCATCTATCGTTATTTACCTGCACATCATACTATAGTTATACCTAAAAGTTATAGCAGTAAACTATAGTTTATGCTATACTTTGCGCTACACCTGTTAATTTGCAGGCGCTAACTATAAAATTTACAACCCATGCATAAAAATATATCTTACCTATACGCATTTTATGGTGCTTTCCTGATCGGGTGTGGCGCGGTAGCTGTAGACATTGCCGGCGAACAAGCCAATACTGCGCTCATAACAGGAGGTATAGGCGGATTTATAGCCCTGACTGCCGGCCACTTTTTAAAGCGCGGAAAAAGGTGGGCATTTATAGTTGGCGCCGGTGAAGCTGGTTTGCTAACGTTACTGCTGGGCTGGCGCGCAGGTACTTATTTTATCCGGTTGCTGACGATGGTGCAGGAAAGCGGCAACGCAACCACCACCGAAACAGCCGGCATGGCCTTTCTGCTGACCACTGCCATGCTTATTATCTCTCTGTTAACACTTACTGTTTCCGTGATGTTTGCCAAACAGGTATTGGTCGATACAAAATAGTGTTTGGTCTATTTTGCTGTAGCATATTAAACCAGTTGTGCCTATCTTAGTCAAAGATACCAATCACAAACTAATCTAATCATATGCTACAGAAAATTGGCTTGAGCATTGTACTAACTGCCAGCGTTATAGGCGCTGCCGATGCACAAACTAAACTCGTAGAGAAAGTAACCAAAAAAGGCGATGAGCTGGTTATCCCTTACGAGAAGTATAAACTATCCAACGGTCTTACCCTGATCGTGCACGAAGACCACTCCGACCCGGTAGTGCACGTGGATGTAACGTACCATGTTGGCTCGGCCCGCGAAGAAGTTGGCAAGTCTGGTTTCGCTCACTTTTTTGAGCATATGATGTTCCAGGGCTCTGATAACGTAGCCGACGAAGAACACTTCAAGATCGTTTCGGATGCAGGTGGAACACTGAACGGTACAACAAACCGAGACAGAACAAACTACTTCGAGACAGTACCAAGCAACCAGTTAGAAACTGCACTTTGGCTGGAAGCTGACCGCATGGGCTTTTTATTGGATGCCGTTACCCAGAAGAAATTTGAAGTACAGCGCGAAACCGTTAAGAACGAGCGTGGCCAGAACTACGATAACCGCCCGTATGGTCTGGTATACGAAAAAACATCTCAGAACCTTTACCCGTTCGGTCATCCTTACTCCTGGACAACCATAGGTTATCTGGAAGACCTGAACCGTGTAAACGTAAATGACCTGAAGAACTTCTTCCTTAGATGGTATGGCCCGAACAACGCAACTATAACAGTTGGTGGCGATGTAAAGCCTGCCGAAGTGGTGAAGCTGGTTGAGAAATACTTTGGTTCTATTCCTGCCGGCCCTGCTGTGGAAGATATGAAACCAATGGTAGCCCAGTTGGAGAAAGACCGTTACATCTCGTACGAAGATAACGTTCGTTTCCCGATGCTGCGTATGACGTTCCCGACAACGGAATCTGGTCACAAAGACGAGCCTGCTCTGGATGTGTTAGCTGAGATCTTAGGACAGGGCAAAAACTCAATCTTCTACAAGAATATGGTAAAAGAGCAGAAAGCACTACAGGCATCTGCTTCTAACTCCACTTCTGAGCTTGCTGGTGAGTTTGGCATTACTGTAATGGCATTCCCAAACAACAACCTGGCAACTGCCGAAGAAATGGTCCGCAAGTCTATCGCTGAGTTTGAGACCCGCGGTGTGACTGAAGATGACCTGCAGCGTTACAAAGCATCTGCAGAATCAAGCCTGATCAACCGCCTGGCAAGTGTTAGCGGCAAAGTATCGCAGCTGGCATCTTTCGAAACGTTTGAGAATAACCCGAACTATATTCAGGAAGCCCTTCGCCGCATACAGGCCGTTACCAAAGACGATGTGAACCGCGTTTATAACCAGTATATCAAAGGTAAGCCAGCCGTAATTCTAAGCGTAGTTCCAAAGGGTAAATCAGAGCTTATCGCAAAAGCGGACAACTATAAGGTTGATACCCAGAAATCGGTAGCCATGCCGCAGGAGTACGGTAACCTGAAGTATACTAAAGCAGTTGACTCTTTCGACAGAAGCAAGCGCCCTACTGCGGGTCAGGCAACTGCCGTAACAGTACCAAACTACTACACGACCAAGTTCAAGAACGGCCTGGAAGTTATCGGTACTAAATCTGATGAGATCCCGACGGTAACCTTACAGTTAACTATAGCTGGTGGCCACAGATTATCTGCTGCTAACCCTGGCAAAGCTGGTATCGCGTCGCTTACAGCATCTATGCTGAACGAAGATACAGAGAACTACACTTCAGAAGAATTCAGCAGCGAGCTGGACAAACTGGGTAGCTCTATCCGCATTGGTGGTGGTGCTGAAGATACCTATATCTTGGTTACAGCTCTTAAAAAGAACCTGGATAAAACGCTTGCTTTGATGGAAGAACGTATGTTCCGTCCAAAGTTTGCGCAAGACGACTTTGACCGTTTGAAGAAGCAGCAACTGGAAGGTATTGCCAACCAGGCAACACAGCCTACAGCTATTGCAAATAATGTTTATAGCAAGCTGCTTTTTGGCGAAGGGCATATCGAATCTATCCCAACTTCGGGTACTACTGAATCGGTGAACAGCATTACACTGGATGATGTGAAGCAATTCTACAAAGCTTACTACTCACCGTCTGTATCTGAACTGGTTATAGTTGGTGATATCTCAGAAAAAGAGATACTGGGTAAACTGGACTTCCTGAAGAAGTGGGACAAGAAAAAGGTAACATTACCTGCTGATGACAAAGCGCCTGCAATCGCTAAAACTAAGATCTACTTTGTAGATAAGCCAGATGCAGCTCAGTCTGAGATCAGGATCGGTTATGTAGCTATGCCATTTGATGCAACTGGTGATTACTATAAAACCAGCCTGATGAACTTTGCATTGGGTGGAGCCTTTAACAGCCGCATTAACCTGAACCTGCGCGAAGACAAAGGCTATACATATGGTGCTCGCTCAGGCTTCGGTGGCAGCAAGTATACAGGTCCGTTCACGGCATCTGCCGGTGTACGAGCCGATGCTACAGCCGCTTCGGTTGTTGAGTTCATGAAAGAGATCAACGAATTCAAAACCAACGGTATCACCGAAACTGAACTGCAGTTCATGAAAAACTCTATCGGCCAGTCCGATGCGCGTAAGTATGAGACGCCTGGTCAGAAAGCCGGCTTCCTGGGTAGAATCCTGAGATTTGATCTGAAGAAGGACTATGTAGCCAAGCAGACGCAGATACTGAACAACATCACGAAGAAAGATATTGATGCACTGGCAGCTAAATACCTGCCTTCAGATAAGATGCACATCGTGGTGGTTGGCGACAAAAAGACTGTTATGCCAGAGTTACAGAAACTGAACTACGAAATAGTAGAGCTTGATACAAATGGAAACCCGGTAGGGACATCATCCGTAAAATAAGCCATACTACACACTGGAAAGCCCCTGATAACCTCAGGGGCTTTTTTTTACACTATAGTTTATCTCCTACTCTACACAAATTTTGCAACCCGTTACACCAGCATATGCGTAAAGGGGCTAGTCTGCATTTTAAGGCACAGACTTTGTAGTGCGATTGCACTATATATACCAAACTTATTACACATGAAGCTTAAAAAATCTTTACTCACCCTTGGCCTGGCAGTTGCCAGTGCTTTTACATTTTATAGTTGCGGCGACGATGGTGTCGTGCTTTTCTCGATTGAAGATGATGTGAATCTTGGTAACCAGGTAGCAAACCAGGTAGACTCTACATACCGTGCACAAGGCAAACTACTGGAAAGAAATGCCGCTAACCAGCAGGCTTATATGCATATGGACCGCATCGTGAACCGTGTCCTGAATTCAGGCGAAGTGCAGTACCGCCAGGAATTTACCTGGGATGTGAAGATCATAAAAGACGATGAGCAGCTGAACGCTTTTGCTACGCCGGGCGGACATATTTACGTATTTACAGGCCTGATAAAATACCTGAACGACGAAGACCATTTTGCTGGTGTTATTGCCCACGAAATTGCCCATGCCGACCGTCGCCACAGCGTAAAACAGCTGCAGCGCCAGTACGGCATTAACCTGCTGCTTTCGATAGCGCTCGGTAACAACCCAAGTGCTTTAAAGGAAATAGCGGGCCAGCTTTCCGGTACATTAGCAGGTCTGAAGTTTAGCCGCGATGCAGAGACCGAGGCAGATAATTACTCTGTAGAATACCTGGGCGGCACAGACTACTATGCCTGCGACGGAGCTGCTGGTTTCTTTATTAAAATGAATGAAGAAGCAGCCCAGGGCACGCCTCCTGAATTCCTGAGCACACACCCTAACCCTGAAAACCGTATAGAGAACATACAGCAAAAGGCTAAAGACGATGGTTGCAGCACAGCTACTGCTCCTGACAATGACTATACAGCATTAAAGAATGCATTGAGACTATAACACTGAAAGCCTGCAGCCACCTGCAGGCTTTTTTTAACCTTTAAACTATGAAAAACCTGAAGCAGACAGGCGCCAAGGCCATACTTAAAGCAGAAGAAAAAGTGGATATGCTTACGTTTAAACTGAAGCGTAAACTGAACATGATGCAACCACTACAAATAGTACCTTACCGCAGCTATGGCACCCCTACCAGGCTGTATGTGAAAGGTCGCGTGTTGAAAGACAAAGGAATCAGGCACTCAGAAGAGAATGATACGCTATGGGAAAACCTGATGAACATGTATCGTCGTTTTGAGTCGGATGAGGTGCCTAATGCCCGTGTGCAGCTTTGTTTTAATAACCAGTACCACGAAATAACCTCCGATGCGGAAGGCTACTTCGTACTGAACCTGGCCCCAGAAAAGCCACTCGAATTACAGGACATCTGGCATACAATAGAACTTAAACTGATAGATGCTCCGGTTGATCTCCCTGAAGAGATCAAAGCGACCGCCCATGTGCTGGTGCCTCCGCCCGATGCCGAGTATGGCGTGATATCAGATATAGACGATACCATTATGCGTACCGGTGCTACAAGCCTGCTCGAGAGTGGACGCAACGTGTTGCTGAATAATGCGCACACACGCATTCCGTTTCATGGAGTGTCGCAATTTTACAAATCGTTGCAACTAGGGCGAAATGGCAAACGCAACAACCCGTTCTTTTATGTTAGCAGCAGCCCCTGGAACAACTATGATCTGCTGTATCATTTCCTGGAGCTGAACGAGATACCACAGGGCCCGCTCCTGCTCCGCGACTTTGGCATAGATGAGACCAAACTAGGCCACTCCGACCACATGAGCCATAAGTACAAAGAGATCGAAAATATACTCATTACTTATCCAGAACTCGATTTTATACTGATAGGCGATAGCGGACAACAGGATGCAGCCATTTACAGCGAAGTGGTAAAAAATCACCCGGGCCGCATCATGGTTATTTATATTCGGGATGTAGCCATTGAAAAGCACACCAAAAAAGTGGTAGGCATTGCCGATGAACTTAAAAAAGGCGGCGGAGACGTTGAGATGCTGCTGGTAAAGGAAACTACCGAAGCTGCAGAACATGCTGCCAGCAAAGGCTTCATTTTTGTTGAGGAAGTAAAAGAAGTTGAGGAAGAAGCAAAAGTAGATGAAGCTGGAGACAAGTAGATGACCTTAAACTATAGTTCAGGAGCCGGTAAACTATGAAGCTATAGTTTGCCGGCTTTTCTTTATATAACTGTTTAACTAAATTTAAACTTCAATCATTAACAGCTGCTACCACCTTCAATAAATTTTACTTAAAAATGCGCTTTCTACAAACATCTCTGATTCTTTCTTTACTTTTTACAAATATAGTCACATCTGACGCTCAGGAGCTTACAAGAAAGAGTACAAAAGACTACAATATATTCGAGAAGTACTTTGTCTTAAAAGCTGATAAAGAAACAAAGCATGGGCAATATCTTTCGTATTATAGTGATTACTTTTTTGAAGATTATATAATCGAGTTTGGAGACTATGATAATAATTTGAAGACAGGTAATTGGTTTTCTTTTTACCATAGAGATCCAAGCAATTTTTTAAAAGCAGCTGGTAGTTTTGTAAAAGGTAAAAAGGAAGGAGCCTGGAGCTACTATTATATGGATGATTCTGTAACGCTATACACTTCTTTCGGAACACAGAAAACTACCAGGATCATAAGACCCAAAAAGGCATCAGAAAGATATCAGTTCGAAGTATCACCGGAGAAATATAAGATGTCATCAGCTGGGAATTACAGTAATGATGCTAAATCCGGTATTTGGGAATATTATTCAGTTTCAGGCAAGCTCATACATGTTTATGACCATACTGCAAACAAGCTTATAGAAAATAACCACAAACAACCCGATTCGACTTTAATATATCTGGGTGGTTTAGATCGCTTTTTTAATTACTATCGTGCTGCGCAACATGATATGAATTTACAAAAGCCAATTGCCATAACAAAACCAACACAAGCTGTTTATGAAATTGGAAACGATGGAAATTACATATTAACCGAAAGTTTTGGAGATAAAAGCTTTCTAAATCATGTAGATAAAATAATGAATTCTATTCCACAGGAATGGATATTTCAGGATGGTACAGTCAAAGAGAAGATACAAATAATTTATACAGCTACTTATCCTAAAGTGGAAAAAAAGGCTCCTTTCTCTATTAATCTAAAATTCGTCCCGGTTATACAGGAATAATTTAGCTAAACTATTTTTATGAATTTAAGGGGGACAATGGACTAATACTTAACTCGAATGATCTGCCACAATTTTCCAGCCATCAGCAAAGCGCTGAAATATCACCGAAAAATGGCCTTCTAAATTACCTTTAGCGGCCTCGCGCTGCAGGTGCCACTTCCCTACTACCAGTATATTATCTGCAGCGAGTGGTCTTACTTCTTTCAGATCAAATGTAAGCTTACCCATTGCCGATACATCGGGGTAGCCACGCTTATAGTTGTCGAGGGTTTGCTGCCAGCCATAGGTCAGGCCGCTCTTGCCAATAAACAACAACGAATCCGATTTCCAGTATCCCTGCATGTAGCCTTCCAGGTTTCCGTTGCTCCAGTGCTCAGCCTGTTCGGCTAATACTTGTTTAACCTCTGCAATGGCCTGGTCCTGAACTATAGTTTGCTGTTGGTTTGTAGCCACAGGGTTGGCTGTTTGGCAAGCTGCAACTATAAACTGCAGGCCAACTATAGTTAGTACAAAAAAGCTATTTCGTTTCTTCATATTCGGGCAGTATGGTTTTAATGTAAGTGGTGCCACCTAAACGGCCCATAGCACGGGAAATGCGGCCACGCTTGCGCAACACAAAGCCGCTTGGGTTTTTAGCACTGTATTTAATAGGATTTGGAAGCACGGCAGCCAGCAATGCAGCTTGTTTGCGGCCAACATCTTTGGCAGGTTTGTTAAAGTATAGTTGGCTGGCGGCTTCTACTCCAAATACCCCATCGCCCATTTCTGCAATATTAAGGTATACTTCCATTATCCGCTCCTTACCCCAGATCAGTTCTATCAAAACAGTAAAGTAGGCCTCCACGGCTTTACGCAGATAACTGCGCCCGTGCCATAAAAACACATTTTTGGCTACCTGCTGGCTTATGGTGCTACCGCCTCTTATGTTTCCACCTTTCTGATTTCGCTTAAAGGCATCCATAATGGCTTCCATGTCGAACCCATTGTGCTGCAGGAACAACTGGTCTTCGGAGGCAACTACGGCAAGCGGCAACTGGTCCGACATTTCACCCAGCGACACGAAGGTATGTTTTATAGTTGGGTCGTTCTTGTCAGCTTTTCCGGCTTCGGCGCGTCGCTTTACCATATGCAGCGTAGCGGGCGGATCTACCCATTTGTATACTAACACCCAGGCAATACTCAGCAGAAAAAGGCTTAGCACCAACTTTATAAACAACAACTTTAGCTGGCGCAGGCCAATACGCTTCTTACTCATACAAGTACTTCCGGTTAAGGGCGCAAAGGTATAGTTTTCGGCACATTTTTTCAGCTAAATTTTGCACTGCACCTAACTGATTTATAGTTGCTGTACGTATGTTTTAAACAATACTGCCCAATCACTGATTTCTATAATACAAACGGTACAGAACTATGTCAGAATACCTGCCCTTATTTCCGCTGAACATCGTGGTTTATCCCGGCGAAAAACTGAACCTGCACGTTTTCGAGCCCCGGTATAAGCAACTGGTGCTAGACTGTATCATGAGTGGTAAAAACTTCGGAATACCGACCTACATTCAGAATGGCGTGGGGCAATACGGCACTGAGGTAGAAATACTGGGCGTAGAAAAGAAATACGATAACGGGGAAATGGACATCAGAAGCAAAGGCATCAGGGTGTTTAAAGTGCTGAAATTTGACAGAACGGCACCGGGCAGGCTGTATGCCGGAGGCGAAATAGAAGAAGTTGTTTACGAGAATGATGAAGACATTATTACCAAGACCCGGATACGGGAATGCATGCAGCAACTATACGCGGCCCTTGGTCTTAAAAGCTTGTCTGTAGATCTGAGAGAAGATTTTACAAGTTTTGATATTGCACACCAACTGGGGCTTAACCTGGAGCAGGAATATGCCCTGCTGCAAATGCAACGCGAAAGCGACCGCCAGGAGGCCATACTACTGCACCTGCAAAATATACTGCCTATAGTTATAGAAACCGAACGCCTGAAAGAACGCGTAAAGCTCAACGGCCATTTCAAATCCCTCACCCCACCAGAGTTTTAATAATTAATAATGAGGAATAAGTAATGAACAATTAGTAATCAAGAATGGATAATGAGGAATAAAAAGTCACTTTCTAACTTTCTAACTTCCAAACTTTCTAACTCTTAAACTCTCTAACTCCCAAACTCCTAAACTTTATAAATGCTTCTTTACTTCCTGATCATATTGCCTTCGCTTTTTGCTGTTTTTCTGCTGTTCAGTTACTGGCAGGAATGGAAGTACCGCCGCAAACCTTACTATAAACTGGCAGATGTGGGCTGGCGACAAACCCCGCTCCCACCTGCTTCCGGAAAGCTGTTTTCGCTGGCCATGCTCGGCGATGTGGGCGCAGTTGCAACTGATGGCACGGATCCGGTTCTGAAGATATTTGAACAATGGCAGCAGGCTAATTCCGATGCTGGTATGTCTGTTTTTCTGGGAGATAATATTTACCCGGTTGGTCTGCCTCCTGAAGGTCATAGGCACCGTGCCCTGGCCGAATCGCGTCTGCAAACTATATTAAAGCAACTTCAGCAATACAAAACCGATACTATTTTCCTCAGCGGAAACCACGACTGGAACAAGGGCCGGCCAGATGGCTACCAGTATATGCTGCGCCAGGAAGCATACATTACAGAAGCACTGGGAAGTAAAGACACCTACCTGCCGCACAATGGCTGCCCCGGGCCGGTGGCTTTGCAGCTGGCTGATAGTTTATTACTGGTAATTATAAATACGCAGTGGTGGGTGCAGCGCGGCGAGAAACCATTGGGCAGCAACTATAACTGCCCTTATTCCGACATAGAAGAATTTTACATAGAGTTGAATAGCCTGCTCCGCCGAAACAGGCACCAGCGAATTATAGTTGCGGCGCATCACCCGTTGTACAGCAATGCCCTGCATGGCGGCAAGTTTACCATAAAACAGCACCTTTTCCCGCTAACTGCCGCCCATAAACGCTTCCTGATACCGCTGCCTATCCTTGGTTCGCTTTACCCGTTCTACCGTAAGTTCTGGGGCGCTTCAGAGGATATGTCGCATAAACGGTACAAGCGAATGCGAAAAAGGCTGCTGCAGATCTTCCACAGGTACCAGAACATTATTTACGTGGCAGGCCACGACCATAACCTGCAGCATTTCGAAAAGCGCGGAAACCATTACCTGGTAAGTGGTTCTGGTAGCAAAACATCGTTCGTAAAAAAAGGTGGCAGCGCCACCTTTACCCTGGAGCAACCGGGCTTTGTAGTTTTAAACTATTACCAGAGCGGGGAAATATGGCTGGAGGTACATGTTACGCCTTTAGCAAATACTGACACTACCCCTGACTTGGTAATATTCCGGAAAAAGCTGGAAAGTATAGTGGTACCGCAACAGCAGCCGGTTTAAACCTTTACTCAGCTTCAGGAACTGGCAAAACTACTTTCAGACTTTTAGGTTTTATAGTTATCCTTACTTCGTTACCGAGTTCTACAGGCTCGCCGTCTATGTGCATTACTTCATGCTCCGTGTTATGGATCACGGCGCTGCGGCAACTGAGTTTGCGGGTATAAACAGAATCGTCTATGCTATCGGTGTATAGTTTGTATAGTATGCCCAGGGCTGCTGTTTTCGGGAAACGTTCTATCAGGCAGATCTCGAACCGGCCGTCGTTTAAGATACCTGTGGGGTTTATATTGGCGTTGCTGCCAAAGGCATTTGCATTGGCTATAGTTACCATAAAAGCCTCCCCTTCAAAGCGTTCGTTGTCTGTATCTATAGTATAGAATTTGGGCTCATAGCTCAGAAACTCCTGCATCGCGATCCAGGCATAGGCTCCCGGGCCGCGCGTTTCGCCATCGCTGAAACGCTTAACCACCAGTGCATTAAAACCAAGGTCTGCTAAATGAATGGAAGGATGACCGTTTATGTCCAGCGTGTCGATGTTGCGTATGACGTGACGGTGTATCAGCTGCAGCGCTTCTTCCGTGTCCTGGGGTATGTTCAGGTCTTTTGAGAGGCCATTGCCCGACCCAAGCGGAATAATACCGAGTGGTGTTTTAGTGCCTATCAGCAAAGCGCCAACCTGGCTTACGGTCCCATCTCCACCTACTGCAAAAACAAGATCAGGTTTGTTCTCTTTTATAAGCGATTTGATCACTTCCACATCTTCATCGCCAGTGGTCTTGTAAAATATATGGTTGATCTGGTGTTCTTCGCATACAGCTATTATCTCTTCCTCCAACTCTTCTTTATCTATATCGCCTGCGATCGGATTGATCACAAATAAAATATTCTGGTGTGCTCTGTTATCCTGCATAGAGGTAGTTAAGTATTTGTTGCAATACCAATGATACGGTTTAAAGCTGATTTGGTAGGACACAAAAAAAACTAACCTGCAAATAGGTTAGCTTTTTCTGCGAGCCGAATCAGGGCTCTTGTTGGCAGATCTTACTTACCAGACTTAGATCCTGAAGAACCAGATGATGAACCTGATTTAGAGGATGAGCCTGAAGCTGAACCTGATGCGCCACCAGAGCTTTTAGAAGTGGTAGACTTGTTCGCACTTGTCTTAGCTGAGGTTGACGAAGAAGATCCTGACTTAGAAGATCCCTTTGGATTGTCGTTTTTAGTAGCCATTGTTAATGTAGCTTTCAGTTTAAGTTTGTTTTGTTTAGCAGGTGTTCCCATGGTTATTACCATGTAGCGCGGGTTAAAATGCAGTAAACTGCAATACATATATACCACAGGTTTTATGTAAGGTTGTACATCCTGTTACTTTTCTTACGCATTTTATGGTGTAAGGCCTGCCGGCAAGCGCTCCGGAAACTCTTCCTGTATTGCCTGCTCTATTTCAGCTATCCGGTTGCCGGGGTTCGGGTGGGTCTGGGCGAACTCCGGTCCGCTGGCGCTCCCACCGCTTGCCTCTTCCAGTATGCGCATTACTTCCAACATCGCTCTTGGGTCATAACCGGACTCTCCCGTTAATCTTACAGCCAACCTGTCGGACTCCAGCTCATCTTCACGGCCATAGCTCATGTTCAGCAACTTCCCGATCATGGCAGCTGCAATGGCTCCTGTCTGTGAGGCCGGGTTGTTTGGGTCGTAAGTAGCGATGGCGGCGGCACCGGTAAGTCCCTGGGTTAGTTTGGCCTTTGCCAGCTGCTCCGCTGAGTGCCTGGCAACCACATGGCCGATCTCGTGGCCCAGTACGCCGGCCACCTGCCCTTCGGTGCTTAAGCGGCGCAGCAGGCCGGCCGTTATAAATATCTGGCCACCGGGCAAAGCAAAAGCGTTAACTGTCTGCTCATCGGCAAGCAAATGGAAATCGAATTTGTAAGGCGAATTACCTGCGTCAGTTTGCTGCACGATCTGCTGGCCAATTTCCTTGATACGGTTCGCTGCTTCCTTGTCAGGGTGCAGGCCACCATACTGCGATGCCATTTCGGGGGCAGCCTGCAGGCCTAGCGCTATTTCCTGCTCCACGGTCATATCCACATGTTGCTCTTCGCCTGTAAATTCGTTTTGCTCGGTGTTACACCAATACGTTACCAGCGATACCGCCGCGATAAGTATGGCTATTATAAATTTTATTAATCCTCTCATATCCGGTATGCCTTTTAAAATCCTGACTATAAACCATATTATAATTTGTAATATGACTATGGGGTATATACGCCGATATGTAAAGAGAATGCTATAGTTTAAGAGAGGAATTATCTTAAAAAGTGCGTCTATAGTTACTCACTTTCATTTTCATATAAAACTGCTATACTTAATTATAGAGTTACCGTATTATCTTTTACAAAAGCAGCTATAGAGGCCGCTTACATACTAAACAAAGAATAATATGAATATGAAAAGGACGTTTGGTGCCTTGTTAACTATATTGGGCATCATAGGCATCATTTGGGGAGCATATGCTTTCCTGATGGGTGGTGATGGTGTGGCAGTTGGTAAATTTTCAGCTGCTGTTCCGTTCGTTATCGGCTTGATCTTCTTCTTTTCGGGGATCAGCCTGGTTAAGACCACCAAAGACCAGACCTAAGCATAACTACTAAAAACAAAAATGCCCCTGCTTTATCGGCAGGGGCATTTTTGTTTTTACAATATGTGGCCGCAGCCAACTATAGATTTATATGTTCTTAGCAAACACAGACAGGTCAGTAGCAAAGCTTTCTACTGCAAGGGCCTCATCCAGGTAATTCGATCTGTAAGAGGCATCATTGCTGTGCACATACATTACAGTCTCATTCTTGATCGTTTGGATTACTTCTTTTGATATCTCTGTTGGTAGCGCCGGACAGCCCAAGCTTCGGCCCAGCCGGCCATACTGCTTTACAAAATCGGAAGTAGCATAATCAGCTCCATGTACCACTATAGCACGCTCACGGGCATTGGTGTTAAAGCCTTCGTCCATTCCATCCAACTTCAGCGACAGGCCGTGCTTGCCATAGTAGGTCTGGTCGGTTACATAAAAGCCGAGGCTGCTCATGTAAGAATTTGGCTTGTTAGAGAATTTTTCAGCTTTATCGTTGCCGGTATTACGGCCATGTGCCACTAAGGTGTTAAATAATACCTTTTTAGATTCCAGGTCAATCACCCACATGCGCTTTGCACGACTCGGCTTTGTAAAATCAACTATAGTCAGGATATCCTGTGCCGGCGAAATAGCTTCGCGCCGCTTTAAGTTAAGGAAACCGACAAATGCTTTTTTGAATACAGGGAAAGAAAGGCCTTTGCTCTCAAGTTTTGCCTCCTTGTAAACCTGCTCCAGGTGCTGCGAAAAAGCCATTTCTTTTTCTTCGAATGACATACCACCTGCTATAGTTGTGGTGGTGGTGGCTGCTGTTACCGGAATGATAGTTTCACCCACTGGGTTCGCTTCCGGTGAACTGAAAGATACAAGGCTTAATGCTAGTAAGAGGATAGCTGGTCTCAACATAGGTTTATAAGGTTCTTTAGTAGGGGATTCGTTTTGTAACAGGTAAAACCGTAAAAATTGTTCCATACGGGCAAAAAGAGCCTGGTAAATTTCTAAGTTTACATCCAGATCTGTTTATAGTTCAACGTGCACGGTGGCAGTTAAAGTATATCAGGTTGTACTTATTTTATAGTTTAGCCCGATTTCTTTTCGTTGAGTTAATTTAAGGCTTTTAAATGTATATTGAAGTTATATATTTTATTTTTGTGGCATGAAGAAGCTCAACTCCCTCCTGTATCTGACTATATGTGTACTGTCCCTTGGCTGCGGCTCCCCGGAAAGCATGAAAGATTTTGACAGCGCTGCCTGGAAAGCCGATAAAAATGCCTGCAAAGGCGACCGTGCCAGGCTAGCTCCTGAGTTCGAAAAGATCCGCAACGAGATGGTGGAGAAAAAAGAATATGTAGTGCGTAACGTATTAGGCAAACCTGATAAAGAGAACCTATTGGAGCGAAGCCAGCGCATTTATTATTACTATATCGAAGCAGGCGACCAGTGCCAGGATGCCAGCAAACTATCTGATGCAAACCGCCTGGAAGTAAGAATCAATTCCTTAGGCAAAGTATCGGAAGTAAACTATAGCCACCCCGAAAAATTAAAAAAGCCCGAGTAAGACCCGGGCTTTTTTAATTTTTCTCTTATCTGTTTAATAATTTTCCAGTTCGCTCAGATGTTGTGCATGTTGCCTGCCTTCCAGCTCCAGAAACTTGCGGAACTGCTCTGATGAAAGCACCCTGGTAAGTGCCTTATCGTTTTGCAAGTGTACCTTCTGTATCAGTTTATCGGTTGCGCCCGCTGTTGCTGTTTTTTCTGTTTCCAGTAATTGCTGGTAGCGCTGCTCGTTCAGTTGCTTCACTTCTTCGCGCTGCGGCGCTGTCAGTTGCAGTTCGCGTTCCATTTCTAAGGTCAGCAAGGCCGGGCCGGTAACTTGTACCTCCAGTACTTTTTTATCCAGACCTTCGTCGCCTTTAGTAATGCGCTGTGCAAAACCTGCCGTTGTAAGTAGGCCCAGGGCCAAAGTAAGTATATATATCTTCATAAAGTTTCTGATTTTGGATGCCTGTAAACTACAGGATGTGTTACTAGCTACTTCAACGCAAAATCCGGGATCAGGTTTTCTTGTTTTAGTATATTTTTAATAGTTAGCCTCACTTATTTTTTTCTTTGCAAGCAAATCAAAATATAATTATTTCAAACTACACCAACACTGTATAAAGAATCTGATATATAAAACGTGTTAATGGTAACATAGCCTGCTCAAAATGGTATATAGGCATATACTATACAGTTTAGTATTTTATCAAGCAGTAACTATAACCCGCACCAGGCAGGTGATATGATCCGTAATGTATGAAAACGCAACACTATAACCCCAGCACACTGGAAGTAGACTTTGCAAAAGCTTTTCATGAACTCAGCCCCCAGTTAGAAAATAAGATAGACCGGGCCCAGGTAATTGATATCAAAGCAGAGCATAACATAGACAACCCACAACTTACTTTCCGACTTAAGGATAAGGAAGGCGACATGCATGAAATAGTAGTACAAATCATTCAGCGACCAGACCATATAGTAAAGTGAATGAATCAGGACGTTTACAAAAAGTAAAGACCTCAGAATTTAGTTTCTGAGGTCTTATTTTTTTAAAGCTTTTATGGTTTTTCAGGGACTGTTGGGCACTGTGTGGTCCGGGCGCTTAAAGAACTGCATGGCAATGAACCCGATCATTGCCCCCGATATCACGCCTTCAAGCATCAGTACCATAAATATCACCAGGCCGGGCGTGCTGGATATGCGCTCCCCTACTAACCTGTTGTGCGTCAGCACATCAAGCAGCGAGTTATCAAATGTCTTAATGTAGATCAGCATAAAAGCCGAAAAGATGATGGTTGCCACCAGCGAGGTGATAAAGGCCAACCCTAACCCGCTTAAATAACCAAAATGCTCTTTCTTAACTTTTTTGAATCCGCGTAGTGCCATCACGATGCCAATGGTCAGGATAACGGCATTCAGGAATCTTAACTCAACTATATTCGAAAGCCCTATCATCTTCATGATAAAGAAATAGCCTATCAGGCCGGCGGCCGTGAGCAAGCCATACTTCAGGCCAATCTTTTCCATAGTTCAGGTTCTTAATAAGGGTTTTAGGTAAATGATTTAAACGCGCTCCGGCATAGAATGGTCTGCTCTTTTAAACCACTGCATTGCAATAAAGGCTATAAAAAAGCCAGGTATTGTGCCGTATATGATAGTCAGGATAAATAACCATACCAACGAAATACTTTCCGGGAACAGCGAACTGGCCTGCAGGTTCTCGATATAAGTAGCCCGGTAAACCGAAATATATAGCACCAGGAAAACTGCCAGCAGCACCGACGATACTACACCCACTGTGGCACCTATACCAAGCCCGTTAAAATACTCTACTGTATTGTTTATTTTTTTATACTTCGAGATGGCAACGATAATACCAATAACAAGGAATATACCACTTAAAAAGGAAAGCTCAATTACATCCTGTAGTCCCAGTACTCCCATCAGCAGGAAGTAAACGATGTGCGCAACTCCTACCAGAATGCCATACTTAATTGCTATTTTCTGATAAGATACTTTTTCAATTGCCATAGTACGTAGATTAATTTATATACAATACTTCTCTTATAATGAACAGTTTAACAGTAAAAATGGTTATTAAATAACGCCCTGAGGCGGTTTTAGCAATACCTGTGTACTGCTAACTGAATATTATTTAAACAATATACTATAGAAGTAAGGGCGGCGTTGTGATTTGATGCAAAAATTTTGCGGCTCCCAACTGAACTGATTGTTTTAAAATCAGTTACCATTTGATGAATAAGTACTTTTCGTAAAAGCCGCAACGTACAGTTCAGCAATCCCGACATTTATTTCGTAGTTTTGCAACAAGAATCAATTTTAATTCTCTAACAGAAACGCATGATCAGTACTAACAATGTAAGCTTGGGATATGGCAAGCGCACATTATTTGAAGATGTAACTATAAAATTTATACCTGGAAACTGCTATGGTTTAATCGGAGCCAATGGTGCGGGCAAGTCTACTTTCCTGAAGATCCTTTCAGGGGAGATCGAACCTAACACCGGTTCGGTGGAGATACCAGCCAAAGCACGTCTTGCCGTTTTAAAGCAGAACCACTTTGCTTACGATGAGTACCCTGTATTGCAGACTGTAATTATGGGCCATAAGCGCCTGTTCGATATAATGCAGGAAAAAGACGCTATTTATGCCAAAGCTGACTTTACAGATGCAGACGGCGAGCGCGCAGCCGAACTGGAAGGCGAATTTGCCGACATGGAAGGCTGGAACGCAGAATACGAAGCTGCCGAATTACTGAGCGGACTTGGTATCAGTGAGAACCTGCATTACTCATTAATGAAAGACCTGAGCGGTAGTGAGAAAGTACGCGTGCTATTGGCACAGGCTCTTTTCGGTAACCCGGATATCCTGTTGCTGGATGAGCCTACCAACAACCTGGACGCTGAATCGATCATGTGGCTGGAGAATTTTCTGGGCAACTTCCCGAACACGGTTATAGTTGTATCGCACGATCGTCACTTCCTGGATGCGGTTTGTACGCACGTAGCCGACATCGACTTTGGTAAGATCAAAATGTACGCCGGTAACTATGGTTTCTGGTACGAGTCGAGCCAGCTGGCCCTTAAGCAGCGCTCCGATGCCAATAAGAAAACAGAAGACAAGCGTAAAGAACTCGAAGAATTCATTCGCCGTTTCAGCGCCAACGCTTCCAAATCAAAACAGGCTACCTCGCGTGCCAAGTTGCTGGAGAAACTTACTGTGGATGATATTCAGCCATCGTCGCGTAAGTATCCATACATTGCCTTTAAGCCAGAGCGCGAAGCAGGCAACCAGTTACTGAACGTAGAGAACCTGAGCAAGTCTGTAGAAGGCCAGCCTATTTTTACCGATGTAAGCTTTATGGTTGATAAAGGAGACAAAATTGCGATACTTGGTCGTAATGACGTTGCCGCAACCATGTTCTTTAAGATACTGGCCGGTGAAGAGCAAGCCGATTCTGGTGACTTTAAGTGGGGTACAACTATAAATGCCGCATTCTTTCCGAAAGATAACGCTGAGTATTTCAATACTGACCTTAACCTGGTAGACTGGCTTCGTCAATACTCTGTGGAGAAAGACGAAAGCTTTATCCGTGGTTTCCTGGGCCGTATGCTGTTCTCAGGCGAAGAGTCGCTTAAGAAAGCCAACGTATTATCGGGTGGTGAGAAAGTGCGCTGCATGTTCTCTAAAATGATGCTGCAATCTGGTAACTTCCTCGTAATGGATGACCCTACCAACCACCTGGACCTGGAATCGATCACGGCGCTGAACAACTCACTGAAAGATTTTGACGGTACGGTTCTGTTCGCTTCTCACGACTTACAGTTCGTAGATACTATAGCTAACCGCATCATCGAACTTACACCGAATGGCATGATTGATAAGCGCATGACCTACGAAGAATACCTGCAGGATGACAACATCCGTGAGTTACGTAAAAAAATGTATCAAACAGCAACGGTTTAACATGACCATGTCTGCGAAACAGAAACCATATTATGCAAAGTGCCTCCTGGCACTTTGCATTTTTGCTTTTACAAGCTTTGCTGCAGTGGCACAGGTAGAGCCTGATTCTGTAAAACGTAAGCCAGCTTTACCTACAGGCCCTCCGGGTACTGAAAAGCCAGTATATACTCCTAAACCGCAGCCGCAACCACAAACACAGCCTCCGGTGCAGCAGCCGCAGGTAGAGCAGCAAGAGCCTGAAGAAGCAGATAGAGAGCAGCAGGAGTTTATAGATAAACTATATTTTGGTGGAAGCTTTGGCTTACAGTTTGGCTCTTATACCAACATCACTTTACTTCCTATTATTGGCTATAGGGTTACAGATAAGTTGAGTGTGGGAACCGGCGTAGTCTACCATTTTATAAGTGGCGGTGGCATATCTCTGAATAACTATGGAGGCCGTGGATTAGCGCAGGTAGAGGTAGTTGATATTATGGAGGGCGCTTTGCTGGCACACGCTGAAGTGGAGATCCTCAGCCGGGAATATTTGCGCGATAATCCAAACAATACGTTCACAAAACTCAGAAAGACCATGACACTACCCATGGTT
Organism: Pontibacter populi; assembly: GCF_040278685.1. NCBI lineage: Bacteria > Pseudomonadati > Bacteroidota > Cytophagia > Cytophagales > Hymenobacteraceae > Pontibacter > Pontibacter populi. The sequence goes on from NZ_JBEOKT010000009.1 coordinate 115,630, forward strand.
GGGGCTGGTTACAGGCAGCGAATCGGCGAAAAAGCTTCGTTAGACCTGCTGATACTATACAATGTAAACGATGATATTGTAAACCCTTATAGTAACCCGGTTATTCGTGCTGGTGTAAATATACCTTTCAGGAAATAAAACTTACAAACTATAAAATACAAAAGGACTGCCTTACAGGGCAGTCCTTTTGGTTTAAGGAGTATAGATCGTAGTGCTAGCCTCGTATGAGTCGTAAAAGCACCATGATAACGGCGATTACTAATAAAATGTGGATCAGTCCACCTACGGCATCAGGGAATCCCAGGAAGCCGATTAGCCAGAAGATCACAAGGATAACTGCTATAATATACAATAAATTTCCCATAGTTTTAATTGTTTAATGAAGTTGTACGTTGTTTGTTTAATTTATTAACGTGTAATCTAACTTGAGGTTAAACTCCCCGGATCAGGCGCAGCAGTACGGCAATTACAGCCAATACAAGCAACACATGAATAATGCCACCAACGGCATCCGGAAATCCTAAGAAGCCGATCAGCCAGAAAATTATCAGCACAACGGCTATGATATACAATAAATTTCCCATAGTTAAGAGTCTTTAGTTTATGACAACTGCCGTTTTGAATTCGGCTACACACCGGTAAATGCCAGCAGTTGTACTTTTTTGTTTAAGCTTTTACGCATATATATTACAAAGGATGTATTAACCGCAGGTTTTTTCTTAAATAATCTGATGTTGCAACCTTAATTGCATTTCAACCCCCACCCCTCCAGCTATATTTAACTACTTAAACAACAGGCAACTTACAATGATGCTAACATAAGCTATAGTCAGAAATCGACTACCTTCATATTTTTATAGCTTCCTGCACAATATGAACTATAGTTAGAAATGACATATAGGCTAAAAGTTGAAGTCTGCCAAGATGGTATTGAATACAACTATAGAATAAAAGATTTTCTTTTAGCTTTGTATGGATTACCAAACTATATGTTTACAGAACCTATGAAAAAAGTAGCAGTTATTGGCTCAGGTACGATGGGCAACGGCATAGCCCACGTTTTTGCACAAAATGGTTTCCAGGTATCTCTGGTTGATATAGCTGAAGAAGCATTGAACAAAGCGCTGGGTACCATCACCAAAAACCTGGACCGCATTATAGCCAAAGGCAACCTGACCGAAGAACAGAAACAACAAACCTTAGCAAATATTACCACCTGCACGAATATGCAGGATGGCGTGAAAGATGCCGATCTGGTAGTAGAAGCTGCTACCGAAAACGTTGACCTTAAACTGAAGATATTCCGTGACCTGAACAGCTTCGCCAAACCGGACGCTATTCTTGCCAGCAATACCTCCTCTATCTCCATTACTAAAATTGCATCGGTTACAGACCTCCCGGAAAGAGTTATAGGCATGCACTTCATGAACCCTGTACCGGTGATGAAGCTGGTAGAGATCATTCGTGGGTATTCTACATCTGATGAAGTAACGCAACAGGTAATGGACATGTCGCTGCAACTGGGCAAAGTACCTACCGAGTGTAACGACTACCCTGGCTTTGTTGCAAACCGCATCCTGATGCCGATGATAAATGAAGCGATCTATAGTTTATATGAAGGCGTAGCCGGCGTAGAAGAAATAGATACTATCATGAAATTGGGTATGGCTCACCCGATGGGTCCACTGCAACTAGCTGACTTTATAGGTCTGGATGTATGCTTGTCTATCCTGAATGTATTGTACGATGGCTTTGGCAACCCGAAATACGCACCATGCCCGTTGCTGGTAAACATGGTACAGGCCGGCCACAAAGGTGCAAAATCAGGTCAGGGCTTTTATTCCTGGACACATGGCACCAAAGAACTTATAGTTGCCGACAGATTTAAAAAGAAGTAATTGATGAAAGTTAGAGGTTAAATTGTTAGTTGGGTGATGGTTTAACATTCAAGAAACCGGCATAATTACAAAAAGCCGCTGCAGGTAATACTTGCAGCGGCTTTCTTATTATAAGAATCAGGTTTAATAAGATTTAAGGATTACCAGGATGATTTTAACCATCAGTAATTCTTAAAACTGTATACTATATAAACCAACTATAAAACAAAAGAGCCTCCACCATAAAGGCAAAGGCTCTTCTTATGCTATAGTTGATTACCGTTTCGTTTTCTGGTTTAACAATTTAACCTTCCAACAATCAACAATTAAACCTAAACCGCTACCGCATTATCACGCAGCGCGTCGTTTAAGGAAGTTTTCAGGTCTGTGCTTTCTTTACGTTGACCAATGATAAGGGCGCATGGCACCTGGAAATCGCCGGCCGGGAATTTTTTGGTATATGAACCCGGGATAACAACAGCGCGTGGTGGCACATAGCCTTTGTATTCTTTCGGCTCGCTGCCAGTCACGTCAATTATCTTAGAGCTACCGGTTATAGTTACACCAGCACCGATTACGGCTTCCTTACCAATGCGGCAGCCTTCAACCAGTATACTTCTTGATCCTATAAAGGCACCGTCTTCAATAATAACCGGGGCAGCCTGAACCGGCTCCAACACACCGCCAAGACCTACACCACCGCTAAGGTGTACGTTTTTGCCAACCTGGGCGCAACTACCAACTGTAGCCCAGGTATCTACCATAGTTCCTTCGCCTACCCAGGCACCAATGTTTACATAAGAAGGCATCATAATCACACCTTTAGAGAGGAACGAACCATAACGTGCTACTGCATGAGGTACTACACGTACGCCAAGCGCTGCATAGTTTGTCTTAAGGGCAATCTTATCATGAAACTCGAAAGGGCCTACTTCTATGGTTTTCATGGCCTGCATCGGGAAGTACAACAGCACCGCTTTCTTTACCCACTCGTTCACTTTCCAGTCGTCGCCAACCGGCTCGGCAACGCGCAGTCTGCCTTTATCTAAATCTTCTATCACAGCACGTACCGCATCTACAGTAGCCTGTTCCTGCAACAGTTCCCGGTTCTCCCAGGCCTGCTCTATTATCGTCTGAAGCGTCATCTAAAATATAGTTGATATTGAATAATGCGTAAAAGTATTAAATTTAACCGATGTCTGAAAAGAGAATTCTGCTTGCCTCGCTGTTAAAACCCGTGAACGATACCCGTATGTACGGCAAACTCGGGCTTTCGCTATGTAAGCTACCTTATGCCCAAGTGCATATCGCCGGTTTTGCAGCCCCTGTTCCTGACAATATCCCTGCAAACATGCAGCTGCACCCCATCTTTTCATTTAAAAGGCTAAGCTCCGGCAGACTTACAGCGCAACAGAAATTCTGGAGATTACTTCAAACTGTAAAACCCGATCTGTTTATAGTCTGCACACACGAATTGCTATTATCGGCATGGCTCTATGCCAGGAACCATAATTGCCGCCTGATCTATGATGTAAGAGAGAACTATAGTTTGAACCTTACAGCACAGGATGCCTACAACCCTATACTTAAAAGAGTTCTTGCAGCAGGCGTGAGAAGTATTGAGAAACTGACTGCCCCAACTATAGCTCACTTTCTGTTGGCTGAAAAAAGCTATGCTCAAGAGCTTCCTTTTATAGGTAACCGTTATACTATAGTAGAGAACAAGTATAAACCTGATACAGACTATAGATTACCAGACACCCCTGTAAAAATAAACCGTGAAAGGATAAAGTTGCTTTATTCTGGCACCATTGCAGGCATTTACGGCGTATTTGAAGCAGTAAAGTTAACAGAACAATTATATCACCTTAACCCTAACTCAACACTAACTATAATCGGATACTGTGCCCACGGCCCTACGTCGCAGAAGCTGAAGCAAACTATAGCTGACAAGCCATACATAACTTTAATTGGTGGAAACAAACTGGTACCTTACCCTGAAATACTACACGCTATTGCCACGCACGATATAGGTTTACTGCCGTATCACCCAAACCCGAGTACGTTTCGGTGCATCCCTACAAAACTATATGAGTATATGGCTTATGGCCTTCCCATACTTATACAGCAAAACCCTATTTGGCAAAACCTGTTATTAAATGCAGATGCAGGCCTAACGATTAACTTTAACAAAACAGGGGCAACCAATTTATTACAAACCATTTATGACACTATATTCTATAAAAATGGAATACCTACTGATATTTTCTGGGAGTCAGAGGAAGAAAAGTTAATACAGGTTGTGAGCCGTGTTTTAAAGCATTATAAAACCTAGATGCAAATAAATTTATTTTTAGACGAATCTAAATTTAAGAAATAACAGTATATTTGAAAACTTTAACAACTAAACTATGCGCAATTCAAAAATAGCTGGCGTTGGCCATTACGTACCTGAAACTATAGTTACCAACAAAGACCTGGAGCAGATCATGGAAACCTCTGATGAGTGGATCCGGGAGCGAACTGGTATAGTTGAGCGACGCTATTTTAAGGAAGGTACTGACACAACTGCCAACATGGGTGCCAATGCGGCTCGTATGGCGCTTAAGAATGCCGGACTCGAAGCTACTGACCTGGATCTGATCGTGTTTGCTACGCTAAGTCCTGATTATGTATTTCCGGGTTCTGGTGTGTTGTTGCAACGCGAACTTGGCCTGAAAGAGATACCTGCCCTGGATGTGCGTAACCAATGTTCCGGCTTTATCTACGCCCTGTCTGTGGCCGATCAGTTCATTAAAACAGGTATGTATAACAACGTGCTTGTAGTTGGCTCTGAGATTCACTCCAGCGGTCTTGACTTTTCTACCCGCGGTCGTGGGGTATCGGTAATTTTTGGAGATGGCGCTGGTGCTGTTGTATTAACTCCTTCTGAAAGCACCGACAAAGGCATACTAAGCACACACCTGCATGCCGATGGCGAATTTGCGGAAGAACTGGCTGTACTGGCCCCGGACACAAATAAAAAAGAACGCCTGACCCACGAAATGATCGACAATGGCTCTATCTACCCTTACATGAATGGCAATATGGTGTTCAAGCATGCCGTAACCCGCTTTCCGGAAGTGATTGAAGAAGCACTTAATAAAAACGGCTATAAAGCTACTGATATAGACATGCTTATACCCCACCAGGCTAACCTGAGAATTACTTCTTACATACAACAGAAAATGGGGTTGCCTGCTGAAAAAGTAATGAGCAACATCCATAAATACGGTAACACTACGGCGGCTTCTGTGCCTATTGCGCTAAGCGAAGCAATACAAGAGAACCGCATAAAAGAAGGTGACCTCGTTTGCCTGGCAGCCTTCGGAAGCGGCTTCACCTGGGCATCGGCACTTATTCGTTGGTAACTGTTCAATTTTGAATGACTGAATAACTGAAGGAGTGAATAAAGCAGGAACGTATATCTCCTTTAGCACTTTTCACATTCAGTTATTCATTCATTCACTCATTCAAAATTATAAAGGTGCTCAGTTTTACAGAAGAGAACTATATAAAAGCGATCTATAAGCTATCGGGCGGTGGCAGAGATGGGGTTAATACCAATGCCATTGCCGATGCTTTGGATACCAAGGCCGCGTCGGTAACCGATATGTTGCGTAAGCTCAGCGCTAAAGGCCTGGTAGATTATGTGAAGTATAAAGGTGTATCGCTCACGGAAGCAGGTGAACGTGTGGCCCTAAACGTGATCCGCAAACACAGGCTATGGGAAGTTTTTTTAGTTGATAAGCTTAAATTTAACTGGGATGAAGTGCACGAAGTAGCCGAAGAACTGGAACACATTAGTTCTGAGCTGCTTACCAAGCGACTGGATGAGTTTCTCGGTCACCCACAATTCGACCCGCACGGCGACCCGATACCATCTGAGAACGGCGAACTGAAACTGAAACCCCAGAAGCTGCTGGCCGATATGGAAGTACAGGATAATGGTATAGTGGTAGGTGTAAATGATTCGCAGCCGCTGTTCCTGCAATACCTCGATAAGATGGGGATTTTTTTGGGTGCAAAAATTAAAGTATTGGATAAGATACCTTACGATAGCTCCCTGGAGATCAACATAGAAAACAAAAAGAACCTGGTGGTTTCCAGTGAAGTGGCGCGCAATATTTTCCTCTCTGCTTAAGCTTATGCAACCTTACCGCTCTTCTCTCCTGCTACTGCTTTTCGTGTGCCTGCTTTCATGGGGTTGTAAGCAAACTATAACCAAAGGCCCGGTGCCCGAAGGTAAAAAAATGTATGTAGTCACCACCACCGGTATTCTCGCAGATGCTGTCAAGAATATAGTTGGCGATGCTGCCACCGTAGAAGCGGTTATGGGCAGTGGCGTAGACCCGCACCTGTACAAGGCCACGCAAGGCGACCTACAGAAACTGACCGATGCTGATCTTATAGTTTACAACGGCCTGCACCTGGAAGGCAAAATGGGCGAAGTACTTTCAAAACTCAACCGCTTTAAATCTGTGGTGGCCGCCGCCGAAGAATTGCCAAACGAAAGGTTACTACAATCGCAGGACTATGCCGATAGTTTTGACCCGCATGTGTGGTTCGATGTTTCGTTGTGGCAGCAGGTTGTGCAACACCTGGCAGACGAATTAAGGAAGAAAGATCCAAAAAATGCCAAACAATACGAACAAAATGCGGCAGCATATTTAAAGGAACTAGAGCAACTTCACAGCTATACCGGGCAGGCCATCGCTTCCATACCAGAGCAGCAGCGCATACTCATCACAGCACACGATGCTTTCGGTTATTTTGGAGAGGCCTATAAAATTGATGTCCGCGGCTTGCAGGGAATCTCAACGGTGTCGGAGTTTGGACTGCAGGATGTATCTGTGCTGGTAAATTTTATAGTTGATAACCGCATAAAAGCTGTGTTTGTTGAGTCTTCGGTTTCGCCTAAGGCAATAGAAGCAGTTGTAATCGGAAGCAGGAAGAAAGGCCATCAAGTACAAATTGGTGGAACCCTTTTTTCAGATGCGCTCGGTGAGGCAAGTACACCTGAAGGTACTTACACAGGCATGGTAAGGCACAATGTCAGCAATATTGTAACGGCTTTAAAATAAACAAATTATACCATGATACTTCATGTAGATAACCCGGTAGTGGAAGTGCACGATTTAACTGTTAGTTATGATCGCAAACCTGTGCTCTGGGGCGTAGACCTTACTTTGCCAGCCGGCTCGTTGGTGGGTGTGATAGGGCCAAATGGAGCTGGTAAGTCTACCCTTATTAAAGCCATTATGGACCTGTTACCGGCAAGCAGCGGCTACATCCGCATTTTTGATGAGCCGATAAAGGAGGTTCGCAACCGTATTTCGTATGTGCCGCAGCGTGAGTCTGTGGACTGGGACTTCCCGGCTTCGGTGTTTGATGTGGTGCTAATGGGTCGGTATGGCAAACTCGGTTTATTTAACCGGCCACGCAAAGCTGATAAAGATGCTGCCATGCAGGCCCTCGAAAAAGTAGGCATGCAAAGCTTTGCCGACCGGCAGATCTCCCAGTTATCCGGCGGACAACAGCAGCGCGTGTTTTTAGCAAGAGCACTGGCCCAGAACGCCGACATCTACTTTATGGACGAACCCTTTGCCGGGGTGGACATCGCTACTGAAACCGCCATTATAGAACTGCTAAGAACCATGCGCGCTCAAGGCAAAACGGTTATAGTAGTGCACCACGACCTGCAATCGGCCAGCGAGTATTTTGACTGGGTAGTATTACTGAACATGCGCCTGGTAGCATCCGGCCCCACAGAACAGGTACTGACACAGGAATTACTGGAGCAAACTTACGGTGGCAAGCTAACAGTACTCAGCAAAGTAGGCGACCTGCTCCGCAAACAGGAATTCCCGGCGAGAGAGAGTCGGAGTTAGAAAGTTTGGAAGTTAAAAGGTTAGAAAGTTATAGTTGTAGAGACGCATTACATTGCGTCTTATATGAGGGAAAAAACCATTTAACCTTCAACCATTCAACAATTAACAATTAAAAAGCATGCAGGAGTTTTTAGAGTTCTTTTCGTTTGCCGATGCCAACATCCGTTATGTAACGATTGGCTCGGTGCTGCTGGCGAGTAGTTCGGCGGTGGTGGGCTGCTTTTCGCTGCTTCGTAAGAGAGCTTTGGTTGGTGATGCGGTGGCGCATGCCGTGTTGCCGGGTGTTTGCCTTGCTTTTATAGTTTCAGGTACCAAAAACCCTCTTATTTTGCTGCTTGGGGCTTTTATAACTGGCTGGATCTCGCTGGTGCTTATAGATTACATCACTTCCCGGTCACGTATTAAAGAAGATACAGCCATCGGATTGGTACTGTCAGTTTTCTTCGGAATAGGCATATTGCTGCTCACCTCCATTCAACATTCAGGCAATGCAGCGCAGAGCGGTCTTGATAAGTTTTTGTTTGGTAAAGCAGCCTCACTGGTTGGCGAAGACCTTATCGTATTCGGGGCGGTAGCTATACTCCTGCTTATCACAACTATACTTTTTTACAAAGAGCTAAAACTACTGTGTTTTGACGAGACATTTGCAAAAAGTATTGGTTTCCCGGTGCGGTCGCTGGAGTTGTTGCTTACCACGCTTACCGTTTTTGCGGTGGTGGTGGGCATACAAGCCGTTGGTGTAGTGTTGATGGCAGCCATGCTGATCACCCCTGCCGCAGCAGCCCGTTTCTGGACCGAACGACTGGGTGTAATGCTGGTTCTGGCTGCCGTTATTGGTGCTTTTTCAGGAATATCAGGCGCTTTTGTTTCGTATACCGCTCCGGCTATGCCAACCGGCCCATGGATCGTACTGATCGTTTCGATGGTTGCTATCCTATCGTTTGCTTTTGCGCCTAAACGTGGCTGGGTTGCCCGTATGCTTCGCCGTCGTCATAATAAAATTCAGATACTGGAAGAAAACCTGCTGAAGTTATTTTACCAGCTGGGTGAGCAACACGAAGACTATTTCAGTAATAGGACCCTGGATAACATCCTTACCCGCCGCAACATACCCAAAAGTCAGGCTTTGGCTGGACTGGCAAAACTTAAACGGCAAGGCTATATTCAGCGTCATCCGGATGGCTGGGCACTAACCCGCGAAGGTGAGATAAGAGGCAAGCGTGTCGTTCGCCTGCACCGCCTCTGGGAACTATACCTGACCCAATATTTACAACTGGCCTCCGACCATGTGCACGAAGACGCAGAAACGATAGAACACATAATTACCCCGGAACTGGAGCAGAAACTGATGGAAGAACTCAACTACCCTGCCCTGGACCCACATCATACCCGGATTCCGTAGGAATCTGAATTATAAATTGTTGCAATACAAACATAAAATTGCTTACTGATAATTATTAACTGATAACTGAAAAGTGAACGCATTCTGGATAATACTGACCGGATCTTTGGTAGCTACCTGCTGTAGTTTGCTGGGTTGCTACCTTATACTTCGTCGCATGGCTATGGTAGGCGATGCTATTTCGCATGCCGTATTGCCGGGTATTGTTATTGCGTTCCTGTTCACGGGCTCACGTGACTCTATTCCTATGATCATCGGTGCCGGATTGTTAGGTGTACTGACGACTTTTCTGATTGAGTTCTTTCACCGCTATGCCCGTGTGCAGGCCGACGCATCTATTGGCATTACCTTTACCTGGCTATTCGCGATTGGCATTATTTTGATCTCCGTTTTTGCCGGACAGGTAGACCTTGACCAGGATTGCGTGCTTTATGGGGAGATTGCCTACGTTCCCCTGGACCTATGGCTGACGGAAGATGGCCTCAGCTACGGCCCGCAAACTATCTGGACCTTAGGCTTCGTAACTATACTTATCATTGCGTTTATCACGTTTGGGTATAAAGAGTTGTTTTTAACAGCTTTCGACCCGGGCTACGCTGCTGTTATCGGCATTTCCACTACACTCTGGTATTACCTGCTCATGACGGCTGTTTCACTTACAACGGTGGCCTCGTTTGAGTCGGTGGGTGCTATCCTGGTAGTGGCATTTTTAGTTGGTCCACCGGCAACGGCTTACCTGCTTACCGATAACTTTAAGACCATGCTGATATTTTCCGTGATCATCGGGATCGTGGCGTCTATAGTTGGTTATTACCTGGCTTACTGGCTCGACGGGTCTATTGCAGGTGCTATAGCAACAGTTACAGGAATACAGTTTACACTGGCTTTCCTGTTCTCGCCAACGCATGGGTTACTGCTGAAGAACAGGAAAACTATGGCTGTATAGCTAAGTTTCAGGCGTAAAAAGAAACTGTTTCGGGTTATGGTTTGTGTTAAGTCAAAGATCAGGACAAAATGAAAAAAGGTCTTTATATATTGCTCCCGCTGCTGGTACTTTTAGCTGGTATCTCTGCTTTCAAAATGAATACCGCCCAGGGCAACGGTAAACAAACCAAAACCGAAAAGGCTGAAACTATAAAATGGCTGACCATGGAAGAGGCCGAAGCCAAAATCAAGAAAGAGCCCCGCAAGATCTTTGTTGATGTGTATACGGACTGGTGCGGGTGGTGCAAAAAGATGGACAAAGACACGTTCTCTGATCCTGAAATAGCCGCTTATGTAAATAAACATTACTACGCCGTAAAACTGGATGCTGAAGGCAAAGACCCTATTACCGTAAAAGGCCACACCTACACGTTTAAGCCTGAATACAAATCGCATGAGTTGGCGCTGGCACTTCTGAACGGACAAATGAGCTACCCTACCACTGTATACCTCGACGAGCAGATGAACATGCTCACCCCTGTTCCCGGCTACCTCGACAAAGCGACTTTCAAAAGGATCATTAGTTACTTCGGCGACAACCACCACAAAACTATGACCTGGCAGGAATATGAGAAGAAGAAGTAAAATTTAGAGTTTAGTTCTTCATTTTGTCAACCTGAGCAAAGCCGAGGGATCTTATATTTCCTATAGTTTACTTAACTGTCATTTCGAACAGCGTGAGAAATCTATCTCAGCTTATAGTTGATATTCTTTCCAACTTCCACCAAGCTTTCTTTTCAAACTTCCTTTAATCCTGGGAGCTTTACTTGCCTATCGTTTCAATTCAGCTTTGGTGCCCTCACGGCCGGGAGGCCCCGTCTTCGGGCATCGCGCTGTGTACATTTCTTTTTCTCGTACCTCGAAATGCCTGCGGCACCGGAAATCTACAAGGCGCTCAACCCAAAGACTGAGATCTTTCTCATAGAAACTGCTTTTGTATAGTTTGGACCGGTAAGCTCCGACATTTATCGTGACTATAGTTCCGTAGGGACAGGTCGCGACCTGTCCGCTCGACACCATAAACTATAGAACTATAACCTCAACTATAGCGGAGTCAGAAATTCCCCTCTCGGGAGGGGCAGGGGTGGGTTTACGCTACCAGATCCCTCACGCTGTTCGAGATGACAAAGTAAAAGCAGAAAACTTCCCACCTTAGATAAAATTCTATGATCCTGGACTTGTTTCGGGAGAGGTTCTGGGAGTGGTTGGATAACGGCAACTATAGCCAGCGCTGCTGCAATTTTTGTCCCTATCGGGCCAGTTGAATCTGGAGACTCGCGCCAGCGCATTTCACAATCTACCCATCCCTTAACCCTTTATAAGCCTGCTCGAGCCAATACCCAACCTACAGAACTATAACTCTATTCCACATAGCATCAGATAAGTTCGTAAATTTGTGATATTACTTAAAGCGACACCTTGAACTCGAATATACTGACCACCGATACTATTGTAGCCGTAGCTACAGCCCCGGGCACTGGCGCCATTGCCGTTATCCGCTTGTCGGGCCCGGAAGCTATAACTATAACCAACTCCGTTTTTAAAGGCAAAAACCTGGAAGTGCAAGCCAGCCACACCCTGCATTTCGGAACGATACGTGATGGTGACAAGATAATTGACGAGGTACTGGTATCGTTGTTTGTAGCCCCTCACTCCTACACCAAAGAGAATGTGGTGGAGATATCCTGCCATGGCTCCGACTTTATAGTGCAGCAAATTATGCAATTGTTGCTTAAAAAGGGGGCTCGTCTGGCCAATGCCGGTGAGTTTACCAAGCGTGCCTTCCTTAACGGGCAGTTCGACCTGGCGCAGGCCGAAGCTGTTGCCGACCTCATCGCTTCCGACTCGGCCCTCTCCCATGAAGTAGCCATGAAACAGATGCGCGGCGGTTTTTCGCAGGAAATTAAGCGTTTACGCGGCGAACTGGTGCACTTTGCCTCTATGATCGAGTTGGAACTGGACTTCGGTGAAGAAGATGTGGAGTTTGCAGACCGTGAGCAGCTGCGCAGCCTTATCAATAACATTCAAACTATAATCCGGGAGTTGCTGAAGTCGTTTGAGTTGGGCAACGTGATAAAGAACGGCGTGCCTACGGTTATAGTTGGCAAACCCAATGCCGGTAAATCTACACTGCTGAACAAGCTTCTAAACGAGGAAAAAGCCATTGTATCGGACGTGCCGGGCACTACCCGCGACTTTATTGAAGACGAAATTAACATCGGGGGTATTACCTTCCGGTTTATTGATACGGCCGGCCTCCGCGAAACCACCGACAAGGTGGAGGCCATTGGGGTGGAGCGCACCCACCAGAAACTGAGCCAGTCGGCGCTTATTATTTACCTGTTTGATATTGCCGAAACCACCCCGGAAGAAGTGCAGGACGAAATTGCCAAACTGAACCCTAAAAACCTGCCCCTGCTGCCGGTAGCAAACAAAATAGATCAGGCTACACCAGAGAAACTGGCAAGCTTCGCAACTATAGATGGTCTGGTACAGATCGCCGCAGCTGAAGGTGCGAACCTCGAAAGCCTGAAGCAGGCCCTGACCGACAAAGTGAACCTGGGCAAACTAAATACCCAGCAACAAACTATAGTTACCAACCTCCGCCACGTAGACAGCCTGCAAAAAACCTACGAAGCCCTTGATGACGTGCTTAACGGACTAAGCCTGGGTATCAGTAATGACCTGGTGGCCGCCGACATCCGACGCGCCCTTTATAGTTTAGGTCAAATCACGGGTGAGATCACAACGGACGATCTGCTGGACAATATCTTTACTAAATTCTGCATCGGAAAGTAAGAGACATAGTTAACAGTTATTATAAATCCCTCCTGCCACAGCACGAGGGATTTATAGTTTACAGCCTGCCTTAGCTTATCCTGGTTACAATCTGATTACCAGTTAATATATCACATTTAACTGGCTTTACACTTTTACCCCAGTAAGTGCTGTTTTAATGCAGTGCTACAGTGTTGGGTTTAATGTTCTGGTTAAAACGGAAGAGGTTTTCCGGGTCGTATTTTGTTTTCACTTCCACCAGACGGTCGTAATTAGGACCGTAAGCAGCCGGAATACGCTCTTTTTCATCCTGGGTCAGGAAATTGACATATACACCACCAGTTGCATAATCTGCCGAGTCTTTAAAGAAGGCGCGGGCCCAGTTTATGCTCTTTTCATCTTCAGCAGCTGTTTCCCAGCGGGCATGCACATTCATAATAAAACTGGCATTGCGGTGTGGGTAGGCAGTTTCTTCATCACCCACACGTTCCATCTGCCCTCCTACCTGGCCCAGGAAAATTTCGGTGTGGGGTGATGGCAAACGGTGCACATAATCGATCATCAGATCAATAGCTTCATCGCTTAGTTCAGTAAAATTGTGTGATTTCCAGTAGTTGCGGGCACCCGGGGTAAGCAGCGGATCAAAGGCTTTCTGCCAGCCTGTGAACGGGTGCGGACCAATTACATCAGCTATCGGGTTGCCCCACTTACGGAGCGGTTCCAGTATCTTTTCTCCTTTTGCCATATCTCCTATGTGGCAGGCAGCTAATACCACTACTTCTTTGCCATGCCACTCTTCCGGCAGAAATGGCAGCGGAGGTGCTTTGCGCAGTACTACCCAAACAGCCGTTTCGTCGGGTAGCGTATGGGCATAATTCCGGTAAAACTGCAGCACCTCTTTTGCGTGTTTGAACGGATGTACAATTAACCCCGAAAGTACCTGCGGACCAACCGCGTGCAGTTGAAACTCAAAAGAAGTAACTACACCAAAGTTGCCGCCCCCACCACGTATAGCCCAGAACAGGTCAGGGTTCTGTTTTTTACTGGCATGCACCAGCTTACCTTCGGCAGTCACCACATCAGCCGACAACAGGTTATCTACAGTCATGCCGTACTTGCGGCTGAGCCAACCAAAGCCACCACCCAGGGTAAGTCCCGCTACTCCGGTGGTAGAGTTTATGCCAAGTGGTGTTGCCAGCCCAAAGGCCTGTGCTTCGTGGTCAAAGTCTGCTAATGTACAACCTGGCTCAACACGTGCGGTCTCAGCTTCAGGGTCTATCCGTACAGACCGCATCTGAGAAAGATCGATAAGGATACCTTTGTCACAGATGGCATTTCCTGCAATGTTATGGCCCCCGCCCCGCACTGCCACCAATAGCTCATGTGTACGTGCAAAATTTACAGCCTGTATCACGTCGGCTACGCCGGCGCAGCGTACTATAAGTCCCGGATGCCGGTCTATCATTCCGTTCCAGATAACCCTGGCAGCATCATACCCGGCCGATTCCGGTGTAAGGAGCTGTCCGCGCAGGCTGGCTGAAAATGCAGTAACTTCTTCATCTGAGAGTTGTGTGGTTGCTCCTTCGAGCGTACCCAACGTAAACATATGGCTCATTGGTACCTCCTTTTATTAAGTATAAAACAAACTAATCCGGTAAGTATACCACACACTACACCCTCTGTATGTTGTACGCATTCATACTAAAAATGCACTTAAAACATAAACAATAGAAGGTATTCTTGCTGTTTTTCCTGTAAATAACACATTTGTGCTAGTAAACATGTTCTAACTATAGCTGATGATTTCCTGAGCCAAAAGCAGAACGTATGTTGGCAGCGTCTATCTTTGCCTGGTAGCAGTAGCCACCTGTAAAACAGGCTGCAGTAACGACGTTTCCTGCCTGTCGGACAGGCTACCTCTATTTGATAAACACCTGATGAAGAAGACCTTTAGAATTGCCCTGTATGCACTTGGTTTTATTGTATTGCTGGCTTTTGTGGCGGGGTGCTCCTTCCTGAAACTGTCTCCCCAGTTTGGTGCCGAAGCGAAAGGTGACCGACTTAAGACCATGCAGCAATCTCCGAACTATAAAAACGGACAGTTTCGGAACCCGGTACCGACAAATATGGATATCGGCTTTAAAGGGTTTGTAAAGATCTTTTCGGCCAGGATCTTCGGGAATACCGATAACCAGGTGCCTGACTGGGAAATTCCGGTTATGAAGCTGGAGGCAGGTAAGTTTACCAACACCGTGCAGGACACCGCAACTATAGTTACCTGGCTCGGGCATTCTGCCTTTATGGTAGAGATAGATGGCAAGCGCTTGTTGCTTGATCCCATGCTGGGCGACATTGCCTCCCCGATCAGTTTTATCGGCCCGAAGCGTTTTTCTAAGCTGCCTGTTACCGTAGAGGAACTACCCCAAATAGATGCCGTGCTGATATCGCATGACCATTACGACCACCTCGACTATGGCTCTATTAAAAAGCTGAACGAGAAGACCGGGCACTTTTATGTAGCCCTGGGTGTGGGTGCCCATTTAGAACGCTGGGGTGTGCCTGCCGAAAAAATAACAGAAATGGACTGGTGGCAGGAAACAAAATTTAAAGGACTGACTTTTGCCGCTACGCCCTCGCGCCATTTCTCCGGCCGCGGATTCGACGACAGAATGAAGACACTTTGGATGTCGTGGGTGATTGTGGGCAAGGAAGACAGGATTTTTTTCAGCGGCGACTCCGGCTACTTTAACGGTTTTGCGGAGATCGGTAACAAGTATGGCCCTTTTGATATTACCTTGATGGAGTGCGGCCAGTACAACGAACTATGGCCCAACATCCACCTGATGCCCGAGCAAACCGTGCAGGCCCACCTCGACCTGAAAGGAAAACTGCTGATGCCCATCCACTGGGGAGCCTTCGCGTTGGCCATGCACACCTGGACCGACCCTATAGAACGGGTAACCACAGAAGCTGCCAGGTTGAAAGTACCAATTACAACACCGCTGATTGGGGAATCTATAGTTTTAGGAAAGAAAGCGCCGGGGAAGGTTTGGTGGAGGAAGTAGAAGTTGAAAGAAATTTGATTTTATTAATTTTAGATCATAATATCTTCGAGTTTGTATATTGCAGAAAAGCAATAAGAGAATGACAGCCAACTCTTCTGTACTTAAGACTTACTTAAAGAGGTTAACCAAATTACGTCAGGGTGTTACCAAGTATGGGAAAGCTCCACATAAGCCTATTCTTCTACTTGCGTTCATAGAGCAGTTTGAAAAAGGTGGAATTAAAGAAAACAGAGTATACATCTCACCAGAATTAGTAGCTCTGTTTAAAGAAACCTTTACTCTGCTTGTAAGAACTGCACATACTTCTGATTTTTCACTACCATTCTACCATCTATCTACTGAAGGTTTTTGGGCAGTTAGAACAAAGTTAGGCACACAGTTAAATATCCACATTAAAAGCATTACTACACTTAATGATGTAGTGGATTTCGGCTACTTTGCCGATGACCTCTATACTTTGTTAATTAACATTGAGAGCCGTAACATTCTTAAAACTGCACTTCTAGATTATTATTTCCCTGATACTAGGTCAGAGTACCTTAAAACAAAGCAGGGTAGTTATATTCAGAATTTACAAAGCTACTTACTTAATGAAAGCCAAGCTGAATATGCTTTAACTGTCAATGACACAGACGAAGAAGAACAGTATATACGTGGTGGCTTATTTAAAAAACTAGTACCCCAAGTTTATAACCATACTTGTTGCATATCTGGTATGCGTTTGGTTTCTAACCATGGATTCTCCATGATTGACGCCTGCCACATTGTTCCATTCAGCCTAAGTAAAGACGATAAGATTAATAATGGGCTAGCACTCTGTCCTAATTTGCACCGTGCTTTTGATAGAGGTCTGATTACTGTAAATGAAAACTTAACAGTATTAGTCTCTGATGCCATTGCTGAAGATTTAGCCAATAATTATGCACTTCAACACCTAAAAGGAAAACCATTGACTTTACCTTTTGGAGCAAAGCATTATCCCAATGCTTCAAATTTAGCATGGCATCGCCAGCATGTGTATAAAGGTTAATTTGATTAAATTACTCATTTACAACTACTATAACATTTATATAAAGTGTGCCTAAAGCTCTGATTTAAATATAACTATAAAGTAGTAGCAAGATGGCTGTAGGATAACTTTTACCATTTCACGTAAACGAAGTTTTCAAAGGCGGCTACCGCAATCTATAATTTATAGTTTCTAACTTGCACCGCTATACATTACAATCACACCATGTCGAAACAGCCACAATACACGACCGTTGCCAGCCAGGTTTTTAGCCAGTACCTTGATAATGAGATTGACCTGGAAACGCTGGTGGAAAGGCTGCGTGAGATAGAATTGCAGCTGATGTCTGATGAAGAAGAGGAAGACGACGAGGTAAGCAGCAAAAAGGTATGGTTCCGCTTTTTTGAAGGCGACCCGATGCAGACCATCATCAGCGATATCGAAAACGAACTTAACGACACCTCCCACCCGAGCAGCAAGATCCTTTTGCGTGGTATTGCTTTTGGCCTTGCCAATAACGAATTGGAGGTTCATTACAAATAGCCAGACTTACTTCAGTACCCGCCGCAGGTAATTGATCTGCCCCAGGTGGTAAGATAAGTGTGCCGTAAGGTGTACCAGGAAAAAGCCTGTTGTCATGGGTTTGCCCAGCACTTGCTCCGGGTAATCTTTCTCCAGGTCTGCTGTTTGTAGCTGTTGCAACGTTTGCGCTACAATCTCCCGGGTTAATTCTACCTGCTTTAGTAGCTCCACTTTAGGGACATCCTTGCTGCTGAATTCTGCCGGCCTGTCGCGCACGTAACCGCTTTTGCCAAGCTTAGCGCCAATATATGTGTTCAGGTTGCCGCACAAGTGCAGGCACAGGTTACCCGCTGAGTTAGTAATATTTCCTGATGTTCTCCATATGTTGGCTTCAGCAGTAAATGCATCTATTTCTTTGTACAGCTTCTCCAGGTCGCGGGTAAGTATAGTTGTCAGGTCTTGCAGAATCATTAGAAGTATGAAGTAAGTGGTATGAGGTAAGAAGGTCTTACTTATTCTATTCAGTATTTAGAAAGTAAGTTATTCAAAATTAAAGATTCCTTACAGTTCGCGAAATGTCCTTACAGTATTTTAACCTTCAAGTATAAACCGGGGCAGTTTGATGTGTAGCTAATAACGCAAATAATGGCTGAAGAGAATATATAAACTATCAGGTTACTAAAAACTACGTTACAATCATACTTCCACTATAACCAAAAAGCCGCTCCTGATTACAGGAGCGGCTTTTCTTTGGCTTTGTATGATACTTTGTTATTTCGTGATCATGATGCGGTGTGTTTCAGAATACGAGCCGGCTGTTACCTTAAAGAGGTAGATTCCCGATGTCAGTTTCTGCACATCCAGCACCGCTCCTTTCCTGGCTTCGTTTGCCTGTAGCTGCGTGGTCATCACTTCCTTGCCATACACGTCAACTACCTGTATACCTATACTTCCGGTCAGGCTTTCGGCCAGTTGCAGGTTCAGTTTGCCTTGCGCCGGGTTAGGGTACAGCATTGTTTTGGTTGGCCTGGCTGCTGCATTAGATACCAGCGTCTGGCTTAGGGTTCCGGCTTTCAGCACCAGCGTCTCAACGTTGGCAGTAGCATCGCCGCCGAAGCGCGAGGTTACTGTAGCCGAGTTAGTCAGCGTTACCGGGTTCGAGACGATGTCCACGTTATCTACATACCAGCCTGTAGCCGCAGTAAGTACATCAGACGCCATTTTAAACCTTACAAGTACTTTCTGTCCTTTATAGGAAGCCAGGTCAACTATAGTTTGCAGGTATCCATTGCTGTTGCCCGTAAATGCCGGGCCGCTTATAGTAGCTGCATTCTCCAGCGGAATCGAGCTGTTATAGCCGTTCTGGATCATTTTACTGCCAAGGTTGGTCCAGGTAAGGCCATTGTTTGTACTGATCTCCATAATACCACCATCAAAACCTTCTTCGGTTGCATAGCTGTGCCAAAAACGCATCAGTGCATTTTCGCCTATAGTTACCGGCGATGAAAGTGTCAGATACTGATCGCTTAAGTTGTCCGGGTCTGCTGCAAACCAGGCGTTTTTGCCGCTATATGGATTTTTGGAGCTTAGCATCCAGTTGTTGAGCAGCAGGGTGCTGCTTGTCTTCCATTTGGTAGCACCATTCTCCATGTCATCATTAAAGTAAACAGTTGTTCCGTCTCCTTTATTTACCTTCACCTTAAAGCTGCGATTTATAGTTTCGCCCTGTGCCATGCGCACTGCTTTAAAGCTCACGGTGTTGCCGGTTACTTTTACATCCTTGTTGCCATCCGTTACAAATGAGGTGCTGGCCGGTACGTTACTGGTTACGGTTACGCCGCTAACAGAACTTGCCGTGTTATTGGTTACCGTAATGTTATAGGTAAGTTCCTGGCCATCTGTAACCGGGCTTGGGTTAGCACTCATGTTAATGGCAAACTGTGGCGCACATGATGGCGGCATATCAAAGGCTTCTACCCCATCGGTCAGGTCGTTGTTGCTGCCTTGTTGTGCACTGTAGCCCAGGCCACGCTTGGCAAATGCTGCCCAGATGTAGCATTGGTTCGCACCACCGTTGTTAATCTGGTCGGCTGCAAGTATAGCATCGCGTGCATCTATAAAGCCCGGGCTGCACGGCTGTAGTTTCAGGCCATCCATTATCAACTGCAGGGCAATGTTGTTACCGCCTTTACCACTGTAGATGTTCGGGTCATAGCCATACTCGTCTATCAAGTTCCAGGTCAGGTCCCAAAGCATGGTTGCCCATATAAAGCCTACACCATGGGGCACTGAGATCTCCGGGTTCGCAATATCGCCATAGGTATAAGGGTTGATGGCCATGTCGGTACTGTACGGTGCCGGTCTGATACCGCCCCCATCTGTTGGCTGCGACTGCACATAGGTACCGATACCTCTGCGCTGCGGACCCGTATCGCCAGCCTTCATAGTCATGTATAAACCAAAGAAATCGCTCCAGCCTTCACCGCCCTGCTCTGCTCCTGTTAAGCACTGTGTACTTGGGCCACCTGTTAAGCGGGTAGAGATACCATGGCCATACTCATGCGCGATGATGCCATTATCCAGGTCGCCATCTTTCAGCGGAGGCACGCCACCTTCACGACGCAAGCTTCCTGCCAGGCCACCACTAAGTGCAGCAACCAGTTTCTCACCATCTGCTTTACTGATCATAATGGCCGGTATAAGCACGCCAGCACCGGTCTCATCACCACCCATCGACATTGGATCGCCATCTACGTTATTGATAACGATAACTCCAGTTGCCCCGGAAGCCTGTGCGTTCAACGCTTTAGAGATGAAAGAACAATCGCCGCGATAAACCAACGCAATGTTTCCGGTAATAGCAGCCTGGTTATTGAAAGGCAAAGGCACAGAACCGGCAGGCAGCGCAGGCGCAGCATTACAACCGTTGGCCGGGTCAGCCAGCACGATCTTACCAGATACACCTGTCTCGTCAATCTCCGGACCGAAGGCAGCCTGCACACCTGTGTAAGAACCCGCTACGGATGATGGCGTTGTTATGTGTAGTAATTTTGCTGGTAACGATGACGTCCAGAGATACATCTGCATGCGGCCCGGCACACCATCCTGCAAGGTCAGGAAGTTTGCATTGTTGGTGCCTCCTCCATCCTGTGCTTCGGCCAGTACACCGTCCAGTCCGGTACCCTGACCGGTAAAGTTTATCTGCTGAAAGTTACCGCTCACCTCGTCGAAACCGAACTGGTAGAAAACGTCATGCATCAGGTTATTCCAGTAGAACAGGTTGGTAGTTGCTGCCTGTATGTAGGTATCGGGTTCTTTGGTAAGATCAAGCGGGAAATCGAAAACCAGGTTTGCGCCACCATCCGGGCTAAGGCCTGCATTGGCTCCTGCCCTGTCTTCGTAGGCATGCACGTTGTTACCTTTGGTTATTGTATAGCTCAGGGTACCGTCGTTATGCCAGCCCATCGGCGAGGCTGTCATGTTCTCTTTGCCGGTAACCAGGGTTCTGTCGCCATGGCTTGGTGTTTCGAAAGGCACATCGTAAACACGGTAGGTACCGCTGCTGGCAACGGCGGCGGCACTGCTTACAGTTGCCGTTTCAGGGGCCACCATTTGCGTGTAAAGCAGTTGGTTTACTTTATGTTGCAGTCCTTTTTTAGCGGCTCGTGCTTTAGTAGTTCTGGTCACAGTTTGCGAGCTACCTTCCGGAGAATCTGTTACAACTTCCGGCCCCCAGTTGTCCTGTATCACCAAGTCTTCTTTTTTAAGTACCTGGCCGGTAGCAGCATCCACGCGCATACTCCAGTAATGCTGCGCATCCAGGTTATAGATCTCAAGCTCCCAGGCCAATCGTAGAGTACCATCTGCCATAGGCTGGTAAACAAGCTTTGCCGGAATAGGACTCAAAGAGATACCGCCATCAGTTAGCACCACGGCTTTGGCAGCAGCAGTTACCTTTCCCGTAGGCTTCTTTCTTTCCTTTATTTCCAGTGGTTTTTTAACAGTCAGTTTTAAGTTGCGGGCGGCGGCATTGGCTGCCTGCGGTGCAGAGAGTGCAGCGGTATTATTACGGATGGCAGCTCTCAGGTTCGGGATAAACCTGTTCCCCATATTTATAACCTGGCCGTCTTTTGAAATATTGATGTTAATATTAGCGCCAACTATTTCAATGCCCTGGAAGCGTTGACGAAGGTAGATATGTGTAACGCCATTATTTTTGCTGGTGTACTGGTCTGTTACGACATAGTCGGCCAGGTCGGCGGTGGTGAGTTTATGTTCTGCTTTAGTCTGCTGGATGTGCTGCATTGCCTTATCCAGCGCTGATTGAGAATTTGCGGTAAGCGGCAACAGGAAGAGGCAAATCCCCCACAGGCACAGCAACTGCTTTGTAATCCGTTGTTTCATTTTAGTTTAGTTAAAGGTGTTACATATGGTATTTTAAAAGGGAATGCTATAGTTAAAAAGGAGCTAACAATTGTAACTAAATCAGTTTATCAAAAATAAAATCACTCTAAATCAAACAGATAGTTATACTTTACAGCATCTCAGCTTATTGTACTATATAAGCATTTGAACTGATAATGAATCAATTACGCAGATGTGATAACATAAGGTTTGCGCGCCACAAGCATGCACAACACTGATATTGTATTTTGTTTAGGATAAACGATTTTAAGACGCACTTAACCCTCTGAAACTATAATTTATGCTTGTTGCAACATCAAATTATAGCTTTTAAAGCGTTGTTAAAGTAATTATTAAGACTATTTGTGATATTTCACTTTTTTGAAGCAGAGCTGAGGAATTAGAAAAGAAATTTTCCGGGTAAATGTGAGACTATATCACATTTCTTAATTTTTTCTTATACAAACAATATTTATAACTATAACATTATTGTCTGTTTATCTCTAAATTAGACTTTACCAAGTGAAAAAAATTTAACGATCTGTATTCCTAAGGTTGATGAACTAAAAACCAAGAGGTAATGGATTAAGGGAGGACTATATGAACGTTTCCATATATCCGCGTATATTTGATGTTGCTAGTCTTCTCAAGGCTACTTATCGTAACTCAACACCCAAACAACACAACTATACATGAGCAAATTAACTATTCAGAGCCTTGCTGAATTAACCCAGTACGAGGGCAAGGAAATGGGCGTATCGGAGTGGCATACCATAACGCAGGAGCAGATCACTAAATTTGCCGAAGCTACCCTGGATTACCAATGGATACATTTGGATGCAGAGCGTGCCAAAACAGAAACGCCTTTCGGGGCAACTATTGCACATGGCTACCTGACAGTTTCTCTATTGCCTTACCTTTGGAACCAGATAGCCTCTATCGAGAACCTGAAAATGCAGGTAAACTACGAGATAGAAAGCCTGCGTTTTAACCAGGCCGTAACCGTAAACAGCGATGTTAGGCTGGTAGCCAAACTGCTTTCTGTTAAAGACCTGCGTGGTATTGCCAAAGCCCGCCTCGAGGTAACACTGGAAATAAAAGACAGCAAAAAACCTGCATTTACTGGCATCATCACTTTCCTGTATCATTTCAACAATTAAGGAAGCGCCAGTTACGGCACAGGCAATTCATGAACAGATAACAGCGCAGGCAAGTATACTTATACTATGGATAGAGAAGATCTTGAAAACTGGGACGAGTCTCGTTACCTGGAACTGAATTCCTATTTCAGGGTGCGGATACAAATCCTGTTGGATACTGACCCGCACCTGAAGCAACTGATGCAACAACAACAAAGCCTGCAGCTCAGCGACCTGATAGACCAGCTATCAGACGAAGACCAGGAATTGTGGCGCGAGTTTCTGCAACTCGACAGCATTAAACTGCACATTGATATGCGTAATCACCTGGAAGGCAAAGGAACACCATATAACCCGCGCGATGGTTTTACCGGCCCTGATGATGACGATGAGGACCGTCCGCCGGTTTGGTAAAATGTGTTAAACTATAGTTGAGTTTGTATCACAAATAGCTTTGCCAACCTCACTTTTTTAACAGAAATAAGTATAGATATATATTATGCTGAATTTTTCGGTAGCTTTAACCAAACGTAACAATACGAATCATGGCAAAATCACAAGACGCTAAAAAAGAAGTAAAGAAGAAACCTGCTAAAACTACTAAGGAGAAAAAAGCAGAGAAACTGGATAAGAAGAAAAACAAGTCTTCTATGTAAACTATAGTTCAGGTATTTGCCTGGAATAAGCTTCTTTTAAAAGCCACCTGTACTGGGTGGCTTTTGCATTTTATGCCATCAAACAAAAATAGCTTTACAACCTAATTGAGATAACAAAAAACTGACAGCCCGGTTATAGTGTAATGGATGCTTAAACTGCTTTGGTTGTACTGTATTTTTATTATCCAACTATAGCTACTGGAAAGAGGAAGGCATTTCAGACTATAGTTAACCAGCGTTTAACATACTTTTACAGGCAGTTTCCCTGGCTCAAACTATAATTTTGGAGTTTTCAGATTTGCATTACTTTAACAGTAATGGTATTATATTTTTAGAAGAACTGCCAAAGCATTACACGAATTAACATGCAGATACAACTTTTTTGGTCGCAGCCGTTAATAGGTTTAGCTATAACCGGAATTTTGCTACATTGTAAAATTTAGATATTTAGAGCGAGCCAAATTTCATTTTATTACATTTTTGCATAATTTCGCCTTTATCACATTAGACACAACTACGGACATAAACAAATAAAACCAATGTCAGATTTCGCTGAAATTATTTTAGAAGGTAAATCCTACAAAATGCCAATTGTAGTAGGTACCGAAGATGAAAAAGCAATCGATATCAATAACCTGCGTTCAGAGAGCGGCTACATTACGCTCGACTCAGGTTATAAAAATACTGGCGCCACTGAAAGCGCTATTACGTTCCTGGATGGCGAAGAAGGAATTCTGCGTTACAGAGGTTACCCGATTGAGCAACTTGCTGAGGAATCCAGCTTTATTGAGGTAGCATATCTGCTGATCTATGGCTCGTTGCCAACGCAGGAGCAATTAGATAGCTTCACGAACGAGATCAAGATTCATACACTGGTAAACGAGGACATGCGCAAGATCCTGGACGGTTTTCCGTCAGCGGCCCACCCAATGGGTATTCTATCGGCGCTTGTTAGCTCACTAACTGCTTTCTACCCGGAGTCGCTTAACCCGAACCAGAAAAAAGAAGAACTAGACCTTTCTATAGTGCGCTTAATGGCTAAAATGCCAACTATAGCAGCCTGGTCTTATAAAAACTCTATCGGTCATCCGGTAAATTATCCAAAAAACAAGCTGGACTATTGCTCGAACTTCCTGCACATGATGTTCGCGTACCCAACTGAGGATTACCAGATCGACCCTGTAGTTGTAAAAGCACTTAACAAACTGCTTATCCTGCACGCTGACCACGAGCAAAACTGCTCTACTTCCACCGTGCGTTTGGTAGGCTCTGCCAATGCTAGCTTATACTCTTCTGTATCTGCTGGTATCTCTGCACTTTGGGGTCCGCTACACGGTGGTGCAAACCAGGCCGTGATTGAAATGCTAGAGCAGATAAAAGCAGATGGTGGTGACTCTAAGAAATTTATCGCGAAAGCAAAAGACAAAGACGATCCTTTCAGACTGATGGGCTTTGGCCACAGAGTTTACAAAAACTTCGACCCGCGCGCTACGATCATCAAGAAAGCAGCAGACGAAGTATTAACTGCCCTTGGTGTAAAAGATCCTATCCTGGATATTGCGAAAGAACTGGAAGAAGCAGCACTCACTGATCAGTATTTCGTAGATCGTAAACTATACCCTAATGTAGACTTCTACTCAGGTATCATTTACAGAGCTCTTGGTATACCGACAGATATGTTCACCGTAATGTTCGCATTAGGTCGCCTGCCAGGCTGGATATCGCAGTGGAAAGAAATGCGTGAGCAGAAAGAGCCGATCGGCCGTCCAAGACAGGTTTACGTTGGCGAAAAAGAGCGTAACTACGTTCAGATGAATGGTAGATAATTAGCTACTAGATATTTATAGAAAAAGGCTGGTCATACGATCAGCCTTTTTTGTTTTTGTTTGAATCCGGATCTGTAGGATAAAGCTATAGTTTATAGTTACCATCTTCTGCTGGTGCGAGCCTGCTGATTCGTGACTTACGATGGTGTTGAGTCTCCCGACTTAACTGGCCCGATAGGGACAAGCATGGAAAAGGCTGAAGCTATAGTTCAATAGTTGCTGTGGTCCAAACACCCCTAACCCCTGAGAGTTACGCTCGCTACCTTTGAAATCTCTTCTCGGTAGTCTAGGCGGGTAGTAAACCCACCCCTGCCCCTCCCGAGAGGGGATTTTTTGCTTTTGCTATAGTTGGGGTATAGTGCTATAGTTGCAGCTTATCGCGTGTACAGGTCGCGACCTGCCCCTACTACAGGCTTGTAGAGACGCAATACGTTGCGTATTGTTTCTAATTGCTTGAACCAAAACTATAGGACAAATAAGATCCTTCGACTTCACCCAGAAAACAAAGGGAAACTACAACACCTGCATCTCAATCCTTCTGTTCAGCTGACGGTTTTCTTCAGAAGTATTGGGCTTAACTGGTTTGGTTTCTCCGAAGCCTTTGTAGCGAATTCGTGTACCATTAATACCGTGAGCTGTCAGGTAATCAACAACGGCTTTAGCGCGTTTTTCAGAAAGCACTTTGTTTGCTGCATCAGAACCAACATCATCCGTATGGCCGGTGATCTCTATTTTGAGGTCTTTATTCTGGCGCATGAAATTGATGAGTTTGTTCAGTTCCGTTTCTGATCTTTTCTCAAGGTTATACTTTGCTGATGGGAAGAACAGGTTGGTTAGTACAGTGGCAGATCCTGCTTTTATCGGCTTCAGGTAAACATCCAGGGCTACAGGCGTCAGGTTTTTTCGGGAGGAATAATCGAAATTGAGGCTGTTCATCATAAACTGCGGCGCACTCACAAAAAGAGCATATTGTCTGCCTTCGGTAAGCACCACCGTATAGTCGCCACTCATTTTATCAGACTGCACCTGCTGCACCAGCGAGTCCAGTTCTATATCGTAAAGTTGCACGGTAGCTGCCAATGGCTTTTTGGTATCTGCATTGTATACGCGTCCCTGTGCGTAGGTGCTTTTAGATTTAGCTTTCCACACTTCCGGAACGTCCAACGAATAAAGCTGCACGGAAGAAGCTCCGGTATCGGTGTTCATGCTACGGGCATAAAAGCCTAACTTGTTATCAGGAGTAATGTATAGCGAACTTTCATCAGCGTGGGTGTTCAACGGATAGCCCAGGTTCTTAGGGGTTTCCCATTTTTTTTGCGAAGCTAAACTCGTCATAAACACATCCAAACCGCCCAGGCCTTTATGGCCATCACTTACAAAATATAGCGTTGACCCACTGACATGAATGAATGGTGCCAGGTCGCGGCCTTTTGAGTTTACAGGTTCCCCCATGTTACGGGGCTTTAACCACGAGCCATCTTCCTGCAGGTTTGTTACCCAGATATCCTCCTTGCCTACACCTCCACCACGCATAGAGCTAAAATATAATGTACGCCCATCGGCAGAAAGACTAGGCTGCGAATCCCAAGCCTTGGAGTTAACAGTGGTGCCCATATTTTTAGGTTTGCTCCACTCATTACCTGTCCTGAAGGAAATATACAGATCGCAGTCACCGAAACTATCCGGACGGCTGCAGGATGTAAAAACCAGTGTTTTACCGTCGCCGGAAATAGTAGCAGCACCCTCGTTGGCAGGCGTGTTTATAGTTTCGGAAATAGAGGCCGGTGCACCCCAATTACCATTCTTAATTTCACTTATATAGATATTTTCGTCGTGGTCAGGCTGGTTGCCCATGCGGGCTGTAAATATTAGGTAACGCTGATCGGCGGTAGTAGACGGAAAATATTGTAGCGGGTAGCGGTTTATAGTTGAAGGTAACTGTATGGTGTTGAATTTAACCGGCGACTTCATGGCTTCCAAAGCGTAGTCAACCGTTTCGACCTGGTTTTTTACGTAGGTAATGTAGCGCGTATGTTTTGTGTTGGCTTTTAAATAAGCGTCGTAGTTGATTTTAGCCGTTTCATAGTTACCTCTTTCAAAATTAAGCTCGGCCAGGTCCAGGTAATAGTTTGCGAAAGACGGGTTATAGGGCATCAGTTTCAGGCCCTGCTGCAACTGCTCATAAGATGCGGTTTTGTTACCCATCATCTTGTTCAGGTTAGATGCCTTCAGGTACGCTTCTGCAAAGTTTGGGTCTCTCTCCACTGCTTCGGATAACAACTCGAGCGCTTTCATGAAATCGCGCGACCGGGCATAGTCATCTGCTTTCAGATACAGGCTTTCGGCTTTTTTATTAGTTGTAGTCAGCAATTGTTTCTGGGCAAACCCGGCTACTGACAGGAAAAAGCTCAGGAGAAAAACAAGCAGGTGCTTCGGCATAAGGTGTTAAGGAATATCCATGTACTTGTGCGTCTGTAACGACACACGCCACTTCGGATTTGATTTCACATATTCTACTATGAAAGGCATCAATTGGTTAGCTTTGCTCCACTCCGGTTGCAGGTAGAGTTTTGTGTGCTCTCCTACTCTCGCCGCATGCTCTTCAGCCCATTTAAAATCACTCTTATTAAAGATGATCACTTTAAGCTCGTCGGCAAACGGATACACAGAAGCATCGGGCGCTTTAAACTTTTTGGGAGATAAACAAACCCAGTCCCAGTAACCACTCAGCGGGTAAGCACCCGACGTTTCGATCATCGTACGTATACCATTTTCCTGGAGCTGAGAAGTTAACGGATTGAGATTATAAAGCAATGGCTCCCCTCCCGTAACCACCACGGTTTTACCCGGAAAAGGACTGGCCATTTCCACGATCTCTTCAATAGTTGTAAGCGGGTGCAGCTCGGCATCCCAGCTCTCTTTCACGTCGCACCAATGGCAGCCCACGTCGCAACCGCCCAATCTTATAAAGTAAGCTGCAGTTCCGGTGTTGCCACCTTCGCCCTGTATAGTGTAAAAAGCCTCCATCAGCGGTAAACGGCTACCGTCTTTGGGCACCTGATGAATAGAAGCTGTTTTAAATGTTTTTGTAGACTCCAATATACTGTTCCTTACGCACCGCTTATAATTCAGTGCTTTTACCTGCTATCTTCAACTCTGTCTGGCTCTGTAAAAAGCCTGCAGAACTTACAAAGGTAACTAAATTTGCAACAAGGTTTATAGTGTCTTCTGTTCCACAGTGTTTAACTTAAAACTTGCTATACTTATATCGTGGCCTGATATCATAGGAGATTTACTAAACTATAGTTCTATAGTTAGCTTTGATGTCTTTATGGTTGCGAACTGTCCGCGCAGGCTAGAACTATAAAGCCACCTATACCTATAACAGTAGTATCCCCTTGAGGACAAGTGAGAACGGGAGTTCGAAACTTGCGAGCATAGCTCAATAGGGGTGTTAAATCACCAACAATAAAACTTTAAGGCAAACTATAACAAAGACATAGAACTCCCCGCCTTGGACTACCGAGAAGAGATTTCGAAGGTAGCGAGCGTAGCTCTGAGGGGTTGGGGGTGGTGGGACCACGGCAAATATAACACAATAGCCACAGCTACTACTTGCCTTGTCCCTGTCGGGACAGTTGAGTCAGGAGACTCAACACCATCGTAAATCACGAGTCTGGAGCCTCGCGCCAGCAGAAGATGGTTACTATAAATTATAGCTTGATCCTGAAAATCCTGATTTAGACTAAAATAAACTCCCCCTCCTGTTTTCAGGAGGGGG
Source organism: Pontibacter populi (assembly GCF_040278685.1). NCBI lineage: Bacteria > Pseudomonadati > Bacteroidota > Cytophagia > Cytophagales > Hymenobacteraceae > Pontibacter > Pontibacter populi. The sequence continues at coordinate 145,003 of NZ_JBEOKT010000009.1, forward strand.
TAAGGGGAGATTATGCGTAGATCTCGCGCTTGGCTGCGCGTAAGGTATTTTTCAGCAGCATAGCTATAGTTAACGGACCAACGCCACCAGGCACAGGAGTAATATAACTGCACTTTGGAGCTACATTGTCAAAATCCACATCGCCGCGCAGCCTGTAACCAGATTTGCGACTGGCATCCGGAACGCGGGTTGTACCAACATCTATCACGACAGCACCCTCTTTCACCATATCAGCCGTTAGCAAGCCAGGCATGCCTACTGCAGAAATAATGATATCAGCCTGACGTGTGTAGTGAGCCAAATCTACTGTGTTGCGGTGGCAAAGCGTTACGGTGGAGTTGCCCGGGTAAGAGGCCTTAGCCATCAGGATACTCATAGGTGAGCCAACTATATTGCTGCGCCCGATAACGACGCAGTGCTTACCATTTGTTTCGATATTGTAGCGTTCGATCAGTTGCAGAATACCAAAGGGCGTAGCCGGTAAAAAGCTTGTAAGGCCGGCTACCATACGCCCGACATTAGCAGGATGGAAACCATCTACGTCTTTTTTGGGGTCAACGGCTTCCAGTACTTTCTGGGTATTGATGTGTCTTGGCAACGGCAACTGAACTATAAATCCATCAATTTCATCGTTGTTGTTCAACTCCTGAATCTTATCCAGCAATTCTTCTTCGGTCACATCGTCTTCGTACCGGATAAGCGTGGAGCCAAAGCCGACTTTTTCACAGGCCAGCACTTTGTTGGTTACATAGGTTACAGAGCCACCATCGTTTCCAACCAGTATAGCCGCAAGATGTGGCACTTTCCCTCCCTGTGCTTTAATCTCAGCTACTTCAGCAGCTATCTCTTGTTGTATGGCTTCGGATGTTTTTTTGCCGTCGAGCAGGATCATAGTTTGTATAGTTATGAATTAATTACAAGTCAATATAAGAGTCATTAATAAGGTCTTCGTCTTCTATCAGGAGCAGGTCTTTATAGTAACTGCACTGTTGCTTCAAAGTTTCTGTCCCTAACGAACCGTCCAGGTCTATGGCTTCAATTTCAATAAACTGCCCCAGCCCTTCTACCTGGTCGATGTGAAATTTTACGTTATCTATAAAGTAGATCTTCCGCAACTTCCTGATCTCTGACGTAACTTCCAGGCCGTGGCAAACAGCATCTATAGTTGCGCTTCCCGGATTCTTGAGGTACATCATTACTTCAGTCTGCAATGCCCCACCTGCCCAAAACCTGTTATAGTGTATGAGCACGTTCTCTATAGTGCCTTTCCTCAACTTTAGCTTGCCAACCTCCACTTTATAAAATGTATCCGTCTGATTATCCAGCCCTTTGTATTCTGCATTGTGTTGCCGCAGTATACTTTCAACTTCAGCTGGCTCATAGCAACGGGCTTTTATAGTTATGTCGGCGTACATTTTATCTGACAAAAGACTACTTGATAATAGACAAAGGATAAAATCTTTAAAAAGTTATTTGCCTGTTGTCACAAATATCCTTTGTTAAGATGTATATAAGCGACAAGCCCCGGCGCGCAGTCAGCACGTCGGGGCTTGTATATATTAGTCGAGTTTAAGCACGGCTAAGAAGGCTTCTTGCGGAATTTCCACGTTGCCTACCTGGCGCATGCGTTTCTTACCTTTCTTCTGTTTCTCCAGTAGTTTACGCTTTCTCGAGATGTCACCTCCGTAGCATTTAGCCAGTACGTTCTTACGCAGGGCCTTTACTGTTTCCCTGGCGATGATCTTCTGGCCAATAGCTGCCTGAATGGCAATCTCGAACATCTGGCGCGGCAGCAACTCACGAAGTTTCTCGCAAAGGCGCTTGCCCCAGTCATATGCTTTATCCCGGTGAACTATAGCTGACAAAGCATCAACCGGCTCACCGTTCAGCATTACGTCCAGCTTCACCATGTTCGACTGCCGGAAACCGATCAGTTCATAGTCAAGCGAAGCATAACCACGCGAAATGGTTTTCAGCTTATCAAAGAAGTCAAACACGATCTCAGCAAGTGGCATTTCAAACGTTAGCTCAACACGGTCGCTGGTCAGGTAAGTCTGGTTCTTTAAAATACCGCGCTTATCCATACACAGTGTAATGATCGGGCCCACAAACTCAGACTTTGAAATGATCTGTGCTTTAATGAACGGCTCTTCTACGTGATCGATATAGTTAGGCTCCGGCATTTCAGACGGAGCACTTACCTTCATCAGTTGTCCTTTAGTTGTATGCACATGAAACTGAACCGATGGGACCGTCGTGATAACGGTCATGTCGAATTCACGCTCCAAACGCTCCTGCACAATTTCCATGTGCAGCATACCCAGGAATCCGCAACGGAAACCAAAACCAAGTGCCGCAGAAGTTTCAGGCTCCCAAACAAGCGAGGCATCGTTCAGTTGCAGTTTCTCCATCGAAGCACGCAGTTCTTCGTATTCGCTGGTCTCTACCGGGTAAATACCGGCAAATACCATGGGCTTTACATCTTCAAAACCCTGTATGCTTTCGCCTGGTTTATCAACGTGCGTAATGGTATCACCAACTTTTACTTCTTTCGCATTTTTAATACCCGAGATCAGGTAGCCCACATTACCGGCACCCATTACCTGGCGTGCTTCCTGGTTTAGTTTGAGTACACCAATTTCATCGGCTTCGTAGGTTTTGCCCGTGTTAATGAACTTCACCTTCTCCCCTTTTTTAAGCGTTCCGTTAAAAATACGGAAGTACACTTCGATACCTCTGTAAGAATTGAAAACAGAGTCGAAGATCAGGGCCTGTAATGGTGCTTCCGGATCGCCTTTCGGAGCCGGAATACGGTCACAGATAGCGTTCAGAATCTCTTCTATGCCAATACCGGTTTTGCCAGATGCATGAATGATATCTTCTTTTTCACAGCCAATAAGCTCAATGATCTGGTCAGATACCTCTTCGGGCATAGCATGCGGCAAGTCGATCTTGTTCAGAACCGGTATAATTTCCAGGTCGTTGCCTATGGCCAGGTACAAGTTTGAAATGGTCTGCGCTTCAATACCCTGCGATGAGTCCACGATCAGTAATGCGCCTTCGCAGGCAGCAATAGAGCGGGAAACCTCATACGAAAAGTCAACGTGACCTGGGGTATCGATCAGGTTCAGCACATACTCTTCGCCTTTGTAATTATAGTTCATCTGGATGGCGTGGCTCTTAATAGTAATGCCGCGCTCGCGCTCCAGGTCCATGTTATCGAGCAGTTGGTTTTGCATCTCACGCTCCGCTACTGTCGAGGTAAATTCTAACAGGCGATCGGCCAGTGTACTCTTACCATGGTCGATGTGGGCAATGATGCAGAAATTGCGAATGTTCTTCATAAATATCTATACGAAGAACAAAGTTAAGAAGAAAGTGCGTTTGTTGCTGCTTCCGCGCTAAAATGATTTCAATCAGTAACTATAGATTTACAGATTTTACTTATTTTAACATAGCCTGCAGAAGACTATCACTATTGTAAATGCAATTAAATCTGTATATTGAAGCATTAACGCGACACCACTTTAGTTCACCCATGTCTGAAACACAAACTACCTCTACTACCACCGAAAAAATAGCCGAACTCGAAAAGCAGTTACTTGAACTACGGGGAAAATGTGATTTCCTGGAAAGAATTGTACACGAAGTACCCGCCAACATTTATTTATCTGATCTGGAGCAGGGACTGGTGTGGTGCAACAAAACCAACGAAGAAAGTTTAGGCTACTCCCTGGAAGAGATTCGGGAAATGGGTGGCTTAGAGTATATGTATAATATTGTACACCCTGACGATCATCATATTCCGGATGATAGCATTACCCATTACCAGAACTTTGAGGGCGCAGAATATGGTGGTGTATTCAGAGCAAAGCATAGGCATGAAAAAGAATATAAATGGTTTATTGGGTGGGCGAAAGCGTTCAGTAAAAATGGAGCCGACCAGGTAAAAGAACTGCTTTGTGTGGATGTGGACATGAGCCCCCGTATGAATACTGATAAACAGTTGGTGCAGGCACTCCGCGACAACCTGAAACACAAAAATAAACTCCTGATAAAATGCCTGCGCAAACGGGAAATAGAAGTGCTTGACCTGGTCTGTAAAGGGTATAACACCAAAGCCATTGCCGAAAAATTATTTATCAGCCCCAATACAGTAAGCACGCACCGTAAGCATATTCAGCAAAAACTTGGAACCGCAAACGTTGCCGACCTGGTATCGTTGGGCAAAGAGGCTGGTTTGGGGTAATCACGCTCAAAAGTATTCACACAATCAAAGGTTCAAACTGTAAGCTTTCACAAAATACAAAGCTACCTCGCACTCCTCTACTCCGTATTGAAAATTATCTGAACATCAGAAAGATAGTATTCATACTATAGTCAAATCCTGCGCATCCTTTAATCTTATAAATCTTAGTCCTATCTTCGCATCATATTTGAATAAACCGTATTACTAAAGTATGTCATTTACTACAGTAGAACCATATAAGCCTGTCAACCATATCCGTATAGTTACAGCTGCTTCTTTATTCGACGGCCACGATGCTGCCATTAACATCATGCGTCGTATCATTCAAGCCTCGGGTGCGGAAGTAATTCACTTAGGTCATAACCGTTCGGTGCAGGAAATCGTGGATTGCGCGATCCAGGAAGATGCGCAGGCCATTGCGATTACCTCTTACCAGGGTGGCCACATCGAGTATTTCAAGTACATGTACGACCTGCTGAATGAGCGCGGCTGCGGCCATATCCGTTTATTTGGCGGCGGCGGCGGTGTTATACTTCCTTCAGAAATCGAAGAACTGCAGGGTTATGGTATAGCCCGTATCTATTCACCGGATGATGGTCGAGCCATGGGTCTGCAAGGTATGATAAACGACATGCTGCAGAAATGCGATTTCCCGACAGGCCAGAACCTGAACGGTGAGGTAAAGCATCTCAAGGACAAAGATCCGAAATCAATTGCCCGTTTGATATCTGCTGCTGAGAACTTCCCGGAAGAGGCCAGAGCTATACTTGATGAAGTGAAAGAGCAGGCTAAACTGGTTAAGACTCCTGTTTTAGGTATTACCGGCACAGGTGGTGCGGGTAAATCATCTTTAGTAGATGAGCTGGTACGTCGCTTCCTGCTGGACTTCCCGGACAAGAAAATTGCAATCATTTCGGTAGACCCATCGAAACGCAAAACCGGTGGTGCTCTGCTAGGTGACAGAATCCGTATGAACTCTATCTCCAATGACAGAGTTTACATGCGCTCGCTTGCAACCCGCCAAAGCAACCTGGCCCTGAGCAAGTATGTGCAGGATGCTGTGGACATTGTTAAAGCTGCTGATTTCGATCTTATTATATTAGAAACATCTGGTATCGGTCAGTCTGACACTGAGATCATCGAGCACTCTGATATGAGTTTGTATGTGATGACGCCGGAGTACGGTGCCGCCACGCAGCTTGAGAAGATTGACATGCTGGACTTTGCCGATGTTATTGCCTTGAACAAATTCGACAAGCGTGGTGCACTCGATGCGATCCGCGATGTGAAGAAGCAGTACAAGCGTAACCACCAGCTTTGGGATATAAACGACGACGATATTCCGGTATTCGGAACTATAGCCTCTCAGTTTAACGACCCGGGCATGAACCGCCTGTACCGTGCCGTGATGGCCAATATCCAGGAAAAAACTGGTGTAGAGTTCAACTCTAACCTGCATACTTCGCAGGAGATGTCGGAGAAAGTATACATCATCCCTCCTGCCCGTACGCGTTACCTTTCTGAAATCTCTGAAACTATCCGCAACTATGACAAGTGGAGCAAAGACCAGGCAGAAGTAGCGCAGAAACTATACGGCATCAAAAAGTCTATCGAAGCAGTTCAAACTATAGAAATTGCCGATAAAGACAGATTAGTAAAGCAACTGGAAGAAGCCTACGCTGAAGTAGAACTGAACCTGGACGGACAGAACAAGAAGATTCTGGAGAACTGGAAAGACAAAGTTCAGGCTTATAAGAACGAGTTCTACGTGTTCAAAGTACGCGACAAGGAACTGAAAATAAAGACACACACCGAGTCGCTTTCTCATCTACAGATTCCTAAAGTTTCTACTCCTCGCTACGAAGCCTGGGGTGACCTACTGGCGTGGAACCTGCAGGAGAACGTACCGGGCGAATTCCCTTACACGGCAGGTGTGTTCCCGTTCAAGCGCGAAGGCGAGGACCCAACCCGTATGTTTGCCGGCGAAGGCGGACCAGAGCGAACAAACCGTCGCTTCCACTACGTGAGCCTGGGTATGCCAGCCAAGCGTTTGTCTACAGCCTTCGACTCTGTAACACTTTACGGTGAAGACCCGGATTACAGACCAGACATCTACGGTAAAATCGGTAACTCAGGCGTAAGCATCTGCTGCCTGGACGACGCCAAGAAATTATACTCCGGCTTTAACCTGGCCGACCCGATGACCTCGGTTTCGATGACCATAAACGGTCCGGCTGCCATACTTACCGGCTTCTTTATGAACGCGGCCATCGACCAGCAGTGCGAACTATACATTAAAGAGCATGGCCTGGAAGATGAGATCAACAAGAAGATCGAAGCTATCTATAAAGAAAAAGGCGTTGCCCGTCCGAGTTATCAGGGAGAGCTGCCAAAAGGGAACGATGGCTTAGGTTTGATGCTTTTAGGTGTAACCGGCGATCAGGTATTGCCTGCCGAAGTATACGAACCGATCAAGACCCGTACATTAGCTGCAGTGCGCGGTACAGTGCAGGCCGATATCCTGAAAGAAGACCAGGCACAGAATACCTGTATTTTCTCAACAGAGTTCTCGCTTCGTTTGATGGGTGACGTGCAGGCTTACTTCATCAACAAGAACGTACGTAACTTCTACTCGGTATCTATCTCTGGTTACCACATTGCCGAGGCAGGTGCCAACCCTATTTCTCAGCTGGCCTTTACATTGGCAAACGGCTTTACCTTTGTAGAGTATTATGTAAGCCGCGGCATGGACATCAACAAGTTTGCGCCAAACCTGAGCTTCTTCTTCTCCAACGGTATCGATCCGGAATATGCTGTGATAGGCCGTGTGGCACGCAGAATCTGGGCGAAGGCGATGAAGCACAAGTATAACGCAGATGCCCGTTCGCAGATGCTGAAATACCATATTCAGACATCCGGCCGTTCGCTGCACGCACAGGAAATCGACTTTAACGATATCCGTACCACGCTGCAGGCCCTTTATGCGATCTACGACAACTGTAATTCGCTACATACCAACGCTTACGACGAGGCTATTACAACGCCAACTGAAGCGTCTGTTCGTCGTGCCATGGCGATTCAGCTGATCATTAACCGTGAGTTGGGGCTGGCTAAAAATGAGAATCCGCTGCAGGGCTCGTTCATCATCGAAGAACTGACTGACCTGGTGGAAGAAGCTGTACTGGTTGAGTTCGATAGAATTACAGAGCGTGGCGGTGTGCTGGGTGCAATGGAAACGATGTACCAGCGCGGCAAGATCCAGGAAGAAAGTTTATACTACGAGACACTGAAGCATACAGGCGAGTACCCGATCATTGGTGTGAACACGTTCCTTTCTTCAACAGGTTCTCCTACTGTGTTGCCAACAGAGGTTATTCGTGCTACTGAAGAAGAGAAACAATACCAGATCTCGATGCTGCAATCGCTGCAAAAAGGTAACGAGAACAAGACCGCTGAAATGCTGAAGCGCATTCAGCAGGTGGCAATAAACAACGGCAACATTTTCGAAGAGATGATGGAAACCGTGAAGTTTTGCTCGCTGGGTCAGATCACGAATGCGCTTTTTGAAGTAGGCGGACAGTACCGCAGAAATATGTAAACTATAGTTCAGACTATAGCAAAATGCGTAAAAGGAGCTGGTAAAGACTGGCTCCTTTTTTTGTTTTTAATATTATGAGACAAATACATAACAATAGATTTACAATATAATAATACAAAGAAGTAACCCTGCTTACCATAACACGTTATAGCAACTATAACAACCCTTTACATTCCCAAATACCATGAAGCGACTCTCGACAATTTCCTCGTTGCTGCTGATAGGCACATCGTTCGGCTTCTTTATGAAAAGCTGGCTGACTCCGCATGATATGCACTTGGACCTCTCTGATGAAGAAGTACATTTGTACCTTTAATTAGATTAAATTATAAAACATATAAAAGCGGACCCTGCGGTTCGCTTTTTCCGTTTAGTAGATTATTAGGTTAAAAAAATCATAACCGGTACTTTTATACTTTCTTTCACAAAGCAACAAAACATGACATTAGAAGAAAAGATCAGCTACATTATTGGCCGCGACATGGCAGGCAACCTTAAAAAACAAGGTATAGATGTTAACCCGGATGCGTTCATCAAAGGCATGAAAGAAGCCATTGAAGGCAAACCGTCTACATTATCGCAGGCCGAAGTGCAGGAAGCCATGATGCAGCTACAGCAGGAAATGGGTGCTAAACAAGGTGCAGCCGGTGCCGAAAACCAACAAGCAGGTGAAGCATTCCTGGCCGAAAATAAAAACAAGGAAGGTGTTAAAACGCTGCCAAGCGGATTGCAGTACGAGGTACTGAACGAAGGTACAGGCAAATCTCCATCTGCTTCTGATAAAGTTACCACACACTATCACGGTACATTAATAGACGGAACTGTATTCGACTCGTCTTACGAGCGTGGCCAGCCAGCCACTTTCCCGGTTAATGGTGTAATTGCCGGCTGGACAGAAGCCCTTCAGTTAATGAAAGAAGGTGCAAAATGGAGATTGTACATTCCATCTGCGCTTGCATATGGTTCACAAGGCGCCGGCGATGTGATCGGACCAAATACTACCCTTATTTTTGATGTTGAGCTTATCTCAGTTCACTAAACAATAGATTTATCAAGCACAAAGGCCAGGCTATTAACGTAGCCTGGCCTTTGTGCTTATAGTTTAACTATAATGGTTAATTAACTTGGGAAGGATGCACTTCAGCAAGCCAGCGCAGACACTCTTCGTAATACAGGAAATGATTCATGATCAGGAGATTGTCATTATCTATAAAATCGTCTCCATCCAGGTCATGTATTAAACTCTCGTATAAGTATACCGGTAGAATTACTGCAATAAAAACATCTTGTTTAAGCAGGCGAAGTATCTGGGGAAAGATATTTTTAAATACCCATATCTGATCTTCTTTGCGGATCAGTTGCCTGTTTTTCAGATCCAGTATCCATTTCGCGGGCTTGTGTATTCTAACCATTCGCAGAATATGCGAGTATCCCTCCCGGAACTCTTTTGTTCCTACTTCACCATGCCATTTAACGTGTAAGATCTCGGTCGAAGTATTGTAAAAGACCTCTAAGTTGTCTGTAAGATGTTCATCACTTGGATAGCAGATATCCGAAACGACCTTACTACTATAAGCCTGCGTCATAGTTTGATTTAACATACTTTAGCTAAGTATTTTAACTGACTGATTAGGATTTATTTTGCGGCGGTTATAATTGTATTAAGGCAATAATACCTTATTTATAGTTGCAAAGCAAGCTAATATTAACTTATCATTATAAATTTTATAGTTAATACACAATTTAACAACATACTTTTAACGTAGCTATCCAATAAATTATTTTATAAATTTTAAGTTAGTAACTATAGCTTTTAAGTTAATCCGAACAAAACATTTGTTGTATCGTTCTAAAATCAGTTAAATGCAAACCATTAACCATTAAAAGCATGGCAGAAAATCAGAATGAGGGAGCTAAGTTCCTGAGCAGTGTACATAAGTATTTTGATAATGCAGCCAAGTATTCCAGTCTCTCTTCCGGTATACTTACTCAGATAAAGGTCTGCAACAGTGTGTACAAAGTTTCTTTCCCGATTGAGATTGATGGCAACATTGAAGTGGTAGAAGGAATTCGTGTACAGCACAGCCATCACAAACTACCTTCGAAAGGTGGCATACGCTTTAGCATGCAGGTTGATGAAGACGAAGTAAAAGCACTGGCTACCCTGATGACTTTTAAATGCGCGGTGGTAGATGTGCCTTTTGGAGGCGCGAAGGGCGGTGTAAAAATAAACCCACGTACCAGCTCTGTCAAAACCCTGGAGAAAGTTACAAGGCGTTACGCTGCCGAGCTGATAAAGAAAAACCTGATCGGGCCGGGAATGGACGTACCTGCGCCAGACTACGGAACCGGTAGCCGCGAAATGGCCTGGATAGCGGATACCTACCAGGCTTTAAAATATGGCGAAACAAACGCGCTGGGTTGTGTAACCGGTAAACCCGTTGGACAGGGTGGCATAAGGGGGCGTGCTGAAGCAACCGGGCTTGGAGTGTATTTTGGAATACGCGAGGCGCTTGCTGACTCTGAACTGCTGCAAGGAAAAGGCCTGGATGGTGGTACCATGCAAGGCAAGCGTATTATAGTTCAGGGCTTAGGCAATGTCGGTTATCATGCGGCCTGGTTCTGCCAGCAGGATGGTGCTATAATCACGGGCATTGCGGAGCGTGAAGGTGGCATTTTTAACCCTGATGGAATTGATGTGGAGGAAGCCTTTAAACACCGCAGCGAAACTGGTTCTATCCTAAATTTCAAGAACTGTAAGAACATAGAAAATACCCTGGATCTGCTGGAAACAGAATGTGATATTCTGATACCGGCAGCCCTGGAGAACCAGATACACCTTGGTAATGCAGCTAAGGTAAAAGCGAAGATCGTTGCGGAAGGTGCCAATGGGCCTGTAACGCAGGAAGCAGAAGAAATACTGCTAAAAAATAACATTGTGATATTGCCAGACCTTTACCTAAATGCAGGGGGCGTGACCGTATCTTACTTTGAGTGGCTTAAAAACCTGTCGAATGTGCGCTTTGGGCGTATGGGTAAGCGTGCTGAAGAAGCCAGTTACAAACGCCTTGTTAATGCCATCGAGTCTACTTCGGGCAAGAACATGACAGCCCAGGAAAAAGCAATTTTAACTAAAGGCTCCGATGAGGTGAACCTGGTGCGCTCCGGACTGGAAGATACGATGATAAATGCTTACCATGAGATACGCGAAACAATGCGGCAAAAGAATATACCTGATATGAGGACTGCTGCATTCCTGACAGCCATCGAGAAGATCGGGGTAAGTTATGAGGCGCTGGGTATTTTCCCTTGATCCGTACCTATAGTTATAACCTTGCAGAGGTCGGGAACAATACAGTATCCTGACCTTTTTTTACGCTTTCGAGCCAATGTATAGCCTCTTCCCTGACGGTAAAATAATTAAAGAGAATAAAATCGTGTGAGGTAGCAGCTTCAGTAGCTGTATAATTTGTAATGATTGCTTTAAAGTGATCTTCATTGAAAACTACCGCTACACAAACTTCTGTGTTCAGAGTAATCTGTAGTTTACTATAATAAACATTATTCAGCCAAGCTTCCTGCTCACGCTCCAATGGTCCGATCAGGGAAAGATCAGTACAATATAACATCACAGGCCTTTCTTCCTGTACAAACGCAAGCCCTCGCAGGTATGTATCTATAAAAGCGTTATCCGTTGGTTTCGCCTTCCAGATCACCTGCAATATTTCCAATTCACTGTTAAAAATGATGTCAGAAAATTTTGTAGAATGTACTACCATGCCATCACAAGCAATAATTTTACTATTTAGCACGAAATATATACTTTTAAAATAACAGTTCAAAATTTTGAATTGTATTGCATAAAGAATAGAAAAACCTGTATATCTCTTACAACACCTACCTTCAGGAATATAACCATTCTATAAAACACTGCTAACCCCTTTTGCTATAGTTTCAACCTATAGCCTTCCTTTAAATTATAACTTCAAGTAATACAGTATGCAATAAGCTATGCAGGTATAAAAAGACCAGTAAATTGTTTGTAAACTATAGCTATTATTATAACAATAAGTGCAAATTAGTATTAAACAAAAAAGAGAAGCATGGCCCATCATTGCCATGCTTCTCTTTTTTGTTTTTATAGTACAATAAGAGGTTTAAGAATTACTTATACCTAACCATTTATTGTATATTTTCACTTGTTCAGCAGAAGGATTATTGATCTTCTCGAGTTTATACCTTACGCGGTCGTCCTTGAGTATTTTCACCTGCATTACCTGCAAAATACCATCGCGCGCAATTAGCACTTCCATTTCATCGCCGGGTTGCAAACCATTAACATAACGGTCCAGATCGCTGCCTACTCTGAAGCCGTTTACTGCGATAATTTCATCCTTTACATTAAGTCCTGCCTCGTATGCGCTGCTCCCTTTTGTAATGGATGATATAGTTACACGACCATCGTTAAAGCTTGTGTTGGCACCCCAACTGCCCGTGTTTGCGTTTGCGTTTACATTTACTACTTTCAGGCCGGCTGCTTTAAAGTATTCTGAATAATCCGGTGACTTGGTACCATTCACATAATCTCTGAAAAAGGCATCCATGTCGTGACCTGCCACGCGCTCTACTTCTGCTTTAAATTCGGCTTCTGTAAACCCACGGTCCAGCTGCTTATAGTAGCGGTTGTACATGTTGCGCATCACATCATCCAGGCTCTTGGTGCCATTCGTACTTTTCATGATCTCCATGTTCAGTAAATGCCCCAACACGCCACCTTTTGTATAATAAGATACTTCAGCATTGTTGGAGTTCTCGTTCTGGCGGTAATATTTTATCCAGGCATCAAAGCCCGATTCGCTTACCGTCTGCACTTTGTTACCCGGCGTGTTTTCAACGTTACTACTGCTGCCTGCTACTACATCCAGGTAACGCTGCTCCGGCATCAGGCCTGCCCTGCGCACGATCAGGTCATCGTAATAACTTGTAAGGCCTTCCGATACCCAAAGTAGTGTTGTATAGTTCTCTTGGTTATAGTTGAACGGGCCAAGCGGCGCCGGGCGCAGGCGCTTTACATTCCATAGGTGAAAATACTCGTGCGCAACCAGGCTCAGGAAACCAGTATAGCCGCTCTCTGAACCATAGTTGAAACGACTGGTCTGCAGAGTAGTAGAATTAAGATGCTCCAGTCCGCCACCACCACGCTGCATATTATGAACTATAAATACATAACGGTCTACGGGTAGTTCACCAAAGATCTTGATAGACTCTTCTGATACGCGCTTCATGTCGGCCATTAAACGCTCCGGCTCATAATTGCCTTCGCCATACATGGCAACCTCATGGGTTACACCGCCAGCTTCGTAGGTGTAGATCTCGTGGTTGCCTATCTCCAACGGCGAATCAGCCAGCACGTCATAGTTCGGGAAAGTATAGGTAAACTTAGCGGTTGACTTTAAACCGGTTGATACTTTGCTGAAACTAGAGTGCGGTTTTACTACCAGTGTTCCGTCTTCTTTTTCATAGCCTTCAGGGTACATAAAAATGCTGGTACCATTTACATAACCGTGCGAGGCATCTAAAAAACTCGTACGAACAGTAAGCTCAAAAGCATATACTTTATAGTTTACCTTTACTTCCGATGCCCGGTTACTGTACACGCGCCAGGTGTTTTTGTCTATCTTTTCGGCACGCAATGCCTTTCCTTTTCCGTCGGTGGCAGTAAAGCCCTCCACGTTTTTGGCAAATTCGCGAACCAGGTAAGAGCCGGGAGCCCAGACAGGCATTGTAAAATCAATGTATTTTTTCCTGGCGCCCTGTAGTTCCGCAGTAACTTCAAAATAGTGCGTGTGCGGTTCGGGCATTTCCAGAGTATAGCGCAGTTCTGCGGCAAATGCCGGCGAAATGAAACTGGCAAGCGATAATAGAAATATTAAGAGATAAAATTTAGGTTGGTTAATGGAGTGAAACATGTTTTGAGTTTAGATTTGTTTAACAAGCATGTTACAATAATTATGCTTGTTTTCAAAATCCGGAACCTCAAAACAGCTTAGCGTACGTGGTCTGCCTTATGCGACAACAGCCATTGTTCAGCTTCGTTCACGTTGTTAAAGGTATCAATAATGATAAAGGAATTATAGCTTTTCAGCCCATAAGCACCTACCTCTTTCAGCATGCGGTTATAGCAAACCTCCGAAACCACAAGTGCAATATAGTTCTCCTGGCCAAGCATCATGAGTTGCGGAAAAAACTGTACCTGGCACCATGTTTCCTCTTCCTCGCTCAAAGCACCAATCGTTCTCAGGTCGAAAAGCCACGTATTTGCAGGATGTTTCTTAACATATTCCAAAGCCATCATCAGCCCTTTCTTAAAGTCCTCAAGATTTGGCATGGATTTACAGTCAATATAGACCCACTCTTTGCCTTCCGGCAATTCCACAGAAAAAACCCCTGATCTATAAAGCACCATTATCGGAACTGTTTAAATTAATATTGCAAAAATATAATAATTATTCTTATATAACCCAAACTTTAATCACTTTTGTTCTACTATAAACCTGAAAGGTGGTTAAAGCTGAACTTTAGACGGTGGATTAGCCTTATTATAGTGTAAAGGAATAAAATTTTGAAGTAAAGCTTTCGGTTATGCTTACATATTTTGTTTGGCATGGTATTGGAAAGCTTATCCGAAACTAACCCTCTGACTATGAAGAAAAACTTAATCTTATTACTTGCCCCGGTAGTGTTGCTGATCGTAATGCTTGCTTTTGGTTATAACCTCACCAATGCTCCTGAAGCTTTAGTAGAAGAAACAACTGTAGTTCAGGTTAACCACAAGCGTAATGCATCCGCTAAGCCTGAAGACAATTGGGTGAAGATGGAGAGGACCACACGGTCAGCTGGTGTTTACAGTACTTCAGAACCTCAGGAGATTATAGAATATGCCCTGACCTTGATCGGCTCGCCTTATGAGTATGCCGGCATCACTCCTTCCGGTTTTGACTGCTCCGGTTTTGTAACACATGTTTTCGAAAACTATAACATAGATGTACCACATTCATCGGCGATGCAGGCAAACGAAGGTGTGCCAGTAGCTAAAGACGAGGCTGCTCCCGGCGACCTGGTGATCTTTACAGGTACTAACGAATACGACAGAACGCCTGGCCACGTGGGTATTGTGATCTCCGAACCCGGCGATACGATCTCATTTGTTCATTCATCATCTAATGGTGGCGTGAAGATCAGCAAAGTGCAGGGTACACGTTACGATGTTCGTTTCCTGGAAGTGCGCCGCGTATTATAAGCATACATTTATCACAACATATAGGGTTTTTCTCGTACAAGGCTATGTACCAGAAAAACCCTTTTGTATGTGGCATCCTTACATCATAAACTCGATAAACGCGGTTGTTCTTATAGTTGCGGGACTAATCGTTTACTTTATACAACCAGGCCGGCCGGTGCTTGCTTTGGTGGCTCCCGGTTTAGGTATTATGCTGTTGGCCTGTACTTATCACCTGCGGCAGCATAACAGGTTTGTAACCCACACGGTTACGGCCATAACGCTACTGGCAGCTATAGTTGTAATTATGCGCTTAAATGCAGCCGGTGAAGAATGGGATACCAGACATGTCTTACTATTTGTGATGGGGCTGAGCTGCCTGGTAGCTACGGCGGTGTTTATCGGTACTTTTATAAAAGAGCGCAGGCTGCGAAACAATTCTATTTACAAAGAGGATCTGTAACTATAGCCGGCTATAAAAGCAAAACACCTGATGTAGCCCGTCAAGTTACACCAGGTGTTTCAGAATCCTAAAAAGTCTTAACAAGCGGCTTCCTGTTGTTCAGGTTACCATCCGAAGACCTTCAGTAATATTAAGCTGTGCAAACAGCAAAAATCCCGTTTACGAAGCCGATTCACAGATTACGTGAATACAATTACTTAGGCTCGTTAAAACTTGTTTGGGATTAGACATTTGTACCTCCTTTCTCTATAGTCCAACATAAACCCTGAACCTTCGACCGAAATTATATAAGGTTGTTAGACCAGAGCCCGTAGCACTCGCTACTATAACTTATTACTAAAGCTAAATAAACGCCATTAAGTTCACAAGGGTTATCACTATTTTTTTTAAATTTTCTAGTTGGTCAAAACGGCAACCATTGTTAAAAAATAGCCCAGAGACTACAAAAACCCTCTTTACATTTTTAAAATCCTGATAACCACAACTATAGATTATGGTATTCTTCCAATTATGAGCAGTGGTAAAAAATTTAAGGACCCGTATTTGCATTAGCCTGTAACAAGAGCTGCCAGCAGGCATTAAAATCAGTTAAAAGTGCGCCGGTGACTCCTGTAATAGTATATAAAATGAATTATTTTCACTATTTTTCGTTGCAATAATCAAACAACTAACCGATCATGAAAAAACATCTGCTTGCTCTAGTGGCTATCATGCTTTTCAGCACCTATGCATGGGCCCAGTCTTTATCACCTGTTGGTATCTGGACAAACGAAGAAGGTAAAGCCCGATTCGAGATTTATAAATGTGGCACTAAACTGTGTGGCAAACTGGTGACATTGAAAGAGCCGCTCCGTAACGGGAAACCAAAAATGGACGATAACAACCCTGACAAGAAACTTCAGAAACGCCCGTTGCTTGGTCTAGAGTTTATGAAAGGCTTTGAATATGATGGCGATAACAAATGGGATGATGGCACGATCTACGATCCGGAAAGCGGAAAGACCTATTCTTGCTACATGAAGATGACCGGCAAAGATAAAATGGAAGTGAAAGGTTATATAGGCATATCGCTGATAGGCAGAACACAGAACTGGACAAGAGTAAAATAGCATCACCTATAGATGTAAAAAAAGAAAGGCCGGCGCATTGCCGGCCTTTCTTTTAACCCTTTACCATGCTTTTTACTTGGTTCGGGTATATAAGGTTTTGGTTATAGTTAAATAACGTGTTCTATCTTATATTTCTGGTCACGAAACTCAAAGGTTTCACCGGCAGTCTTGCCAGCCATTGCCTTAAATACCGGCGACATACCTGAAATGGCAAAGAACGTCTCCCCTTCCACCTCTATCTGCCCCAGGCTAACCCCGATAAAATAGTTCTGCAGGTTGGTATGTACTACGGCGCCAAAAGCAATTTCCTTATTCTCTTTGGTTGCGTTTATCCGTTTCAGCACACTCATCGTTGTTATCAGCTCATCCAGCTGGCGGGCATACATGTCGCGCTGTATCTGGCAAGCCTCTCTAAACGACTCAAATTTATCCTCTATGGCACCCTGGTGTTCATTAGCGCTTTCCTGGGCGTCGTCCATAGCATCTTTCGCAGCTTTAATCTGATTATTCAGTATTTTCGTGCATTCCTGCAACAGCCGCTTTTTTAGTTCTAATTCTTGTGCAACCATTTTCTTATAAGTATAAGTTTAAACTATACCTTCTATTGCCGGTTATGATACCATCGCGCTTAGAGGTAATAGCAATTGAAACATCAAATTCTGAGTGATAAACTTATTAAACTGCAAATAAAACCTGAAGCGTGTAAGATAATAAACTATTCAGGGTAACGGATGTTTTTGCTTTAAATTACTAAATGTCGTTAAACGGATTTTTGAAACGATTGTTGGGGCTGTTTCGCAATAAGCCAGTATGCTACAAACTGCAACGTTCTGAGCGTTACCAGGCCAAGTATAAGGCATGGACAAACAGCACTGAGTGCAAAGAACTTACAGCTGCATTTTATAAAGCATATCACTACAAGAAAGCTGGTGTGCAGTGCAGTTTCCGGGTGCAGTTAATAAACGACGAACACCGCCAGGGCGTCATTTTATTTCATGATCCAGCCATTCCCCAGAAAGCATTCTCATACTTGTTCGATCACCTGAAAGACCAGGTAAAGCTGCAGGGGTACAAGGTAAAAAGTGCCGACAAACGTCGCATTGTGCATGAGCGTTACAACCAACAGATAGAAACGTACTACCTTACCCCATTGCCTGCCGATGTGCCCGGTAGTATACTCTGTAACCAACTATATGGCAACATACTTATTGAGCAGACACGTGTAAATCATCACCCGGGTTTCATCAGACTTATAGCCGATACGATACCCGGTTCATTTTTTAGTGAGCCCCTTCCTTTTGCCGATCTGCTTAGCCACATAATGCAGCCAACAGAAAAACTGCAAAACCGTAAATAACCCTACCTATTATACTTTTTGGTAAGATCCTGCTATAATTTTGCATAAGCTTAATGTTATTTGTATACTTATACAGGTTTTAAGGGCATATAAATCACTCTTGCATGAAGCATTGTTTACTCTTATTACTTGTTGTGCTGCTTTGTTCGGTATCTGTAAAAGCTACACACATAGTTGGCGGCGAATTTGCCCTTAACCACCGTAGCGGCAACACTTACCTGCTGACCCTTAACCTCTACTTCGACGACATTAACGGTGACCCGGGAGCCTTAGACCCTAACATCACGGTTAATATTTTTGAGAAAGGCACCAATAAGTGGATTATGGCCAAAACGCTGCCTTACCGATCCAGAACTGCTGTACCATATACCAACATCGACTGTACTATAGGGGAACTGCGAACCAGCAAGATCGTTTATTCGGATTTCCTTACCCTTGATCCCGCTGTTTTTTTTCACGCAGCGGGCTATTATGTAACGTGGGAGCGCTGCTGCCGCAACGAAACAATTGATAATATTGTAGCACCTTACGATGCTGCCCAGACCTTTTATATGGAATTCCCGGCGGTAGTGCAGAATGGGGTTACGTTCCACAATTCATCCCCAACACTTTTCCCTCCGCTCAGCGATTATGCCTGTGTAAACGAGCTTTTTTATTTTGATTTCAGTGGCTCTGATGAGAACGGCGACTCGCTGGTTTATGACATGATCACGCCGCTTAACGGGTACACCACACCCCGTATGCCGTACTATGGTATACAAGGGTTTGAGAACGTAAAGCCCGGCACTGCTCCTTATCCTGAGATCAGGTGGAACCCCGGATTTAGTGGCACAAATCAGATAATCGGCAACCCTCCCATCAATATCGACAGCAAAACCGGACGGTTGATTATGCGCCCGAGCCGGACTGGTTTGTATGTATTTGGTATCAGGGTGCAGGAATTCAGGAACAATAAAAAGATTGGCGAAGTGCGTCGCGATTTCCAGGTACTGGTGCTGGACTGCCCTACCAACGAAACACCAAAAATTGTAGCCCGGGACCAGGGTAAAAAAGAGTTCTATAAGGAGTCTGAAATCCTGGAGATCACTCCGAACAGTAACCGATGTGTCGATATTTACTTTACAGACCCTGACCTGTCTGAATTTGTAACTATAAAAGCCGTTCCAGTAAACTTTTCAGCATCCAACTTTACCTTATCCGGCACACTGCAGGGAATTGTGAACCAGGGAGGTGCGCAGGATTCGTTAAAAGCAACACTCTGTTTTGCCGACTGCTTTGATACGCCTAACAAAATTTACGAACTGGACCTGGTAGTGCAGGACGACGGCTGTAGCTTACCACGCCAGGATACTGTCAGGGTTAGTTTCAGGATGCAGGTCGTAAATAATGTCCCGACTATAGCTACCACACCCAACGAAAGAGTTATAACCTTAGATCGTGGTCAGGCTTTTGAAATGGATGTATTCGGGAAGGATGTAGACTTGGATGGCCTGACGTTGAGTGCTGCCGGAGAAGGCTTTGACATGAATGCGGTTGGTATGCAGTTTAACAGTAGTGGCGGCGAAGGAACGGCAACCGGGAAATTCAGTTGGCAGGTAGAATGTACTTCCGAAGAACAGGCTGTAAGGCGCGTTACCTTTACCCTGAAAGAAGACGCCTGCGCCGCATCACCAGACCAGAAAGTAACGATAGAATTCAGGATAAAAGCACCTAATAATGCGCCTACATTAACATCAGATAAAGCACCTATCCTATACGAACTCGACCTGGACCAGCCTTTTGAAGCCAACCTCTTCGGCGACGACATAGACCTTGACCCGTTAACATTGACTGCTGTTGGTGACGGATTTAACTTAGAGGACTATGGTATAGAGTTTACCGCCACCCAGGGAGAAGGCGAAGCCAGGGGTTTGTTCAAACTGATTGGAAGTTGCCAGATGGCTGAAACGGGAACATTGCGCGTTAATTTTATACTGGATGAAGAGACCTGCAACCCGGCCCCGGAACCTGTACTAACGATGGAGTTTAAAGTACGTGTACCGCAACTGCAAAGCTTTATACCTGCCAATATATTTACCCCGAACGGCGATGGCCGGAACGACTATTTTGAGATACCTGATCTTCCGGCAAATTTCTGCAATGCCCAATTTGCCAGCATAAAAGTATTTAACCGCTGGGGCAAGGAGGTTTACCAAAGCAACCAGAATACCTTTAAATGGGATGGCAAAAACGTAAATGACGGGGTTTATTATTACGTGATCGATTTTGGGAGCACGCAATACAAAGGCAGTGTAACTATAGTTCGGTAGGGTTAAAACATAAACAGGAATACCAGGTACAGCCCAAGCCACATAAAATCAAGGAAGTGCCAGTAACTGGTAAGCATCGATAGTTGCAACTGGCGATACGGATCTCTTATGAAGATCAGGCTCCGGACACTATCGGTGGCTACATGCGCTGTTTTAAGAAAAAGGAAAAACAGGAAGATCACTCCTCCTACTAAATGCAGAATGTGCAACGCCGAGATAAGGTAAAGGTACGTTCCGGAAGCTTTGCCGGTAAACGTGATGCCAGCTGCAGTCATTTCACGCCAGCCCAGTAATTGCGATCCTACAAACAATAAACTAAGCACCAACGTGCCACCGAGGTAGCGGGTCATTTTATTAAGCTTATCTTTTTTATAGATGCCGGGCACCCGACTGATAGTATAACTACTCAGCAGCAGTAAAACCGTACCAACGCTAAAGAATTTCGGCAACTGTACATTTTCTGCCATAAACCCACCAGTGCGCATAAAGGCGATCAGTAAAATAAGAAACAACACACCGATTCCAACCATACTCAGGTAAAGCAGCATCCTGATGGGGTGCATACGTTCTATTTGCTTAAAAGCAGATAGTTGCCTGTAGCCTACCTTATTTTTTTTATCTGAGTCCATTTAAATTATACTACAACCGGCAGCATACCAGCAGAAAAGCCCAACATTACACTTCAAGTTTATATACCTATACGGAAACAGCTTTGTTTTGCATGCCACCAGATAAATATAGTTTGGAGTCAGTGCCATTTTCCTTAAAAACTATATGGTAGCATCCCCTGTTTTAAAATTTATAGCTGGCTGGAGTTACCTAGCATGTGCTGCATCCGTTAAAAGATTAACTTAATCAGGGGTACTATGTTTCTTAAAAATCTACTTCTTTATTTGATCGTGCTGTTGGTGACAGTAGCAGAAGCAAGCGCGCAAACCCGAACTAGCTATACTGCGAACAATTATATCACTATCGTGCTCGAAAGCCCGAATGGCCGTTATGAGTTCAAATCGCCGTCGTTACTGGTGCGCTATAACCGCTTAACGGACCAACTGGAATGCAGTGTGCTTATAAATTCGTTGTTACCTACCAGCGATACTGTGCCGCCAACTATGGCGTACGATGTGTTATATGGAGCTAAATTCCCGGAATTTACTTTTGAGATCGATGTGCCGGAGGATATCATCAGCAGCGAAAGACCTTACCCAGAACCATTGAACCAGCGAACCTATATTACCTTGCAGGGCATTACTAACCAAACCCGTGTGCCCGTAGTATTCGCCCCGGACAGGAACAGGCTCAGCTTTGGTACTAACTTCGACTTGATGCTTGATAATTTTGAAGCAAGTATTCCCGTCAGATATTTGCCAATCTTAACCGGCCGCCTGCTCATCAACATCAGTAATGCACGTTGGATAGACCAGTATTGACAATCTTATACCTACCATAGTACTGCCTCTTTGTGACTTTTGATTGTAGGAAATAGATGCTTGTTTACTATATTTACAAAAAAAATCGCACCTTATACACATGAGAAACACGTTACTAACTGGTTTACTATTAAGCACATTTCTATTTAGCTGTGGCCAGTCTGAAAATGCCAACGAAGCTACTGCTAACACTGCCGAAACTGCTGAGCCGAATGTGTATGGATCTGATTTTACAGAGCAAAATACGTTATCTGTTACGCAGCTTCAGGATGCTGTGAGCGAACAGGATTCTGTAAAAGCAACTGTTAGCGGCGTAATAGTGGAAAGTTGTCAGTCTAAAGGCTGCTGGATGGATGTGAAGCTTTCTGATAACAGTACCATGAAAGTTACTTTCCGGGATTATGGTTTCTTTTTGCCGGTAGAGAACCTGGAAGGCAAAACAGTAGTGTTTACAGGCACCGCCAAACGCGAAGTGATTTCTGTAGATGACCAGCGACACTATGCCGAGGATGCCGGTAAATCAGCCCACGAAATAGCAGCCATCAACACCCCGAGAGAAGAACTCCGGTTTGTCTCTGATGGTGTGAAGATCAAATAGAACTATAGTTTATAGCTTATTGTGTTCAAGCCACCTCCGGGTGGCTTTTTTGTTTTATGTATTTAGGGTTGGCTTACCTCTTACGAAACAATTCCCACCTTTAGGAGGGCAGGGAGGGGTTTTATAGTTGTCGTTATCTAACCACCCCCAACCCCTCAGAGCTATGCTCACTACCTTCGCAATCTCTTCCCGTTAGTTTAAAGCGTGGAGTTTTTATGCTTTTTACTTTTTCATCTCGAACAGCGTGAGTGATCTGGTACAGTTTAACATCCCCCTTCGCCCCCTTCAAAGGGGGACTTTCTGCCTTTGCTATTGTTGGGGTTATAGTTTTATAGTTACAGCCTGTCGCGCGGACAGGTCGCGACCTGTCCCTACGGAACTATAACCACGATAAATCTCGAAGCTTACCGTTCAAACTATAGAAAAGTAGTTGCTATGAGAAATATCACAGTCTTTGGGTTGAGCGCCTTTGATTTGTTGCGGTGCCGTAAGGCAACCTGAGGTAACGAGGGTAGCTTCAAATCAGCAGCGCGATGCCCGAAGACGGGGCCTCCCGGCCGTGAGGGCACCAAAGCATAAAATGAAACGGTAGGTAAGTAAAGCTCCCAGGGTTAGATGTAGTTTGAAAGGATAGCTTTGTTCGGAAAACAGAGTATCAACTATAGAACTCAGATTTCTCCTGACGTCGAAATGACAAAAAAGAAATTGAAGAACACATAGGATACATCGGCTACCGCTCGGGATGACTGGACTAAAACTGCAACTATAGAATCCAGATTTCTCCCTTTGGTCGAAATGGCAAAAGAGAACTATAAACTTTATCAATCTACTTTTATTCACGTTGCTCGCTACCGCGCTTTTAGATATTTTTACGTGAAGTATAAACCGAAACTATGGCAACACCACACGACGTAGCTACAGAAGTTAAGCAGCTGACCGAACGCATAAACTACCTTAATTACCAGTATTACCAGAACAGCATATCTGAAGTACCAGACTTTGAGTTTGATATGATGCTGAAACGCCTGCAGGAACTGGAAGAACAACATCCCGAACTGCGTCAGGCTAACTCACCAACCCAGCGCGTGGGCGGAACTATAACCAAAAGCTTTAAGACTGTTTTCCACCGGTATCCGATGCTTTCGCTGAGCAATACCTACTCAGAAGAAGACCTGCGCGAATTTGATAACCGCGTGCAGAAAGCCATCGGGCATGAGGTGGAATATGTGTGCGAACAGAAATTTGACGGTGTGGCCATCAGTTTAACTTACGAGAACGGCATTTTGGTGCAGGGCGCTACGCGTGGCGATGGAACTCGGGGCGATGATATAACCAATAACGTTCGTACCATTCGCGATATACCGTTGCAGGCACATGGAGAGGGTTATCCAGAACTATTTGAAGTACGTGGTGAGGTATTTCTGCCTTTGCAGGTATTCGAACAACTGAACCTTGAGCGCGAGGAAAATGGCGAACAGCTACTTGCCAATCCACGCAATGCTGCATCGGGAACACTAAAGCAGCAGGACTCCAGTATAGTTGCCAGCCGTAAACTGGGCTGCTTTTCCTATAGTTTCCATAGTTCGCCGCTCCCCTTCGATTCGCATTCCGAAAGCTTGGAGGCTATCCAGAAATGGGGCTTTAAAGTTTCGGATACATGGCGCAAGTGCAGCTCTATAGATAAGGTACTGGAATACATAAATGAGTGGGAACAGAAGCGCCACGAACTGCCTATTGCTACTGACGGCGTGGTGGTAAAAGTAAACAGCTACGCGCTGCAGGAAGAGCTGGGCTTTACGGCTAAAAGCCCGCGTTGGGCGATTGCTTATAAATACCCGGCTATGAGCGCAGCTACCAAGTTGCAGGGCATACAATACCAGGTAGGCCGAACCGGCGCCGTTACACCAGTAGCATTGCTGGAGCCGGTATTATTGGCCGGAACTGTCGTTAAACGTGCATCGGTACATAATGCAAACGAAATTCAGCGACTGGACCTGCGCCTTGGCGATATTGTTTTTGTTGAGAAAGGTGGCGAGATCATCCCTAAAATTACCGGAGTAGACCTTACCAAACGCCCTGCCGACAGCACACCTATAGTTTACCCTACTGAGTGCCCTGCCTGCCATACGCCTTTGGTACGTGTAGAAGGTGAAGCACAGTTTTATTGCCCGAACGAAAAAGGTTGCGAACCTCAGATACTGGCTAAGCTGGAACATTTTATCAGTCGAAAAGCCATGAACGTGGATGAGCTGGGCCCGAAAACACTGGAGCAACTGTACAAAGCTGGTTTTGTGCGCAACGTAGCCGACCTGTACAACCTGACGTTCGAGCAGCTGGCAAACCTGGAACGTATGGGCGAGAAATCAGCAAACAATATTCTGAATAGCCTTGCCAAATCTAAAGAAACGCCTTTTGAGCGTGTGCTTTTTGCGTTGGGGATCCGGTTTGTTGGTAGTACAGTCGCTAAAAAACTGGCAGACCAGTTCCCGGACATAGCAGCTTTAAGAGGAGCTACTTACGAAGAGTTGATTGCCGTAAATGAGATTGGTGGCCGAATAGCAAACTCCATTCAAGAGTACTTTACTGAGCCTGATCATATCGAACTACTGGAAAGGTTACAGGCTGCCGGCATTCAGTTTAAATCTGAGAAAGTGCAGCCCGAAATGCAGAGCGACAAACTGGAAGGAAAAACTTTCGTGATCTCAGGCGTTTTTGAAACCATAAGCCGCGACGAACTACAGCAACTCATTATCAGTCATGGCGGTAAAGTGGTGAGCTCTATCTCAGCCAAACTCTCTTACCTGGTAGCCGGCGATAAAATGGGGCCTGCTAAACTCGAGAAAGCCAACAAACTGGGCATCACTATCCTGTCAGAAGATCAGTTTTTAGGAATGATCCAGTAACATAAAAAATAGCGCCACCTGTTTTACAAGTGGCGCTATTTGCAAAAACAAACAACAAACGATTTACTATTGAGCTTTAATCAAGTACTGGCAAACACTGCAGCATGCTTCCCCGCTCTGATTATATACAAAGGAAGCAACATTTAATTCCCAACAAAATACATTATACCAACAGCCCGAAACTATAGACCAACAACACAAAGCACCCGAGTAAAAGTTGATCTGGCAGATTAACTAATTGGCAGATACTTATTACCGCTTATGAAAGTAAACCAGGCAACCAAGTACACTAGGGCTGTTTATCTTTCAAAAAATCAGCTTAGTAGTTAATTAACTTCAGTTGGTAGAGTGCCAGTGCAAGTATAGTTATAACTGTATTTATTTTATTTATCTTTATCCTGAAGAGCGGTGCACCATTAATGCTGCTGCTATAGTTTCCATCATAAGCCCGTATTTAGTTTGAGCGCATTACCTTTTGTGTTCCCTGAAATTACCATGAAAAAGCGATTCCAGATCGTGTTGCATGTTATTGTGTGGCTTGCTTTCGGGGCCTGGGTGCTGTATTATATCAATGGTAATAAGGCGCTTACTACACATCGTGTGCTGGATGTGCTGGTTGGTCTGGCTTTCTGGCTGCTTATTTTTTATGTAAACTGGTCGTACCTGATTCCGAAGTACCTGGCCCGCAATCGCCTGATGCTTTACATCATAAATGTACTGGCCCTGCTCCTGCTTTATGGCCTGGCCAAATCACCCCTCGATTTTTATATTTTCAGGGAATTTAACCCGAACATGAAGGCCGTGTTTACTACAGAGCGCTTACTGCAGTACGGTCTGGGCGGATTGGTGCTGGTTTTTATAAGTTCCGGCCTGAAAGTAACAGGCAATTATATCCGGAACGAGCGCCGTAACAAAGAACTTGAAAACCAAAAGCTTGTAGCTGAACTGGCCTTCCTGAAGTCGCAGGTAAACCCCCATTTTCTGTTCAATACGCTCAACAACATTTACTCGCTGGCTTACAAGCAACACCCTGAAACACCGGATGCCATTATGAAGCTGTCTCTGCTGATGCGCTACATGCTTTATGAAAGTAATGATACGCTGGTAAGTTTGCAGAAAGAAGTGGAACATATCCATAATTTTATAGATCTGCAAAAGCTGCGCCTGCGCGAACAGACCAGTATACAGTTTAATGTAAACGGCGAGCTGGAAGGTAAACAGATAGCACCGATGCTAATGATGACCCTGGTAGAGAACGCTTTTAAGCATGGCCTGGTAAGCAAGAACGAGATCGGGATACAGATTAACCTTACAGTAACGGATCACGAACTGCAGTTTAGTACAGTAAACAACATCAGCACACATAAAAAGCGCGAATTTGGTGGCATTGGGCTCGAAAACCTGCGCCGTCGCCTGAAGCTGCTGTACACTAACAGGCATACCCTCACTTTTGAAGAAAAAGACGGCGTATTTTACGCCACCATGAAACTATACTTCCAAACACCTAACACACTAAAACTATGACCATCCGCTGCATTGCCGTAGACGACGAACCGCTTGCCCTCGACATACTGGAAAGTTACATCAGTAAGCTGCCTTTTCTGCAACTTGTAAAGACCTGTTCCAGTGCCACTGAAGCCATGCAGGTTTTGCAGGAAGAACAGGTTGATCTGATGTTTCTGGACATTGAAATGCCTGAGCTGACCGGTATACAGTTTCTGAACATTTTAAAAAACCAGCCACTGGTAATTTTTACCACCGCTTACCCCGAGTATGCCATGGAAGGTTTTAACCACGATGCTGTAGATTACCTGCTAAAGCCTATCCCCTTCGACCGTTTTCTAAAGGCGGTAACCAAAGCGCAGGAACGCATGCAGCAACGCCACCCGAAACAAGGCGAGCAAACTATAGTTACCCAGGCCGCCGCACCCGAGCAGGAGTTCATGTTCGTGAAAGCCGACTATAAAACTATTCGCGTTGACTTTAAGGATATACTCTGGATAGAAGGCCTGAAGGATTATGTGATCATCCAGACGAAAGACCAGAAGATCATCACGCTGCTATCCATGAACAAGATGATGGAGAAACTGCCGGAGTCTAAATTTCTGCGCGTGCACCGTTCTTTTATAGTTTCCCTGCAAAAAATCGACAGCATCGAGAAAAGCCGCATCCGCATTGGCCAGAAAGAAATTCCGATAGGTGAAGTGTACAAAGACCAGTTCCTGAAATGGGTGGAAGAGAATAATATTATGTAGGTGGGGAATTAGGAATGAGTAATTTGGAATGAGTAATGACTAAAATGCAGCCGCCTTTGCTGTGTGTTTTCACCAGCAAAAAACCTGTTAAAATATTTAATAACTCCACACATAGTACAGATAGTGGGAGTAGGTACTCCTACTAGCCAATAGTTGTGGGGCATTTTAAATATATAAAATTGAAAAAATATCTAATCCTGATTTGTATTGTGCTATTATACAGTTGCCA
>NZ_JBEOKT010000010.1:0-154764 GCF_040278685.1 Pontibacter populi
AGGAGTAAGACAATGAGCTCTTTAAAGAAAATGATCAGAAACAGCAGCCTGGCATTTGTAGCCGGATTACTGCTGATGGGCAATGCCGCTCAGGCGCAGGATGCCATAGCCGGTAAAGCCATATTTGAAGGTAACTGTACAGCCTGCCACAGCATAGATGCTGATGTAGTTGGCCCGGCCCTGAAAGATGTTCACAAACGCCGTGGCGATGAATGGCTGGTGAAGTTTATTAAGAACTCCCAGGAACTGGTTCAGGCAGGCGATAAGGATGCCGTTGAGGTTTATGAGAAATTCAATAAAGTGCCGATGCCTGCTTTTGGAACGTCACTTTCTGATGAGGATGTTGCTAACGTAATTGCCTTTATTAAAGCAGAAAGCGAGAAGCCAGCTGAAGTAGTAGCTGAAGTCCCTGCAGCACCTGCCGCCGATGCCAACGCTGAAGCAGCTGCAGAAACCGAAGTAGCTTTTATGGATCTTCCTCCGGTTTTATTGTTCACATTCGCGCTGGCTGCTGTCATTATCCTGTTAACCATTTTGGTGTTGGTAATGATGTTCCGCCTGTTCGTGCCAATGCTGGGTGACTCTATTTATGATGAAGATTTCCGTTCTTCTTTTGCAGGCAGAGTATTGTTTTTAGTGCGCGGTGATGCTACATTAGTTACAGGTAAGGCTAAGAATGAGATACACTCAAACCACGATTTCGATGGTATACAAGAATATGACAACGATCTGCCGCCTTGGTGGAAAGCAATGTTCTATGTATCTATAGTTTTTGCGGTGGGATATATGCTGCACTACCATGTGTTTAAAACAGGTGCTTTGCAAACCGAAGAGTACGAAGTGGAAATGCAGGAAGCTGCCCTGATCGCTGCTAAAAATGTAGATGACCCGAATGCAGTAACCAATTATGAAGTATTAACGGAAGCTACGGCACTGGAGTCTGGTAAGGCGTTATTTAACACAAACTGTGCTGCCTGCCACGGCCAGGATGGACAGGGAACTGTAGGGCCTAACCTGACTGACGAATACTGGTTACATGGTGGTGACGTGAATGACATTTTTAAAACAATAAAGTATGGCGTGCCGGCTAAAGGTATGGTGCCTTGGCAAGGTAAGCTTACAAAAGACCAGATACTCGAGGTATCCAGCTACATCCTGAGCTTGCAGGGAACAAACCCGGCAGGTGCGAAGGAGCCGCAGGGAGAAAAGATGTAAGTATTGATTTGAAAACGAGAATTAAAAAGTCGCAGACACTTAAACGATAGTGTTTGCGACTTTTTAATTTCTGGTAGGCCTTGTAACCGCGGCTATAGTTAAATCAACAACTATAGTTGATTTCAATCACCATGGTTTATGACTTAAGTCATCTTTTTGCAGGGCTTGTTTTCGGAATTTTGTAAAAGCAGATTTAACAGATCTCTACAATAACTATATTTTTTATACATACATAACAGGCAGGACTAATCTCCGCACAAATTACCACTGCCATGGCACTTAAAACTAAACCAACCGATGAATTTCGGGACCACATCTCAACTGTAGATGACCAGGGAAAACGTATTTGGGTGTACCCCAGAAAACCGAAGGGCAAACTATACGACTACCGCAAATATGTAAGTTATCTGCTGCTGGCGCTTTTGTTTGCCGGACCTTTTATAAAAATTAATGGCTTGCCCCTGCTCATGCTGAATGTAGTGGAACGCAAGTTTGTGATCTTTGGCGTATTGTTTTGGCCCCAGGACTTCTTCATTCTTGTGGTAGCCTTCCTAACGCTGGTTGTCTTTATTATCCTCTTTACGGTGGTATACGGCCGCATCTTCTGCGGCTGGGTTTGTCCCCAAACCATTTTCCTGGAAATGGTCTTCCGCAGGATAGAATACGCCATAGAGGGAGATTATAATAAGCAGCGCGCCCTCGACAGGATGCCCTGGAACACAGAAAAGATATTAAAGAAGAGTGCAAAGACAGCCGTTTTTCTGCTGATCTCTTTTGTTATTTCGAACCTGTTCCTGGCGTATGTTATAGGGATTGACGAACTGCAGAAAGTCATAACCGAAGGACCATTAAACCACATGGTTGGCTTTGGTGCCCTGCTCGCATTTACTGGCGTATTTTACTGGGTATTTGCCTCGTTCCGGGAGCAGGTTTGTACTATAGTTTGCCCTTATGGCCGTTTGCAGGGTGTAATGCAGGATAAAAAGACTTTGGTTGTAGCCTACGACTACGGTCGTGGCGAACCGCGTGGTAAGTTAAGAAAAGGGCAGGAGCGCACTGAGGGTGACTGTATAGATTGTAACCAGTGTGTGCAGGTTTGCCCGACAGGTATCGACATCCGTAATGGTGCGCAGCAGCTGGAGTGCATTAATTGTACGGCCTGTATTGATGCTTGTAACGATATTATGCGCATGATCGATAAGCCCGAAGGTTTGATCAGGTATGAATCAGAAGAGGCAATTGAGACCGGTAAAAAGTGGACCTTCTTTACCTCGCGGGTTATGGGATATACTGCTGTGCTGGCAATACTTATGACAGCACTAACAACTTTGCTGTTAACCCGCGATGAAGCAGAAGCAACTATACTGCGCACACCGGGCCAGCTTTATCAGAAAACGGAGCAGGGCCATATTAAAAACCTTTATAACATTTCTGTTATCAATAAGACCAACCACGACATGCCGCTTACATTAAAGCTGCTGGATAAGAGTGGAACTATAAAAGTTATAGGTAACGAGCTGATATTGCCGGCTCAGGGTATTGCAGAGGGCGTTTTCTTTACGGAAATAGCGAATGAAGACCTGACGGGTATGAATTCTGAAATTGAGATCGGGGTGTATCACGGGGATGAGCTGATCACTACCACCGAAACCAAGTTCTTAGGGCCTGCAAATTAATTATCAAAGGAGATATCATAATGAAAGATACAGCTAATAATAAAAGTTTCACGCTTTGGCCTTATGCCATTGTGGTATGTATGATCTTATTTATGGCTTACATTGCCATGTTCGTGTACAAAGCTATGAAACAGGATGTTGGCCTTGTAAGCAAGGATTATTATGAGCAGGAAATTAAATACCAGGACCAGATAGAGCGTGTAAAACGTACACAGGCGCTCGGCGATGTGATGGTGAACTATAGCGCTGAAGACAAAACAGTGTTGCTGCAAATGCCCGCCACTTACAGAGAGAAAAACCTGACTGGCACCATTACACTTTTCCGCCCGTCAAACGACAAACTTGACAAGCAGTTACCACTGGAACTGGGACGTGACCAAAGCCAGTTGCTAGACACTAAAGACCTTGAAAGTGGCATATGGAAAGTACGTGTGAGCTTTAGTGACGGCGAAGAAACATTTTACTCAGAGAAAACAATCCAGATACAGGAATAGGCATGATCTGGGCTGGGTTCATATTCGGAATTGTAGGTAGTTTCCATTGTGTAGGGATGTGCGGCCCGATAGCAATGGCACTGCCCTTTGTCGGGAGTACCGGCTGGCAATACTATGCCGGCCGGCTCCTGTACAATAGCGGACGTATAGTTACATATGCGTTGCTTGGTGCATTAGCTGGTGCGTTCGGAGAATCGCTTCAAATGGCTGGTCTGCAACAAACTGTTTCTATTGTTTCTGGTATCCTGATTCTTTTACTACTGGTGCTTCCTGCTGCTATAAAAGGTAAATCTGCCAGCCTACTTGGTACGGATAAATTAATGATCTGGGTGAGACAAAAACTGGGATACTATTTCCAGAAGAACTCGCTGGGTGCTTTGTTTATGGTCGGTCTTTTAAATGGCCTGCTGCCGTGTGGTTTTGTTTATATTGCCTTAGCGGGAGCTATCAGTGCACCTGGCATTACCGGGGCTATGCTTTACATGGCTTTGTTTGGGTTAGGCACTTTTCCGTTAATGTTTCTGGTTTCTTTATCAGGTAAGCTCATAAGCCTGAAAGTGCGCGGAATGTTTAACCGGTCTGTCCCCTATATTGGCATGACGCTGGCTATCCTGTTTATAGTTCGCGGACTTGGGTTGGGTATCCCGTATCTGAGCCCTGAAGTGGTGGAAACCACTAACCATAAAACCGAAATGAGCTGCTGTACTAAACCGGTAGCTGCCAAAACGGAATAACGTAAAACCTTTTCTCTTCCATAATTTTTCATTTCAAACTACAGTTCCTAAACTGACATAAGTCACTCAGCCCGGTGACCTAACTCACTGCATGGCATATGCATGTGCAATACCTTTATAGCGTTAAACAGACGAAGTTTAGGGAGCCGGTTGCAGCACTACTGGACTAGCTATATTTTAGCCAGTATGTATAGACGTTAATGCGCATTGCCTTAAAGGAAAATCAGCTAAAGGCGATTGAAATGGTGCTTAGAAAGTAATTATACTTCTTAGTTAACCATTTTTATTTTTGTACCAGAATGGTAGATTGTTTTCGCATATTTTAATCAAAGCTGCATATGTTGTTCAGGAAGATGATAGAAGAAGGACAGGTGAGAGGTAACCTTAAAAAAGTAACTCCTGATACTTGCTTATTTGAATCCGGAAGCCCTAATAAAGAGCTTTATTACCTGATTACAGGTAGTGCGCAGGTTACGCCTGTAACGGGTGTGCCACGAAAAGTGCAGGCCGGAACCCTTCTTGGCTTGCCAGACCTGATGCGGGATAACTATAGCTACACAGTCGTAACTACAGAACCTACCGAAGTACTGTGTATCCCGAAAGAAGAGTTGCAGCAAATGTTACAGGTAGATCCTGCTTTACGCCTTTACCTGATACAACAGATGAGTAAGCACACCATGCTTACCTCCACATCATACGAATAGAAAACAAGTGCTGAATTTAATTGAAAGCCACTGTAATCGCAGTGGTTTTTTTGTGTTCTTAAGCTATAGTTGGCCTGTTTAAAAACCGGGCGTATAAAATTTAATAGTTTGCCGTATAAGGTGTTGATGAAGAAAAGACCAATATCACTTAGAAGTAAATTATACAGAATCATCTTCGAAGCTGAGACAACATCAGGAAGGTTATTCGATATATTGCTGTTGGTATTGATTCTTGCCAGTGTTACAGTAGTTGCCCTGGAAACCGTCGTTTATCTCAGGAGATCTCATCTGGCTTTATTTTACAAACTTGAATGGGCTTTTACCATATTGTTTACCATCGAGTATCTGCTCCGCATCTATAGTTCACCAAAGCCCCTTAAATATATCTTTTCTTTCTTTGGTCTTGTCGATCTGATCTCAATCATACCTACTTATATAAGTCTGTTTATTGTTGGGGCGCAATATCTGCTGGTAGTAAGGGTGCTAAGGTTGCTCCGTATAGCCCGAATATTTAAGCTAACACATTTTATTAACGAAGGCCAGGTGCTATCAAGGGCGCTAAAGGCAAGTTTAACCAAGATCTTCGTCTTTCTTGGAACAGTATTACTGGCTGTAGTTATAATTGGCTCTTTAATGTATATGGTTGAGGGCGCAGCCAGTGGTTTTACAAGCATACCTAAAAGCATTTACTGGACCATAGTTACCTTAACAACAGTAGGCTACGGAGACATTGCACCAGTAACCCCACTTGGGCAAATACTGGCAAGTTGTGTCATGATACTTGGTTATGGTATTATAGCCGTACCTACCGGTATAGTTACCGTAGAGATGTCCAAAACCGATAGGTCAATGACTAATACAAAAGTCTGCCCCAATTGCCACAAGGAGGGCCATGTGCCTAATGCCAGCTTCTGTTATAATTGCGGCTGGGAGTTAAACAACCACAACTTATAAAGCATGCCTCTACTTAAAGTATATCAGACGATGTCTTTGGCTATTTCTTTTATAATGAGTTTTATATGTTCGTCAACAAAGGCGATCTGATCAGACACCTGTTTCAGGTTTATGCTTTTCTTGGCGTCCATTTCAATTTGTCTTACCACCGGTTGTAGCTGCTCAATACGAAGCGTATCAATTGTTGATTTTAACTTATGAGCTGCCGCGCTTACACCTGCCCAGTCCTGTTGCTGTTCGCAGTTTTTCAGCGTCGTTACTGTTTCCGGTATGGTCTGAATAAAGAGCTGTATCGTTCTGTTTATAAAGGCCTGGTTTCCGCGGGCGAGTTTCTGCAGCGGTTGCAGGTCATAAAGTGGCTGCTCTACTATAGCTGGAGCTATTTGTTGCGCAGCAGACTTTATAGGTCTTTTCTTAACCTTATCCGGAACCAGCGCAAATATCTTTAAATACAATGAATCTTCCTGGAACGGCTTCGAGATATAGTCATTCATACCAGCTGCCAGGTACCTTTCAGCATCGCCTTTAAAAGCGTTGGCTGTCAGGGCTATGATCGGAACATCGGCAATCTTTTTATCAGGGTTAGCCCGAATGGCCAGTGTCGCATCAATTCCGCTCATTTCCGGCATCTGTATGTCCATTAATATAACATCGTATGTATTTGCAACAGCCATTTTAACTGCTTCGCTACCGTTTTGTGCTACATCAACCGTAAAATTCCATCCTTCCAGTATAGACTGTGCCAGGAAAATGTTGATCTCGTTGTCTTCAGCTATCAACACGTGCAATGGCTCCAGGCTGTCAAAATCAATTTCGGCGTTGTTATCGTTAACGCGCTGATTATCTTTTGCTTTGTCGTAGGTTAGTGTAAACTTAAATGAGCTGCCTTTTCCTTCTTCGCTCTCCACCCAAATATTTCCGCCCTGCATTTCAACCAGGTTTTTACAGATACTTAAGCCAAGGCCTGATCCGCCATATTTTCGGGTAATGCTGGAGTAAGCTTGTGTAAAGCCATCGAAAATAATATCCAGTTTATTTTCCGGTATGCCTATGCCGGTATCCGCAACTTCAACTTCTAAGGTCAGGTTGTCTATCGTCTCCTTCAGGAGTCTGCACTTGAGCGTTACGCTTCCTTCGTCTGTAAACTTAATAGCGTTGTTTAACAGGTTTAACAAAACCTGGTTAAGCCGGTAGGGGTCACCTATAACAACAGGGCATTGCTCGTGGTATGCCTCAAAACTATAGCCTATCTCTTTTTCTTCGGCTTTATAAGTAAGTGTCTGGAAGGTATTACGGATTGCATCTCCGAGGTGGAAAGGTATCTGCTCCAGGTCCAGCTTACCGGCTTCTATCTTAGCAACATCCAGAATATCATTAATAACAACCAGCAGGTTTTCAGCAGATTGCCTTATAATCTTAAGGAAGTTATTCTGTGCATCATCCAGGTTTGTTTTCTGCATCAGCCCTGCCATACCTAATATACCGTTCATCGGTGTCCGGATCTCGTGGCTCATGTTAGCCAGGAAATTCTCTTTTACTTTTGCAGATTCTTCGGCCGCTTCTTTGGCTCGCTTCAGTTCCTGTTCGGTTTCCAGGCGGTCGGTTATGTCCTGGGCCAGGCCAATGATGTAAGCTGGTATGCCAGGCTCTTCTACTTTATAGTTCTGGTAATACAAGTAGCGCTCTTGCTTTTCCTTATTCAGGATACAAAGTACCCCTTCAACATTATTCGAGTTTTTAAACTTATCAATATACTGGTTAAAGTTCTCGCGGTGCGCTTCCGGAAAGAACGATCGGAGCTGATTACCTACCATCTCTTCTTCGGTATAGCCTAACACGTTTAACAGGTATGGGTTCACGGAAAGGATGGTACCTTCCATGTCGTGGGCACAGATGTAGGCCTGGCTATAGTTTATCAGGTCACGATACTTCTTTTCACTGTGT
Organism: Pontibacter populi; assembly: GCF_040278685.1. Classification (NCBI taxonomy): domain Bacteria; kingdom Pseudomonadati; phylum Bacteroidota; class Cytophagia; order Cytophagales; family Hymenobacteraceae; genus Pontibacter; species Pontibacter populi. Next base: position 7,722 of record NZ_JBEOKT010000010.1, read on the forward strand.
TTCAAGGCTTCAGCATTTTCGCGGCGTGCGCTTATATCGCGGGCCGATGACTGAACCTTAACCACATTGCCATCTGTATCAAGCAAAGGTTTCAGGTTGGTTTCCACCCAAACAATGCCTCCGTCTTTACGGACCAGCCGGTGCTCTACGTTCGTGTTTATTTTTTTCTCCAGCACATCCCTGAAGCCAATACGCAGTTGTTCGTAATCATCCGCATGTATCAAACGTTTAGGCACATTACCGATAACATCAGAAACGGCATAGCCCAGCATTTCCTCCACAGCTTTTGAAATAAAGATATAACGACCACTCAGCTCATGCAGGCTAATCACATCTTTAGAGTTTTCTGACAGCAGACGGTATAGTTCTTCACTATCTTTAAGCTGTTTATTTGCCTGGCGCTGCGCAGTAATGTCTGTAGAAATGCCAAGCACATTTACCTGGCCATCGCTGGTTACGAGCGGGCGTTTAATGGTTTTAAACCATACTTCGCTTCCATCCCGTTTCGTAAAACGCTCTTCAACTATAATTTCACGGTTTTCAGTTATAACCAGGCGGTCATTCATTTCGAAGTACGCTCTGTCATCCGGGTCAGGAAATAACGTATCGTTGTCTTTTTCCAGTAACTCATGCAAGGGCAACCCAAACAGATCGGCAACGCCTTGATTAGCAAGCTTAAACCTGCTTTCGCCATCTTTCACATAGATCAAGCTTGGGCTGGAATCCATCACAAGCCTGATAAAGTCATTCTGCTCTTTTGCTGCCAGTGCCGCCTTACGCTCCTCGGTCGTATCACGGATGATAGCTAATACCTGGTCGGTATTGTATTTAATTATTCTGCCCTCATAGTAGTGCAGGCCATTTTCCAATTGCAGTTCGTATTCGGTCCGTTCCGGGTTACCTGTTTCGATCACCTTTTTAATAAGGGCGAATATCTGCTTGTAAACTGGCTCCGGGAGCAGGTTTTTGATGTGAGAGCCGATCACATTCTCTTTCGGAACAAGCAAATGTATCTGCTCCACATTTTTCATGTCCAGGTATATACCATCCTTATCTATGATGAAAATAAGGTCAGGTATTGCGGCCAGCATAGCTCTGTTCTTCTCTTCGCTCTTAATTATCTTTTCCTGAGCGGTCTTCAGGTCTGTTATGTTCAGGCCATGACCAATGATCATTTTCAGATCACCATTCGGGTCAACTACAGGGTTAAGCTTACGGATGTGATGTGATACTTCGCCGGTTCTGGATATGATCTGTTCTTCAAATGCGACATAATCTTTACTCGATCGGGCAAGTTCTAAATGATAGCTTCGGGTCTTTAAACGCTCAAGGGGTACATTTCTATACCTACAGTATTCCTCATTGGTCTTGCCAACTATCCATTTGCGTAAGGCTGGGTCGGAGACTGCTACAGGGTTTACAAACAGGTACTGCAGTTGGTTATTGTAAACAGCAATATCGGATGGTATGTGATTCAGGATTCCTTCATAGAATTCCTTTTGCTCTACAAGGGCTTTTGTTTGTTCACGTAGTTGTGTTACATCCTGAGCGGAACCTATCACTTTTGTAACCTGGCCGTTTTCTTTACGCTTAAAAACGCTCTCTCGGCAAAACAGGTTTTTTTTCTCACCTTTTTTAGACTGTACAATGTATTCAACTTCACGCACTTCGCCATCCTGCGCCTGCAGCATGCCATAGGTGTGTTCATACATTTTTGGCAACTCCTCGGGTAACAGCAATGACATAAATACATGCCCTTTCATTAGAGCGATGTCCTGCTGGTCGTAGCCTAGTACCGTTTCGATGTGATCGTTAAGATAAACAAAGCGATCCTTCTCCAGATCGTAGATATAAACTATGTTTGGTACAGTATGGGTTATGTTGCGAACAAAGTACTGGCTCTCCTCAAGAGCAAGTTCTGCTTCGCGGCGCTCTGTAATATCGTTCAGGTAGATGTTAACATAGCCCTTTTCTTTAAGAGGAACTATAAACAGCAGGAAGTGCTTGCCCAGTAAATGAGACTGAAGCGTAACTGGTTTCCCGGCTTTACGGGCAGCATTTGCTTTACTTAATAATAAACGGGTTACTGCCGGAAGACGTTCTGCGGATATAGTTTGCAGAAAGTGTGACCCAGCGGCATTCAGATAAAGTATTTCAGACTGATCGTTTACTCGAAGAACAGGATCAGGGTATTCTTCCTGAATTTCTGATTTTAGCTGTGAAGTGGCAAGCGTATTATTCGCACTAGCTGATGCTATTGCTAATTTTAAATCATGGAGTTCTTTTTTGTTCTTTTCCGCTGATTCTTCAGCGGCCTGCCGCGCCTTCCGTTCTTTCTCTAACAACCTGAGCAGGGTAGCTACGTCGTTTAAAACTTCCATCTTATAAAATTTACTGCAAGTTAGGGCTTTTTAACATCATATTATTACATTTCAACAAACCTGTTAAGAATTAGTTTATTTGTAAATGATATTAACTGTGTAACCCAATATATTATTACTTATTAAGTGAGTAGCAGTGTTTTTTGTTGAATGAAGGAATGAATTTTAAAAGGGAAATCAGTTAGTTTAAGTAGAAACTTGTCTTTAAGCTATGTTGGTATAATACTATTAATGATTTACTGGCTTATAGTTTATTTTACCTTCAGTTCATTACTCTGTATCATGCGATATATGGTGGATTTACCGATGTCGAGTTTTTCAGCTACAAGCAGCACGTTGTAGTCATATTTATCCAGGAAATACTGGATAATGCGGGTGGTGTAAACTTTCAACGATTGCTCTTTCGCCAGGAAGTCTTTATTAGAGTTGCCAACCGATAGATTGATGTCCTGTTCCTGAATCTCGTCATGATCAGCAAGTACCATAGCCAGTTCAACTATAGCTTTTAATTCACGAACGTTTCCGGGGAAGGCATAAGAAAGTATTTTTTCCTGTGCTTTTGCTGACAGGCTTTTACGTGGAATGTTATTCTCTTTGGCAAACTCATCCATAAAATGGCGTGCCAGCACTAAAATGTCAGTACCACGTTCGCGCAGAGGGGGCAGGTTTATTGGCAAGCCAAGTAAACGGTAATACAGGTCTTCGCGGAACGTGCCTTTGCTTACTTCCTGTGCCAGATTTTTATGGGTTGCCACTATGATCCTGACATCTACTGCCACTACAGAATTGCCACCAACCCGGGTTATTTCTTTCTCCTGGAGTACGCGCAGCAATTTAGCCTGTAAGCTAATATCCAGTTCACCTATCTCATCCAGGAAAATAGTGCCTTTGTTTGCTTCCTCAAACCTACCGATACGACGCGCGGTTGCCCCAGTAAAAGCTCCTTTTTCGTGTCCGAACAGTTCACTTTCAATCAGCTCTTTTGGTATAGCTGCAACATTTACTGCCACGTAAGGCTGTTTTTTGCGGATGCCGTTGTAATGTATGGCTTTGGCTACCAGTTCTTTACCTGTTCCTGTCTCACCATTTATAGAAACCGTGATGTTAGTTTTGGTAGCTTTGTCCATCAGCGAAAATACTTTTTTGATGGCTTCGCTATTCCCGATGATCACTTTGCCGAAATCATATTTCTGGCCTATCTCTTCGCGCAGGTGGTCTATCTCTTCGCGCAACGATACGTTTTCACGAATCTTATTAATAGTGTTCCAGAGCCTCTCTGCAGTTTCTTCGTCTTTTACAATGTAATCGTAAGCTCCCTGTTTAAGCAGGGCTACAGCTGTGGCTACATCTTCCTGGCCCGAGATGATGATCACTTGCGTGTCCGGGTTGCGTTCTTTCACTCTAGCCAGCACTTCACCACCATTTTTATCAGGTAGCGAATAGTCTACTGTCACTACATCGGGTCTCTCGTGTAAGCTGGCAAAAAAGTCTTTAGCAGAATGGAATTTCTTTATTTCGTAGTCGGGGTTAAGGGCAAGATGATACTCCAGCAATTCGCTGTACCACACGTCATCATCCAGAATGAAGATCTTAAAAGGGGTGTTCTTCATGTATCGTTTAGGTACTGGTATACATCATCGTCAAATATACTATACAGAACGTTCTGCCAAAAATAATTTTGACATTTGGGAATACTTAGACTGATGCTTTAAAATTTAAGTTGAAGGTGCTTTCAGGCAGATAATTATAGTTTCAGGTGAAATGTGTAAAATTTATTTCACCTGAAACTATAAGTTGAAAAGGAAACAGTTTGAATACTCTATAGTTTAAAACTATAGTTTAGTTTACATTAATGACCTGGAATTTGGCACGCATAAACATGAACACACCATAAAAGATAAGCCCGATGGCCACAGCACCAAGCATGTAAGAGCCATATGATGAGTTCTCGATAAACTGGAAAGCACTTCCGCTTCCACCAGCTTCCTGGGAGTTTGAGTTTAGGGCAGCTTTCAGAAACATGTAGGCGATAATTAACCATACGATACCACGTGCGATATACCCTATCTTTCCGGCCCTGATCATCATTGTTTCTGCTTCGTGCTTTAATCCGGCTCCCTGTACTTTCTTCTTGTATTTGTCTGATAAAGCCATGTAGATCTGGTGCAAACCTGCAATGGCTGTGCCAACTGCAACTATACCAACCAGCCATTGGCCAAATGGCTGCTGTAAAAGCTCGCGGGCAAGAGTTTCCCTGGAGTCTCCGTTGCCGCTACCACCATTACCAAGCACAAGTTTTGCTGCATAGTAAGCAAGCGCACCGTAAACCAGGCCACTAAACGCATACCTGATCCGGACACCCACACCTTTGGCATCGTCACCTTTATTTTCAGTGTCTTTAAAAGCCTGTATGAAACGCCAGATGGTATAGCATAACAAACCCAGTGCTATAATGGCCAGCAAAACGCGGCCAAACGATTGCTCTAATACAAACTTGAAAACTCCGGTTTTATCAGAACCCTGCTCAGATTTGCCTCCGATCTCGAATGCGGCCATAAAAGCCAGAATACCCACCAGACAATAAACTACACCTTTAGCAGTTAGCCCGAACCTGGCCATGTTTTTGACCCAGGCCGGTGGTGGAGTAGGAACGTGTTGTGCTACATCTATCATATATATAGTTGTTTTTTTATAGCATACACGTAACTCCGGCTTATAAGTTTGGCCCTTACATGTTTTTAAAACGGAGAGTGGCTTCTTTCATTAACCTTTCTCTGTGGTCCGGGTGCGCTATTTCTATCAATGCTTTGGCCCGCTGACGCAGGTTTTTGCCATATAGGTAAGCAACGCCATACTCTGTAACTACATAGTGCACGTGCGCTCTCGTAGTAACCACGCCACCTCCCGGATTCAGGAAAGGAGTGATGCGGGATACGCCCTTATGCGTAACAGAAGGCAATGCAATAATAGGCTTACCACCTTTAGATAAAGCAGCTCCACGAATAAAGTCCATCTGACCACCAACACCTGAAAACTGGTAGGTACCGATCGAGTCTGACACTACCTGGCCTGTCAGGTCTATTTCTATAGCGCTGTTTATAGCTGTAACTTTGTTGTTTGTTTTGATGACCGATACATCATTGGCAACATCAGTACTCAGCATAGTGATGAGTGGGTTATCATCCACATAGTCGTAGAGGTTGCGGTTACCGGCTATAAAGGCTGTAGCAATACGGCCTGGTAATACCTTTTTGTGTTCATTTGTAATAACCCCACTTTCAATGAGTGGTAATATGCCATTAGAGAACATTTCGGTATGAATACCAAGTCCTTTATGGTTGGTAAGGCTTTGCAATACCGCATCGGGAATAGCACCAATACCCATCTGCAGGGTGGCTTTATCTTCAACCAGTCCGGCTACATTCTGACCTATCTTTTTTTCCACTTCCGAAATGCGGGCAGAGTAGTCTACTTCTGGCAGCGGTTCATTTACCTCAACCAGGGCATCAAACCTACGGATATGGATAAGTGCATCGCCATGGGTACGAGGCATTTGGGGGTTAACCTGCGCAATAACGTGCTTAGCGCTTTTTACTGCCTGACGGGCAATGTCTACAGACACACCAAGCGAGCAATAACCATGTCTGTCTGGAGGCGACACATGCACGATGGCTACATCCAGCGGCATAATGCCTAAACGGAAAAGTTGTGGTATCTCGCTCAGGAATATAGGCACATAGTCACCGCGGCCGCTATTAACGGCATCGCGTACGTTAGCCGACACGAACAGCGAGTTGATGTAAAAAGATTCTGCATACTTCTCTTCGGCGCAGGGCATTTCACCGAAAGTACTTATACTTACCAGTTCTACATTACGAAGTTCGTCTGCACGTTCTACCAGTTTCTGGATCATGAATTGCGGGGTAGCGGCACTACCATGCAAAAAAACTCTGTCGCCTGATTTAATAATAGAGAGCGCCTCTTCAGCGGTGGTATAAATAGGAGTTGTAGGAGCCATGATTTATCTTTTGGTTAAAACTAGCTATACTTTATAGCTGAGTTTGTGGTTTTAAATATGGCTGCAAGCTATGCCTGCTAACTTATTTTTAAAATGATAATCATCATCTATGCAATATGATTCTTAAATTGCCAACTAAATGCGGCGAATAACTTATAGTACTGTTTCCCGCGTAATAGTTTAAAACTATAGACCTATGAAAAAACATACTCCTCTGCTGTTTTTATACCTGCTGTTTTTAAGTGCCTGTGTTGCCAGTTCGGTATCAAGCAGACCTAACAGCGTAACTGTTACAGGTGCAAATACGCTTAACTATAAAACTTACGCCTGGTTTCAGGACCAGCCTGTAGCACCCATTGCTTACGACGAAGATTATACAGGCAGCCTTAACAATCACATCAGGCAGGCAGTAGAGGAGGAGTTGCAGAAAAATGGATTTACGAAAGCTACAAATGGTACCCCTGATGTACTGGTTGCATATGATGTAAGTGTTTCTGTGCCAGAGGAGAAAGATATTGCAAATAACTATTTAAAAGGTTTTGGCTATAGTTATGCTTACATGTCGGGTTACAGGTATAATTATGGAAATGAGCAGTTACCCGGATACCGTGCCGTAGACCTGTACAAAAGCGGCACATTGATTATAGACCTGGTAAACCCTAAAACAAATGAGCTTGTTTGGAGAGGTTGGACAGAAGGCGCTATTTCTAATTTTAAAGCAGGCTATAATTCGGTGCGTAACGAAGTTGAAAAAGTACTGGAGCCGCTGAAAAAACGCTAGACTATAGTTCAATAGTGATCTTTATCATTCTTCTTTCAGTGCGTTCTCGAAACTATAGACATCGTCCGGCAAACCAACAACATAAACTACATCACCTTGCTGTAGTTTCGTTTTGCCATTAATGTCCAGTATAGTTTCTGTATCTCGTTTTATGGCCACTATAGTTATATTAAACCTCACGCGCAGGTTTGCTAATTCAAGCGTTTTATCAATTATAGTGTCGTCGGCTGTGTAAATGCGCAGGCTGGCTACTTCAATGTCGGGTAAGTCTTCACTGAGGTTATGTATTTTACTACCCGGCAGTTGCATACTGCGAAGCATTTCATAATTGTCTGACCTAATCTGGCGCGTAAAGTTTTCGATATCATCCTGGGGTAACAAGTATTTGTTCAGTACCCTGGTAAATATTTCGATGGATGTCTCAAACTCTTCGGGTATCACTTCGTTTGCGCCAAGTCTGTAGTTGTCCTGCATTTCCTCTACAAAACGTGTACGAACGATAATATGCACTTTATCACTTATTCCTCTTATTGCCGCTATAATACGCCTCGTTGAGTCAGGGTCAGAGATAGCAATTACAGCCACCCGCGCTTTATGGATGTTAACGTGAGATAAAATGGTGCCGTGCACAGCATCCCCGAAAAGTATAGGTTCTCCTTTTTGCCTTTCGTTCTTTACCGTCACGGCATTCATCTCAACTATAGTATAAGGTATATGCGCATAACGTGCTGCTTTGGCTACATTCCGTCCGTTTATGCCATACCCAATGATAACGATGTGATCTTCCATCTCCGGAAGTTCCTCCGGTTCATGTGAGTGGGCTTTTAACGCTTGCTTGGGTTCAAAGTCTTCAGGTAACTTCTGGCTGATAAAATTGGCGATCTGTTGTGAGTACTGTAAGGCAAAAGGAGTGAGGGCCATACTTAACAGCGATACAGACAGAAAATACTGATAGGTAATAGGAGTGAGCAACCCGTAGGAAATACCGGTTTTGGAAAGAATAAATGCAAACTCACCAACCTGGAACAAAGCAATACCAACTATAATGGCTGTGCGAAGCGGGTATTGCAGCATCCTGGCAGCCAGAGTTGCTACAAGTGTATTTACCACGAAGGTGGCTATAGTTAAGAGCAGTATAACAGGGAAATGCGCTACTAAAAAACTAATATCAAGCAGCATCCCGATGGATACAAAAAAGAAACTGGTAAAGATTTCGCGGAAAGGCAGAACATTACTGGTGGCCTGGTGACTGTACTCTGATTCGGAGATGATAAGGCCGGCCATAAAGGCACCAAGCGCCAGCGAAAGCCCTAGAACGGAAGTGAACCACGCTACCATAAAACAAATGGCAACTATAGATAATATGAACAGCTCTTTGCTTTTTGTCTGGGCAACAGAATAAAGTAGTTTAGGTACCAGATAACGCGCGCTCAAAAGTACAACCACTATAACCAGCAGGCCTTTCAGTAACATCAACAGCAACTTCAGGCCAATGTTCTCGACTTCACCGGTCAGGAGTGGGGTCAGCAGCATCATGGGCACAACTATAATATCCTGGAAAATAAGGATAGCCAGCACTACTTTACCATGCGGACTATTTATTTCTCCTTTATCCTGTAGTAATTTCAGAACGATAGCTGTGCTGCTCAGCGCTATAAGAAACCCGATAAAAACGGACTGCCCTAAACTATAATTGAACAGTTGCATGATGGCTGCTGCCAGAAAAATAGAGCCAAAGACCTGTGTAGCTCCGCCCAAAAGTATCGTTCGTTTTATTAACGCAAGCCTTTTAAGCGAGAACTCCATCCCTATAATGAACAACAACATGATAACACCGATCTCGGCCAACATCTCGATGTTATGCATATCATGCACCAAACTTAAACCGTGTGGTCCGGCAATTACACCTGTAATTAAGAAGCCAAGTATGGTAGGTAGCTTAAATCGCTGAAACAACAGAATAACAACCACGGCCAGCCCGAGTATGATCACGACATCATTAAGTAAGGGCATTTCCATAGTTTATGCTGCGTTATGTGGGTTGTTATTTATGGTTTGTTTTATAATTGTTTGGGCGATAGGTAGATAGTGTGGGTATGTTGGGAATTTTATTTAAGGCCATTCCATTCATCGAAAAACTGCTCTAGGTAAGCTTCCATGTATTCATGCCTTTGTTGTGCCATACGTTTAGCAGTTTGGGTATGCATACGGTCTTTAAGCAATAAAAGCTTCTCGTAAAAGTGATTTATAGTTGGAGCAGTGCTGTTTTTGTAAGCTTCAAAGGTGTCATGCATTTCAGGTGAGATCGTAGGGTTATACATTTCCCGGCTCTTATGTCCGCCGTAAGCGAACGACCGCGCAATCCCAATAGCACCAATGGCATCCAGTCGGTCTGCATCCTGTACTATACGGCCTTCTATACTGCTCATATCCGAAGTTGTGCCAGCACCTTTAAATGATAACTCTTTAATTATAGTACAGATAAGATCTATAGTTTCATTCTGTACTTTTAGTGATCCAAGCCATTCCGCAGCCATGCGTGGTCCAATTGTTTCATCGCCGTTATGGAATTTATGGTCGCCGATGTCATGCAGTAAAGCCGCCAGTTCAACTATAAAAAGATCCGTATTTTCGGAGGCTGCTATTGTTTTCGCATTATTCCAGACCCGCAAAATGTGCCACCAGTCGTGCCCAGAGCCTTCGCCAGAGAGCAGTTCTTTAACATAAGCAGCGGTCTTTTCAATTATCTCTTCTTTTGTAAGCATAAGTTTCGTTTGTCCAAAACTGCGGAATTATAGCTTCCTGTACAAGTTTAACCAGCAACTATAACCTGTTTTTTTGGAGGTCTAGGAATTATGCATTAGACTTGAAAGATGATTTTCAGCATACCACATTTAACACCAGAATTTAAGTTTTCATTGCAATTTAAACCGGCTGTACTTGCCACATCAATGATTTTGTTAGTAAGTATAGCTGCCAATGCCCAGATCCTGAATATTGAACGTGCAAGAGTAGAGCAGGACTCGAGTAACTATTTTACCGGAAGGGCTGACTTTAATTTCTCGATGTTCAACCGTAATGCCGGCAAGAATAACCCGAATAATTTTTTGCAGCTCACATTCAACAGCGATGCCGCTTATATTTCTGAGAAGCATAGTTACCTGCTGCTTACCTACTATAACTACCTCCTGATTAACTATGACAGTCAAACAGAGCGGAACACGATTGCAAGTAACGGCTATGCCCATTTCAGGGTAAACCTTCACCGCCAAAGGCGATTATCTTATGAGTTATTTACGCAAGCTCAATCAGACAGAGCACGCGGCCTTGAACTGAGAGGTCTGGCAGGAGCAGGGTTGCGTTTTGCCATCCTTCGCAAAGAAAATACGAACTTATTTATAGGCTCAGGTGTCATGCACGAATATGAAAAATGGCAATCGCCTGAAGAAGGTGAAGGCATCCTGATTTCCAACTTACCAAAGCTCACAAACTATATCAGCAACAAATCAGTATTGAACAGCCATGTAACCACAGAGGCTATAGTTTACTACCAGACAGGTTATGATAATAAGATAGATGCTTTAAGGAATAGGGTTAGCGGAGATGCCAACCTGGTATTTAAACTCAATAATACGCTTTCATTCAGAACTGGTTTTAACTGTACTTTCGAAGATAAACCTATCGTGCCGGTAACCCGATTTGTCTATGCTATTACTAACGGAGTGCAGGTGAATTTTTAAGACGATTATTATATTTAAGTAACTATAGCATAATTAAAAGAGATTTTTTAGTAATTTCACAGACTGTAATTTAACCTGTCGTATTGCGTTAAATACATTTCTGTTCCAAACCGTTCGTGTATAAGCACTTAAAATGCGTAACACCCTTACTATAGTTTACAGCTTGATTTGTCTTCTGTTGGTCGCTTCGTGCGTGCCACAAAAAAGACTTGTTCTGTTACAGGATAAGCCTGACAAAGCAGACCAGGCAAATGCTGATGCTCTTTTAAAATCATTTGACTTGCAACGGCCGGTTTATACGTTGAAGCCTGGTGATGTATTGTCATTAAAAGTACAGACAACTACCCCCGCAGAGTATAACTTTTTAGGCCAGGCCACAACCGCTACCACTAGTTCTGATCCGGTACTGGAAGGCTATACTATAGATGCTGAGGGTAATATACTTATACCAACCGTTGGGAAAGTAAACCTGCAGGGGTTAACATTAGCGGAAGCTAGGCTAAAGGTGACAGAAGCCTTAAAGCCTTACCTTACTGATCCTACTGTAAACATGCGTTTTCTGACATTCCGTTTTTCTGTGATAGGAGAAGTTTCAAAACAAGGCCAGTTTACGACTTATCAGGATGACATAAACTTGATGGAGGCAATTGCCAATGCAGGTGGCTTTTCTCCTTATGCTAATCGTGGTCAAATAAAATTAGTACGCTACGAATCTGGAAAGGCAAAACTATATACGTTCAGTTTATTGGACGATAATACTATAGCCCAAGCTAACTTTTATCTGCAACCTAATGATATGATCGTAGTTGATCCGCTTCCGGCTAGAAACATCCGCGAGAATCTGATAGCAAATGTGAGTTTGACACTTTCTCTCATAACTACGATAAGTCTATTATTATCAAGGTTTTTATAGTTTTAGCGTCACAAAATTCTTCTCCACTTGGAAAATAAGCAACTAGTTCAAACCGGTACTTTTGATCTGCAGAACCTCCTTCTAAAGGTTCTGAGATATTGGTATTGGGTTTTGGCCTCATTAATTCTTGCTCTAATCGCTGCTTTCTTAGTTAACCGATATACGGTACCCAGTTTTGAAGTAAGCTCCTCTGTGATGATCGTGAAGCCGGTAGAGCAGGGGGCTTCTGCTTCTGCCTTACTTTATGGCGATGAAATGTTCCAGGGATCCCGGGGGCTTACGAACGAATCCGTATTAATTAAAACCAAAGAACTTGTAAAACAAACTTTGGAAAAGCTTGATTTTGATGTAAGCTACTTCCAGCAGGGAACAATAAAGTTAACAGAAGTCTACAAAGCTTTGTCACCATTTACTGTTTCTTTTGATACTGCTTCTACCAACGTACCTTATGGTGTTTTATTTAAAGTAACACCTTCCGAGAATGGTGCATACACTTTAAGTACAGAAAACTTACACTTGAATAAACTTATAGGTGCTAAAAACTTTATTTCGGAGCGCCCTTATAATATTAATGGCTTTAGGTTTACCGTAACCCTTAAACACGATAATGCTGGTGATATTCCCAACGAACTGCTTTTCAGAATAAATAACCCTGATGATCTGGCAGGGAGTTATGCCGGACGGTTGGATGTTTCACCGATGCAGGGTGGCGCTTCGGCTCTAATTCTTAAGATGGGAGGCACCACTCCCGAAAAAGAAAAGGAATTTTTGAATGCTCACATGGAGACATATCGGGAGAACAACCTCTATATCAAAAACTCCAATGCCATCAACACGCTTGAATTTATTGATGAGCAACTGCAGCAAATAAGTGATTCCTTATACTTTATAGAAAGTAGGCTGGAGGATTTTAAAAAAAGTAATGCAAAGATCAACATCAGTAGAGAAGGTAATCAGTTTGCGCAGCAGCTTACGCAACTGGAAGAAAGCAAGTCCTTACTGCTGGTTAATCAGAAGTACTATGATTACTTAAGAACTTATCTGAGACAAGGCAAAGCTCTTGATAAACTGGTAGTACCTTCAAACCTTGGTATTCAAGATCCGGTATTAAATAGTCTTATCGGAAATATTATTGAGCTACAGAGCGAGGTGGAAACACTGAGCCAACAGGATATTCAGTCAAACCCGATAGTGGCAAATCAGTTGCGAGTGAAAAGGCAGCAGGTTTCCGATCTAAGTTCTAATATTCTTGAGAATCTGCGAAACATTGAGGCTGCAAACGAGATCGCTATTAGGGAACTGAATAGCAGAATTGGTCAGGCATCCGGTCAGCTTCAGAAGTTACCTACTGCTGAACGCCAGCTGATCAATATTCAACGGCTGTATAATTTAAGCGAAAATCTTTATGTTTTCCTGATGGAGAAGCGTGCCGAAGCTGGAATTGCCAAAGCAGCGAATACGTCGGATGTTACGATATTAAGTGAGGCCTATGTTTCAGCACAAACTGCACCTAATACTTCCAAGAACTACATTACAGCATTTATATTAGGGTTGGCTTTACCTATAGGGCTGATCTTTCTTAAAGATTTTTTTAACAATAAAGTAAGTAATCAGGAAGATATTAAACGTCTTACTACACTGCCTATATTGGGTATGGTAGGACATAACAAGAAAGATACTTCTAGCCTTATTGATCAAAGTCCAAAATCGGCGATGGCAGAAGCTTTCCGAACGGTGCGCTCTAATCTGCGTTTTATGACAAATGCTGAAAATAGTTCCGGGAAGATTTTTGTAATAACATCTTCCATAAGCGGAGAAGGGAAGACATTTTCAGCTAAAAATCTGGCATATATCTTCTCCATTTCGGGGGAGCGAACGATACTAATAAATGCCGACATGCGAAAGCCAAATAATAACACTGACTTTGGCGTAACGAGCCGGATTGGTTTGAGCAATTACCTGGCTGGTTATACAGCTTTAGATGATGTTGTTCATCTAACTATACAGGAAAACTTATTTATACTTCCTTCTGGTGATATTCCACCAAACCCTTCGGAATTGCTATTAAACAAACGGATGGAGGAATTACTGAACAGACTGCGACGGGAATTTGATTACATCATAATTGATACACCACCGGTTGGTATCTTGTCTGATGGCTTGGAACTGATGCAACTGTCAGACGCGAATATTTTTATGGTGCGCCAGGATTATACTATGAAATCATTCCTAACAAATATACAGCACCAAAACGAGTCAGGTAAAATACGAAATACGGCCATTTTATTTAACGACGTAGATTACCGCAAGCTGAATTATGGATACGGCTATGGCTACGGTTATGGATACGGCTACTATTCCGATGACCTAGAACAACAGCCTTGGTACAAGCAGTTTAAATTTTAGCTGCTTTAGTTGATGTACCTAAATTGAGCCTTCTGCGTAAGGGTGTCTAAACGTAATGTTAAATTATCTAATCAATAGAGTTTAGTGCACTTCTATTTACTTTACCTTCACTATGAATAAAGAAGCAAAAATATATGTAGCCGGCCATCGTGGCATGGTTGGCTCAGCCATTTGCCGCCGCTTGAAAGCTAACGGTTACAATAATATCATTATACGTACTTCCTCCGAACTTGACCTTCGTAACCAACAGGCAGTACAGGAGTTTTTTGCAAACGAGAGACCAGATTATGTATTCCTGGCTGCAGCAAAAGTAGGGGGTATACATGCCAATAATACCTTTCGCGCAGAATTTCTGTATGACAATCTGATGATAGAAGCCAACATCATCCATACGGCTTATCTGCATCAGGTTACCAAACTGATGTTCTTGGGATCCTCTTGCATTTATCCGAAACTGGCGCCGCAGCCCCTCCGAGAAGATTATCTGTTGACTGGTCCGCTGGAACAAACAAATGAGCCTTATGCTATTGCCAAGATTGCAGGTATCAAACTATGCGAGGCTTACCGAGATCAGTATAGCTGCAACTTCATAAGCGTGATGCCGACTAATTTGTATGGCTACAACGATAATTACGACCTGAACAACTCGCATGTATTACCGGCGCTTATCCGCAAGTTTCATGAAGCTAAGGAAAATGGATCAAATGAAGTAGTTGTATGGGGTACTGGTAGTCCGATGCGCGAGTTCCTGTTTGCTGATGACCTGGCTGATGCCTGCCTGTACCTGATGGAAAACTATAACGAGCGCGAATTGGTGAACATTGGCACCGGCGAAGACATATCTATCAAAGAACTGGCCCTGCTGGTAAAAGAGGTAACTGGTTTTGAAGGAGAACTGGTTTTTGACTCTACCAAACCAGATGGCACTCCGCGTAAGTTAATGGATGTAAGCAAGTTGCATAACACAGGATTTAAGCATAAAGTGGAACTGCGCGAAGGAATAAAACTGGCTTATGAAGATTTTAAACAGAAACACACAGTCCCGGCGCTTTCTTAGTTTAAAGAAAGTGTAACATAATTGTAACAAAAGTATAGGGTATAAGTATAGAGCATCTGAAATATACTTATCTCTATTTACAATACCAATCATTTTAATTATAATGAAGACAGCCCTTATAACCGGTGTAACAGGCCAGGACGGTGCTTATTTGGCAGAACTGCTTTTAAGCAAAGGATACAAAGTGCATGGCGTAAAGCGTCGTAGTTCTCTATTCAATACCGATCGTATCGATCACCTGTACCAGGACCCTCACGAAAAAAATATAAATTTTAAGCTGCATTACGGCGACCTGACAGATTCCACTAACATCATCCGTATCATCCAGGAAACACAGCCAGATGAGATCTATAACCTGGCTGCTATGAGCCATGTGAAAGTGAGCTTTGATACTCCGGAATATACTGCAAATGCCGACGGAATAGGTACGCTACGTATTTTAGAAGCAATCCGTATACTTGGTCTTACCGAAAAAACCCGCATTTATCAGGCATCCACTTCTGAGCTTTACGGGTTAGTACAGGCGGTGCCGCAATCAGAAACTACGCCTTTCTACCCACGTTCTCCTTATGCCGTAGCCAAATTATACGCATACTGGATCACAGTGAACTATAGAGAAGCTTACAACATGTTTGCCTGCAATGGTATCTTGTTTAACCATGAGTCGCCACTACGTGGTGAAACATTTGTTACTCGTAAAATAACACGGGCTGCAGCACGGATTGCATTAAACCTTCAAGATAAATTATACTTAGGTAACCTGGATGCTAAGCGTGACTGGGGCCACGCGAAAGACTACGTGGAGGCTATGTGGCGCATCCTGCAGCAGGACACTCCGGAGGATTTTGTAATAGCCACCGGCGTAACAACTACTGTACGCGATTTCGTAAAAATGTCGTTTGCTCATGTAGGCATTGATGTTGAATTTAAAGGAGAAGGTGTTGAAGAAAAAGGGTATATAGCGGCTTGCAATAATCCAGAATACCAGTTGGATTTAGGCAGAGAAGTTGTTTGCGTTGACCCTAACTATTTCCGCCCAACGGAGGTGGAATTGCTTATTGGTGATCCTTCAAAATCAAATACGAAACTTGGCTGGAAACCAAAATATGATTTGGCAGCATTAGTAAATGATATGATGCAATCTGATCTTGAACTGTTCAAGCGTGATACCTACCTAATGGAAGGCGGTCACCGAGTATTGAATTATCACGAATAGATATTAAGTTAAAATAATATTTAATCTGCATTTTTTATACCTCAAAAGGAATTGCTAAATTTATAGCACCTTTTGGGGTATATTTTTTAATGAACAACTAACTAACATTTCTTTTATGAAAGAAAAAGAGGAAGACTGGACACTGGTCATCAAACCAAGTTCCGGTCTTTTTGATTTACAGTTAAAAGAAGTCTGGCAGTACCGTGATTTGTTATTTTTGTTTGTGAAGCGTGATTTTGTTGCCGCTTATAAGCAAACTATACTAGGACCTTTATGGCACTTTATACAACCTTTATTTACAACTATAGTTTTCTTAATTGTATATAGTAAAATTGCTGATATACCAACAGATGGAATTCATCCCATTCTTTTTTACATGAGTGGTATTGCAATTTGGAATTACTTTTCCAGTTGCTTAACGGCTACATCCAATACTTTCTCTGCTAATGCAAATATATTTGGTAAAGTATACTTCCCCAGATTAGTATTACCGCTTTCAGTTGTTTTATCTAATGTTGTAAAGTTTGGTATACAATTTCTATTGTTGTTATCAGTAATGCTTTACTATCTAACAAAGGGCGAACATATACATTTTGGGTTGAGTTGGTTATGGATACCAGTGTTAATCTTACTGTTGGCTACTCTAGGGTTAGGATTAGGGATAATCATTTCCTCCTTAACGACTAAATATCGAGATTTTAAGGTATTAATTGGATTTGCTACACAGCTATTGATGTATGCAACTCCCGTAGTTTACCCGTTATCTTTTTTAATTAATAAAAGTTATGGTTGGTTGATAACCTGGAATCCATTAACACCTATTGTAGAAGCTTTCAGGTATGCTTTATTTGAAAAAGGCACTTTTTCGCCATATTCTCTTTTGTATAGTTTAGGCTTTATAACTATTATCTTTATCATTGGCCTTATTACTTTTAACAAAGTAGAGAGGTCATTTATGGACACAGTTTAATTTAAATTTATTAATCACTGTTATTTCATTTTCTAGTAACTCATTTTAAATAATTTGCAAGTCTTAGAGCATAGAGGCAATATGGGAAATGTTATTCAAGTAGAAAGTCTCTCAAAGCAGTACCGTCTTGGTACTATTGGTACTGGAACTTTGGCACATGACTTAAATCGTTGGTGGCATACAGTACGTGGTAAAGAAGATCCTTACCTGAAGATAGGTGAAGAAAATGACCGATCAAGAAAAGGATCTAGTGATTACGTATGGGCATTGCGTGATATAAATTTTAATGTTAAAGAAGGTGAAGTTCTAGGCATAATAGGTAAAAATGGTGCTGGTAAATCTACACTTTTGAAATTACTTAGTCGGACAACTTCTCCTACTACTGGATCTATAAAAATGAAAGGTAGGATAGCAAGTCTTTTGGAAGTAGGTACAGGTTTTCATCCTGAATTAAGTGGAAGAAATAACATTTATTTAAATGGTGCTATTCTCGGAATGACTCGACAGGAGGTAAAACACAAATTTGATGAAATTGTTGATTTTTCAGGCATTGAACGTTATGTAGATACACCTGTTAAGCGTTATAGTTCAGGCATGTATGTTCGTTTAGCATTTGCTGTTGCTGCACATTTAGAACCTGACATATTAATTGTTGATGAAGTTTTAGCAGTAGGTGATGCAGAGTTTCAAAAGAAAGCGATAGGCAAAATGCAGGATGTTAGCAAAGGCGAAAATAGAACCGTTTTGTTTGTAAGCCATAATATGGGTGCGGTTAAAGAACTTTGTAATCGGGGGCTTCTGCTTGAAAATGGTTGTGTTAAATTTTTAGGAGACATTAATGATGTTGTAAACCGTTATTTACATGATTCTTTTAACAATACGAGTAACCCAGTGTACTTTGCAACACAGACTAATAAAGACTTTCAATTGGTTTCGGCTTATTTACAAAATGAAAGTGGGGTTTTAGCACAAGATTATGAATGTGAAAGTGATATTTTTTTATTTCTAAAATGTTGTGTACGAAATAGAATTCCAGGCTTGTATGGGTACGTTACAATTACTAAAAGTGATGGTACGATTTTGATTGAAAGTGATACCTTCGATATCCTACCTAATACATTAGATAATTTGAACTTAGGGGAACATATTTTTAGAATAATAATCCCTAGAAGAACTCTATCTATAGGCGAATATGTAGTATATATCAATTTTACAAGTTCCTATAATTTTGGTGGATTTAATGTGGATTCACCTGGAGAAATACTTAAATTTTATGTAAATGATACTGCTACTAAAAGGGGAAATACTAGAAGATCACAACTTAGTACCATCTTAAAGTGGGAGTCTGTAATTTAATTAGATGTGACTAAGTATTGATTAGAATTAAATACTATTAGCTTAAAGTTTAACAAAATAGATTTGTTAATTATATATATCTTATTTTTTTAAACTATTAAAAAAATAAGATATATATAATTATGGGTTTAAATAGGTACTATGTGCTTTCCCTTAGAAAATGACATACCAATATTTATATAATCAGGAAAATTTAGAAAGTATTTGTAAAGATAGACCTCTAATAACTTCTGAAAGACATGAAGTAAACGATTTTTATGGACAAGCATATGTTTTGAAAAGGTATTGTGGATTGAGTGAATACAAGTCTCTAAAATTAGTATATGAACATTCTTTAAAACTTCACAGTGAAATTTGGGAAGAAGATCTTAAAGCTCCCTTTAATACAGCGTTTACTAGTTCAAGAAGTAGATATAAGTGTTTCAAAAAAACAAATAAATTTAAGTTTGTATTTCCAATTGGCCCCCCATTATTGTATGCTAAAGATATAGTTGAACAGCGACTTAAAAAAAAAGATTTAGATATAAGTTGTGAAAGGAGAGGTACGATAGTATTTCCTAGCCATTCTACTCATCATATTTCTGCCGAATTTGACACTTTATCATTTATTAATTCCTTATTAAAATTTAGTGAAGAATTTAAGCCAATCACTATATGTATTTATTGGAAAGATTATTTACAAGGGAAACACCTATTATATGAACAATATGGTTTCAAAGTGATAAGTGCGGGGCATATTTTTGACAAATATTTTTTGCTGCGTTTTTATGATATATGTCGACAATTTAAATATTCATATGCAAATAATATTGGTTCAGATCTTTTTTATTCTTCATTATGTGGATGCCAATATTTCTGCGACTATAATATAAAGATAGAGCATAAAAACCCCAATAAATTTGAATTGCATTTTGATAATTCTGAACTTCTTAAAAACAAAAACATAGCTCAAAAATTATTTAAATTCCCATCTGAATTAACTTCTGAAAAAGTTGATTTTATAGAGACTATAGCTGGTACAGGATATAAGCGTGATAAAAAAACATTATTATTTCTAATACTATCTGCAGAGTTTATATGGAAGATGAGAGGCATAAAAGCTAGGGGCAAAAAGTATCTTTATAATCTCCTTAAATGAGAGTTCTACATATATCCACATCTGATTCAGGAGGAGCAGGTATTGCTGCACTAAGAACACATATTGCTCTTCTTGAATCAGGTACCAAATCTAAATTTCTTTGTTTGTATAAAAGTACTACTTCTGTCCCTGAAGTGTATCAGTTTCATAAATCTAATAAAAGGTCATTAAAGAAAGAGATTCTTAATCGTTTTGGTTTAAAATTACCAAATGCTGTATTAAATAAACGAAGTATAATAGGTAGAAAAGGTGAATATGAAATCTTCACCTTTCCGAGAACGGACCTTAGAGTCCATGACCATAAGCTGGTTAAAGAAGCTGATATAATTCAACTTCATTGGATTGCTGATTTTATAGATTACCCGTCTTTTTTTGCAAACATTAATAAGCCCATTGTCTGGACGCTTCATGATATGAATCCTTTTCAAGGAGGTTTTCATTATCTAAATGATAAGGAAACCAATTCCGTAATATGGAGTGATATCGAGAATGATTTTATTAAACTGAAGAAAGAGAGTGTTGATATGGTACCTAATCTTCACGTAGTTACTCCGTCTAATTGGTTAGGTGAATCAGCGAAGAGATCAACAATTTTTAGAGACAGGCCCATTCATGGCAATTTCTATTATGGTATTGATTTTGAAGTATTTAAACCGATAAAACAGGAAATTGCCTGTGAAATATTGGGCATTCCAGTGGATGGAATTAAAATTCTCTTTTCAGCAGATAATTTACTGAATAAGAGAAAAGGTTTTGATTTATTACTTGCAGCACTAGACCTTTTAGATAAAAATCTTAAGCTTACACTTATAACAATTGGTAGCACTTTCAATAATCAAGTTTTAAGCCATTTCACTTGTTATAACCTGGGTTTAATAAAAGACGAGAGACTTATTAATATAATTTACAATGCTGCAGATTGCTTTGTGTTGCCAAGCAGAGAAGATAACTTCCCTAATGTTATGTTAGAGGCTTTAGCTTGTGGTTTACCTATTATTAGTTTTCCTGTAGGAGGTATGGCAGAAGTTATTCAAACTGGTGAGAATGGGATATTAGCTAAAGACTTAACCCCCGAAAGTTTAGCAGAAGCTATTCAGGGTTTTATAGAAAATAAGTATTTTTTTCAGAGTGAGAAAATTAGGGCAGAGGCGATGTCTCTGTTTAATAAAAAGCGACATGCCAAAAAGTATTTAAACCTTTATAATGAAATGCTCACATCAATTAATTGTCCCTAAAATATTATATAGATTTCTTTACAAATGAGGATAAGTATAATATCAATTAATTATAATAATACAGAAGGTCTGGAACAAACAATTAAAAGTGTTCTTGCTCAGACTTATGATAATATTGAGTACATAGTTGTTGATGGTGGATCTACTGATGGTAGTATAGATATTATAAATAGGCATTCAGACTTCATTTCATATTGGGTAAGTGAAAAAGATAGAGGTGTTTATAATGCCATGAATAAAGGTATTGAACAGGCACATGGAGATTATTTAATGTTTTTAAATTCTGGTGACACCTTTTATAATAATCAAGTTTTAGAACATGTAAATAAATATTTTTCATTAAAGAACGAGATTATATACGGTGATTTAAACGTGGTACGCAATGGTTGTGAAGAGTTTATTAATTATCCAGATCAATTAAGCTTTCGCCACTTATTTAATGGTAATATTTGTCATCAAGCTATTTTCTACCAAAAGGACCTTTTCAAAAAAGTTGGTATTTATTTAGAAGACTACACTATAACAGCTGATTGGGTACACTTAGTAACAGCAATCTTTAAATATAATTGTTCTTATATTCATATCCCTGTTATTATCTCAACTTATCCATTGAATGGTATTTCTGAAGATCCTAATAATCTTGAGACTCTAATTACTGAAAGAGAAAGATTTCTTAACTCTGAATTTTCTTTATTTACAGATGATTATAAGGAGCTGGAAAGGCTGAATATGGAAAACAAAAAGCTTGAGAAGTCAAACGCTCTTTTAAAGAATTCAAAACTATATAAGGCTAATTATAAATTAAGATCCTTATTTAATAAGTTTATTAAATAAAAACCCGATTGGAATTTTCTTTCACTACTTCATGCTTACATAATGCCTGTTGTTTCAATTATCGTACCTTGCTTTAACCAGGGCCAGTATTTGCGCGGAGCTTTAGATTCTATATTTTCACAATCTTATGATCAGTGGGAATGTATCATTGTGAACGATAGTTCTACGGACGAAACAGAGCTAGTTGCAAAAAGTTACATAAAGAAAGACAATAGGTTTAAATATATAAAAACAGCTGGCATAGGTGTTTCAGCTGTGCGAAATGAAGGTATTAAAGTAGCTTCCGGACAATATATACTTCCTCTTGATGGTGATGATAAAATAGCGCCTATTTATCTGGAAAAGGCCATAGAAGCATTTCGTAAGTTCCCAGACTTATCTTTAGTTTATGGTGAAGCAGAGTTTTTTGGTGAAAGATCTGGTGTATGGAATTTACCCAACTATAACTATTATGATTTGTTGTTTAATAATCTGATGTACTGCTCAGCAATATTTAAGCGGGAGGATTTCAATAAAATTGGTGGCTATTCAACAGAAATGGTTCACGGTTTAGAAGATTGGGATCTATGGTTAAGGTTATTAAATAAAAAATCGAAAGTACTAAAGTTGCCTGAAGTAGTCTTTTACTATAGAATAAAATCTTTGTCAAGATCTACCGAACTATTAAAAGAGGGGAAGATGGCACAAACCAGGAAACAGTTACTTAATCGTAATTTAGATATTTATAATGACTACTTATTTAAAATACTTGAGGATTTGAGTAACTGCAAAAGCGAAAAAATAAGAATAGAGAAACAATTAATATCTTTAAAGAACAGTCGTACCCACAAAATAGTATCATTACTTAAATCAGTAGCAAACAAATTCAAATTTAACCTATAGCAGGGTTCTTAAATCAAACAATTCAAGGGAAGCATGCTCAACAAAACTTTACGCCCTATTGCCATATATCTACCCCAATTTCATCCTATACCAGAGAATGATGACTGGTGGGGTAAAGGTTTTACCGAATGGACAAATGTGAGTAAGGCTAAACCATTATTTAAGGGGCATTATCAACCTCATTTGCCTTCAGAATTAGGCTTCTATGATCTTCGTGTACCTGAAGTGCGTGAACAGCAGGCTCAATTAGCAAGGGAGCACGGAATTTATGGTTTTTGTTATTACCACTATTGGTTTAATGGAAAGAGGGTGCTGGAGCGGCCATTTAATGAAGTTTTGGCTTCTGGTAAGCCTGACTTTCCTTTTATGTTATGCTGGGCAAATGAAAATTGGACTCGTGTTTGGGATGGTGGGGAGAAACACATTTTGTTAGAGCAAAACTATTCGGAAGAAGATGATATTGCACATATAAAATCTCTTATTCCTGCCTTCAAAGATTCTCGCTACATAAAAGTAGATGGCAAGCCAGTTTTTGCAATTTACAGATCTACACGTATACCTGATGTAAAAGCAACAATAAAAAGGTGGCGCAACGAAGCAAAAAAAGAAGGTTTAGAGCTTTACCTATGCCGGATGGAAAGCTTTGGTGAGAGCGGCGAACATTATCTGCAGGATGGTTTTGATGCAGCTATTGAGTTTGAACCATCATCTAATCGTTTGTTTCATAGTTTCACACACCAGGTAAGAATGAAACTACTTAGAAATAAACTAAGTACCTGGTATGCAAATTATAAACTATCTGATAGCGAAACCAAGAAAGCTATCCTGCATGATGTGAGGAGTATTCTTGATTATAGTGACTACGTTAACTTTCTTAAAAAATATCCTAAAAACCCTTATAAGTATTTCCCAGGTGTAACACCGATGTGGGATAACAGCGCAAGAAGAAAGAATAACTATTTTATATTTAAGAACTCTACTCCTGAAAAATATCGAGAATGGCTTCAACATGAGATTGAGAATTTTAAGCCATACAGTGTAGAAGAAAACTTTATTTTTATTAATGCCTGGAATGAATGGGCAGAGGGTAACCATTTAGAACCCTGCAGAAAATGGGGTAGGGCTTATTTAGAAGCTACTAGAACAGCCTTTTGGCACAGGTAATAGCTTTTGAATTAATTAAATTTTATAACAACCATTTATGGTTTCTGTTATTGTTCCTAATTATAATCATGAAAAGTTCTTAAAAAAGAGATTAGACTCTATTTTAGAACAAACCTATAAGGATATTGAAGTTATTCTACTGGATGATTGTAGCAGTGATAGAAGTTATCATATTTTGATGGAATATGCTAATCATCCAAAAGTTAAGATTGTAGAAAGAAATGACGTAAACAGTGGGAGTACCTTCAAACAATGGTTGAAAGGTATAAATATAGCAACAGGCGAATATGTTTGGATTGCTGAAAGTGATGATTTTTCTGATCCATTTTTTCTAGAAAGAATGGTGCATTACATGAAGCTACATTCAGATGCAATCCTAAGTTTCTGTAATTCTGTTGTAATAGGTGAAGATCAGCAAGTAATAACAAACTCAAAAAACTGGTCCTCCGTTTATACAAGACATCTTAAAGCATCGGGTAAATATGACGGGCAGTATTTCTGCGAAAACTTTTTGATAAACCATTGTGTAATTCCTAATGCTAGTGCTGTTCTGATGAGAAATAGTGAACTGCGCCAATATATATTAGAATCACAAAATTATAAGGTAAGTGGTGATTGGTATTTATGGTTTAAGCTGCTGATAAACAAAAACTTTGTGTTTGTAGATGAGAACTTAAATTATTTTAGGACCCATAATAACACAGTACGTAGCCAAAAATTAAATCTTATAAAGGAGGAAAGTTTAAAGTTACTTGAAATTTTTTATAAAGATTTAGTTAAATACAAGTTAAGCTTAAATGGCTTTAATGAAAGTTATTTTGATTGGAATTTCAAGAGCTTACAATGGAGTACAGTATATAAATTGAATTTTAAAAACTTTGAGTCCTACTTTAGTAAGTATAAGTTAGTCAACGTAAAGTTTTTCTGTTACAAAATGCCAAGAGTACTTTATCTAAAAATGAGATAAATGTTTGAGACACCAATATTGTTTATTGTTTTTAATAGGCCACAAAAGACTCAACAGGTTTTTGAAAAAATAAGAGAAATAAAACCTACCAAACTTTATGTTGCTGCTGATGGACCGCGGCTAAATAATAATCAAGATGCTCTGTTTTGTGAGGAGGTAAGGTCTCTTATCAAAGTAGATTGGGATTGTTCTTTAGTTATTAAGTATCGTGACAATAATGCAGGTTGTAAAATAAATGTTAGTGAAGCTATAACATGGTTCTTTCAAAATGAAGAGTATGGTATAATCTTAGAAGACGATTGTCTTCCTGATACATCTTTTTTTTCATATTGTGAAAACCTTTTACACCGTTATAAGGATGATGACAAGGTATTCAGTATAAGTGGGTGTAATTTCGGTTATAGTGCCAAAGGCAGTGATGATTATTTTTTCTCACCGATTTTCAATATGTGGGGCTGGGCCACTTGGCGAAGATCTTCTGATTTGGTTGACTATAATTTAAATGATTGGAAAAGCTTAACTTATCTTGAGAAACTTTTCTTTATTGTTAGAAAGCTGGGACGGCCATATCATATTAATTTTGATTGGGGGTGGTTCCAATATTGGATTAACATATTGAATAATGTAGCAAAAGGTGATTTAGATACATGGGATTATCAATGGGCATACGCTCAGATGAAATGGGGACAATTAACTATTTTTCCTGAAATTAATCTAATTGAGAATTTAGGTTTTGATTTGGATGCTACACATACAAAGTCAACTAATAAATATAGGAAGTTTACAAGTAATCAGTATACTGGACTACAAAACCCAACTTTTAAACCAAAGTTAGATTTCGATTTCTATGATTTTTATCAAAAAAAGGTTTGGGCTTACTATCATAGACAACCTTTCCTGTTCCATTTGAAAAATTACTTACTCAAAGCTTGTGGGATTTATGGCAAATGAAAATCAGTATTTTAACACCATCCTTTAACTCCGGAGCTTATCTAGAGCGAGCAATATTATCTGTTTTGAACCAAAATTATGACAATATAGAACATGTTGTCGTTGATGGAGGATCTAAAGATAATACGGTTGAAATTTTAAGAAAATACCAGCATATTAAATGGGTTTCAGAAAAAGATGAAGGTCAGTCAGATGCTATGAATAAAGCATTTAGCATGAGTACTGGCGATATACTAGTTTACTTAAATGCAGATGATTACTTTGAACCAGGTGTTTTTCATACTGTAGTTACTTATTTCAAAAGGAATCCAGAATGTGAAATATTGGTCGGCAACTTATATCATGAAACAGAATCAACAGGGGAAAAGAGGTTGATGAAGTATGCGCATGAGTACAAAAAAATACTGTTACATTTTAAGTACGGTTTCCCATTCAATCCAGTAGCATACTTTTACAAAAGGAATGTTCAGGAGAAAATAGGTAAGTTCCCGGTTGAAGAGCACTACGCGATGGATTACTGGTTTTTGCTTAATGCTTTCAAAGTCTCTGAAGTATTTAAAATAGATAAGGTCTTTGGTACATTTTGCAAAACTGGTGATAACAAAACCTCTGATTCAGATTCAAAAGAAATTTGTAAAGGAATAGCAATGCAACATATTGGTAAAGCAAATAGGAAGATTTTGTATAATTATAATTTTCACTATCTCTTAGACAAAGTATTCATGGTTAAGTACTATTACAAACAGCCTGTTAAATTATTTGCATTTTACTTATTTTTTAATAAAAGTATTTCTTATAAAGAATACAATAAGATAGGTTTTAAAGCGGCTTGGGGGAAGAAGATCAAATAAATATGACAGAAAAACCTTTGGTTAGTGTCTTAATGACAGCTTATAACAGGGAAAAATACATTTCAGAAGCAATAGAAAGTGTATTAGCTTCATCATATGATAATTTCGAATTAATTATTGTAGATGACCAGTCAAAAGATAATACAGTTGTAGTTGCAGAAAAGTATGCAAAGGTAGACCCCAGAATCATAATTTATATAAATGAAATAAATTTAGGGGATTACCCTAATAGAAATAAAGCTGCTTCTTATGCTGTGGGTAAATACTTAAAGTATGTAGATGCTGATGATAAGATCAATACAGACTGTATTGAAATAATGGTTAAAATGATGGAGGAGTTCCCAGAAGCAGGATATGGTATTTGCCCTGCCGAGAAAAATCCTGATAAGAATTTCCCTTATGAATTAACGCCTGTTGAAGCTTACACATATCAATATTTTAGAAATATTGGGGTTTTTAATCGTTCACCATTATGCGCCATTATAAATAGGAAGGCTTTTGAATTAGTAGGAGGGTTTATCAATAAGAGAATGGTTGGAGATTATGAGATGTGGCATAAACTATCATTACATTATTCTGTAGTAATCATACCACAAGGTTTAGTATGGTATCGTAATCATGATGAGCAAGAACAAAACCACTTAAATTTGTTTCTTTTAGATTACCTTATTATAGCAGAAAAAAAAGTGTTAAAATCACCTCTTAGTAATGAGCAAAGACAAATAGTATTAAATAAACTTAGAAGGAACATGTTCATGAAGTTACTTAAGAATCCTATGGACATGAGCTTTAAAGAGCGGTGGAAGTTTTATTTAAATTCATCTATAAACATAAGTAAATTACTTCATAATACTGATTTTTTTAATCTAAGAAGTAAGATATGAAAATTCTCTTTATTTCACATGAGGCATCTATAACAGGTGCTCCATTGTATTTATTACATCTCTGTAAGCATTTAAAAGTAGAAACAGATTGGCAATTATACTTTTTATTGAAAAGTGATGGGCCTCTAAGTACTGAATTTTCAAAGGTTGGTACAACATTTTTTTATAACACTCAAACCTCAGATAATCTATTTACAAAAATTGCAAATAGATTACAAAAATTTTCTTTCTTTAGAAAAACTAGGCATCGTTTGTTAAAGAATAGAATTCGTTCTTTAAAACTGGATTTAATATATTCTAATACAGCAACAAATGGTAATATAATAGCGTTTTTGGCTGATTTGAATATCAAAATTATAACTCATGTTCATGAATTGGAAGGTTCTATTAATTACTATGGTAAACAAAATCTACAACTTGTAAAGAAATATAGTAAAGCATTTGTTAGTACTTCCAAATCAGTAACAGCTTATCTTGAATATAATCTTGGTATAAACACAGATAAGATATTACGGCTAAACTGTACCCCTATACATAATCTCCCCGAAAATATAGATAAAGCTTCTTTAAAATTATCTTTAGGAATACCGGATAATGCTTTTATCGTTGGGACTTCAGGAACTGTTCAGTGGAGGAAAGGTTGGGACCTTTTCATAAGATTAGCACAAAATGTCAATCATTTGGATAAAGAAAGAGATTTCTATTTTGTTTGGGTAGGTAAATTTATAGATACCAATCTTATAAAATTGATAGAAAATGAATTGATAATCACTAACCTTAAAGAAAGGGTGTTTTTTATTGGTGAAAGAATTAACCCTATGCAACACTATGCATTATTTGATACTTTTTGCTTGATGTCTAGGGAGGAAGCATTCGGCATTGTGGCTATCGAATGTGCTTTATTTGGCATACCTATAAACTGCTTTGACGCAGCTGAAGGATTATGTGATTTTATTAAAAATGACGCTGGATTTATTATTCCAAACTTAGATACATATGAAATGGCAAAGGCAATAGTCATTTTAGCTAATGAAAAAGAAATTTATAAAAGGATGGGGGATAATGCACGTGATAGAGTTTTAAAAGAATATAATGTTCCAATCCAATTAGATAAATTCTGTCATTTTGCTAAATCAATATTATTTATAGAAAATTGATCAGGACATTCTTTTAGAAAAAATTAAAACCGTTTCATAATATTATTGTCTTAAACTTTATGTTGAGAGCCGCAGCTATAATCGTTTGCTATAATGGTGAAAAATATATTGAAGAGTGTTTGAATACACTTATTTTAGATAAATCGATTACCAATATTATCGTGGTCGACAATAATTCAAAAGATAATTCAATAAGCATCATTAAGAATAAGTTTCCTGAAGTTACTGTTATCGCATTAGATAAAAACGTTGGGTTTGGGCAGGCTAATAATTTAGGAATTGAAATAGGACTCAAAGAAGACTGCAATTTCTTCTTTCTTTTAAATCAAGATGCATATTGTCAACCTAATTGCGTTTCAAGGTTAATTGAAATTAATGAACGTAATAAAGACTATGGAATTGTTGCACCTGTACAGCTTAATGGAAAAGGGGATCGTGTTGATGTAAAATTCTATAATTACCTTTTTTCTCAAAATGAAGAGTTAGCGTATGATCTTATCAGAAAGAACATAAAGGATATTTATAAAGTTAATTTTGTTAATGCAGCTGCTTGGTTGATTTCAAAAGAATGTATATTAAAAATTGGAGGATTTGATCCTGTTTTTTTTCATACAGGAGAAGATGATGATTACGTGCAACGCGTTAAGTATTGTGGCTATAAAATTGGTATTGCTCCGAATATAAATGTAAGACACGACAGACCACAGTTAAACTGGTCGCATAGTTCAACGGATAAACGCAGGCA
This sequence comes from Pontibacter populi, assembly GCF_040278685.1. NCBI lineage: Bacteria > Pseudomonadati > Bacteroidota > Cytophagia > Cytophagales > Hymenobacteraceae > Pontibacter > Pontibacter populi. Next base: position 37,368 of record NZ_JBEOKT010000010.1, read on the forward strand.
AATTACCCTTAATATATTAAAGCTTAAGAATATAGATAAGCCGGTTATGTATAATGTCTATAAACTTATCAAAAAGAATATTTATTATATTGGCTATGATTTAATAAAGATGCGATTTAAATCAGCAATGATAAAGTTTTTATCATTGATAAACACTTTAGGAATGTTCCCCATAATTGTAAAGTCAAGAAAGGAAAGCTTTGCAGATTTTGCTTTTCTAAAATATCAATCAGTATGTCAGGCTGCAGATTAATTTATACATTTTAATCTTAAAATATGATTTAGATGAGCACTAAATTAGTTTCTGTGGTTATTCCAAACTTCAATAATGCTATATGGCTTCCTGCTTGTATTGAAAGTTGTCTGCAGCAAAAATCAATTTTAGAAATTATTGTCGTCGATGATCATTCTACTGATGAAAGTTGGCAGGTTTTAGCATCTTACAAGAAGATGTACCCTTCGCTCATTAAAATTTATCAAAATCCAGATAAAGGGGCGAATTATGCTCGTAATTATGGATTTGAACAAACATATGGTGAATTCATTCAATGGCTAGATTCTGATGATGTACTTTTAAATGATAAATTCTCCAATCAAATTGCTCAACTAGAGGCCCAAGGAGCAGATATTGCTTACTCTGACTTTCGCATTGATGAATATAAAAAGGGGGGGCTGATCAATCAAACCATTAAAGCCTATGGACCTTTTGAAGACTTTACAGAAGAGCTTTTAAAAGATAATTGGACTTGTCCAAATAATTATTTAGTCCGTAGGAACATTGCTGTGAAATTAGCTAATGGTATAGGCTGGAACAACAACACTAAAATTGGTCAAGATCGCGAGTATTTTACTGTGGCAGCTCTACTTGGTGCAAAGTTTATATATGTAGAAGGGTGTTTTGCTGTTTACAATCGCTGGAGTGAGGGTACTATTTCAGGAATGAGCTTTAAAAGGAGGTTGGAGCTGAATCAAATTATTGAAAAAAGATTTAAAAGCATGATTCTCGAAAGTAATTTTCCAGAGTATAAAAAGAAAAATTATTTAAGAATACTAAATACACACAAATTAAAGGCCTGCTTTTATAATCCTTCTATTAAGGTTGACGATTTATTCTTTTTATCAGAGATTAGATGGGACCTAATACATTACAAGATGAAGGTTATACTTCCGTTTGTATATTTTAATCAAACCTTGATCTTTATTTTTAATAAAATTAGACTTTGTTTTAGATAAATTTGAAGAGTATCCTATTTATTACAAGTAACAGCTTAGCTACAAATCCGAGGCTAGTCAAGGAAATTGACTTGGCTAGGCATCGTTATAAATGCACAGTTGTTAGTTTTCAATTAAATAGTTGGTCTGATAAAATTGATGATGAGATCGCATTAAAGTATCCAGAAGTTAGTTTTCTTTTTGTTTCTGGAGGAAAGCAACAGTATGTTCAATGGCTCATCAGTTCTATGCTGGAGAAAATAACCAGAAAGGTATATTACTGCTTTGAAAACAACTTGCTAATAAGTGCTATTGCTCATTCTAAAAGAACAATAATTCTTTTAAAAAAGCTGAAGCATTTGAAAAGGCATGACATGGTTATAGCTCATAATTTAGCAGCTTTGTATCCTGCATATACTTTCACAACTAGGCATAATATTAAGTTAGCTTTTGATGTGGAAGATTTTCATCCTGGTGAGGTAGTTGCTGAAGATAACTATAATGAAATTAAAAGGAGAAAATTTATATTAACATCTATTTTACCACATTGTTCTTATTTGTCTTTTTCAAGCCCTTTAATTTGTAAAAAAATTATTGACTTAGTTCCTGGGATAGAACAGTGTAAAAAAGAGATAATTAATAATTCCTTTCTTTCAAGTGAATTTCTTGCACCTGTAAATGCAAAATCAGATTTTAAAATCAAACTAGTTTGGTTTTCCCAGAAGATATCTACTGGTCGAGGGTTGGAGCTAATAATTCCTGCACTTCATAAATGTAAAGATAAAATAGAACTTACTTTGATTGGGAGTCTAGATTTGACTTTTTATCAAAAATACATTAAGCCTAATAGTGAATTCATTCAGGCTGTAAAACCTTTAAGCCAGATAAAATTACATAAATTGTTATCTGATTATGATGTCGGATTAGCATTAGAACTTGAATCAGCAGATATTAATCGAGATATTTGTCTAACAAATAAAATTTTTGCTTATACTCAGGCTGGTTTATTTGTTTTAGCAACTAGTACCCAAGCTCAATCAAAGTTTGTATGTGACTTTCCTTGGGTTGGCCAACTTGTAGGTCAATCTCCAATTGAGTTGGATCAAGCTATTGAAAGTATTATAAAACTAAAACAGGAAATTAGGTCTAGCTCAAACCAAAGATACATCAATGCTCTTAACCTTTCATGGGAAAAAGAAAGCACTAAACTACTTAAAATATGGGATCAGCATCTACACTAAACCTTGATGAAATTCTTAATAACATTCATAATGAAAAGATTATTAAGGATGAGCTTGGTAATGATGTAATATTAAAGGATAATATTGATCGGGAAGAAGGAATGCTTTTAGAACGCCTTATTAGTGTTAATGGACTTTCTAGGAGTATTGAGGTGGGATGTGCTTATGGTATTTCCTCGCTTTATATTTGCGGGGCTGTTACTAAGCACCACGGTCATCACACTATTGTAGACCCCTTTCAAACTACTGATTGGAATAATATAGGCATTACACAACTTAGAAATGCAGGTTTTGAAAACTTCACCTTGCTAGAGGAAAGATCGGAAATTGCATTACCAAAACTAGTAGAGCAAGGAGCAAAGTTTGATTTCGCATTCATAGATGGCTGGCATACTTTTGATCATACATTATTGGATATGTATTATATGAACAGATTACTTTGTGTGGGAGGTATAATGGTTATTGATGATGTAGGTATGACAGGAGTTGAGAAAGCAGTAAATTACTTTCTTAATTATCCTTCCTATAAATTTCTGGATGGTATCAAAGTTTCAGAGGTTACAAAGGAACGTCAGTTTTTTATGAATTTTATAATTAGTCCTCTGAGAATTGCTGCGAAACTTTTACCTAAAAAAATAAGTGAGGAAATATTTTCGGATAAGGTTTCTGGTAGTGGAATTAGTGGATATTCCATGGTTGCGCTGAAGAAGATTAAAGAAGATGAACGTCCTTGGAATTGGTATCATAATTTTTGAAGTTAATACACATCTTTTAAGTAATCAGTTTTAATTATATTTATTAAATAATATTTCTGTTAAAACTCCAACTAGAGATTAAAGGATTTAAAAATAAAAACACTAGTTTTAATTGAATTTTATGAATTAAGCTACGGCAGTTTTGCTATGAAGAAGGTAATAATTGTATCACCCCATTTCCCACCTTCAAACCTGGCTGCTGTACATCGTGCCAGGCTGTTTGCCAAACATTTACCTGCTTTTGGTTGGAAGCCCATAGTGCTAACAGTTCACCACAAACATTACGAAGAAGCACTGGACTGGAACCTAAACAAGCTTGTTGACCCGGATCTCCAGGTGAATACGGCTGAAGCTTTCCAGACAGGACCAGTACGCATCATAGGGGATATCGGAATAAGAGGGGGTTATTACTTGTACAAAAAGCTAATTCAACTCATTAGTGATGAAAAGCCAGATTTTTTGTATATCACCATTCCGTCCTTTTACGGGGCTTTGCTTGGCAGAGCTGCTCATGCTAAAACAGGTATACCCTACGGCATAGATTATATAGATCCCTGGGTGCATACGTTTGCGGGTAGTGAGAATGTATTTTCAAGGCACTGGTTCAGCACGAAGCTGTCCCGAATACTGGAACCTATTGCTATAAAATATGTTCGTTTGATCACTGGTGTGGCCGAAGGCTACTATAAACCTGTACTGGAGCGTAATCCGCATCTGCAGCAGCAGGCGGTGCATGCTGCGATGCCCTATGGCGGTGAAAAGGAAGATCATCAGGCGCTTAAATCCCTTAACCTTATACCTTATCTTTTTAAGCCTATAGCTGACAAACTACAGTTGGTTTATGCAGGAGCGATGCTACCTAAGGCTTACCAACCATTAGAATTTATATTTAAATGGTTACAAGAAAATAAAGATATGGTAGCTCTGGAATTTCACTTTATTGGAACCGGCAGCAGGGCGAATGATGAGAACAGTTATACAATCAAGCCTTTGGCCTTAAAGTATGGTTTGTGGCAAACTATAGTTTATGAATATCCAAAGCGGATTCCGTACCTGGATGTTCTGACACACTTGGATGCAGCAAATGGTGTCTTTGTACTTGGAAGTACAGAACCACACTATACACCGTCTAAAGTATATCAGGGTATTCTTTCGCAGAAACCTGTTTTTGCTGTCTTGCACAGTGCCAGTTCAGCCGGGAAGGTTATTGAAGAGGCAAGGGCTGGCGTTGTGTTGAAATTTGATGGAGAGTCAGATCTTGATACGGTTCATAAGTCTTTATCTGAGAAAATGGCTGTTTATAAAGCTTTCGTTAATTCTTTTAATCCTACAGAAGTGGATCACACTGCATTTGATCAATATTCGGCTTATAATGTAACCAAAATACTGGCGGAAAACCTTGATAAGGCATTGGCGAACAGCTTATCTTATGCGTAAATTAGCGATTTTAACGTCACATCCGATTCAGTATAATGCACCACTTTTCAGGTTGCTTGCGCAAAACAGTAGCTTTGCTGTTAAAGTGTTTTATACATTAGGCAAAGAATCTTCGGGATTTGTAGATCCCGGTTTTAAAAAAACGATCTCCTGGGATGTTCCTTTGCTGAAAGGTTACGATTATACATTCGTCAAGAACACTTCATCAAACCCAACAACTTCAGCTTTTAACGGAATTATTAACCCAACCCTAATTAAAGAGATAGAGGATTTTGGCGCGACACATATTTTAATTTATGGCTGGAGCTTTCAAAGTCATTTAAAAGTATTGCGCCATTTTCGTGGCAAGGTGAAACTACTCTTCAGGGGAGACTCTACTTTGCTGGATGAAAAACCCGGTATTAAAACTATTGCCCGAAGGATCGTACTCCGCTGGGTATACAAGCACATAGATGTTGCGCTCTATGTAGGAACAAATAACAAACAGTATTATTTAAAACATGCTGTGCCGGAGCATAAGCTGGTTTTTGCCCCACATGCCATAGATAACGACAGGTTTAGTCAAGATTCCTATTACCAGAAAGCTTTAGAGCTTAAACAGCAGTTAAATATAGCTCTTGACAAAAAAGTGTTTTTGTTTGCAGGTAAGTTTGAAAGGAAGAAGAACCCATTGCTTTTAGTGGAAGCTTTCCTTAAACTTAATGCAAAAGACACGGTGTTAGTGATGGTAGGAAATGGCGCTTTTGAAACAGAGTTGAAGGCATTGGCGCAAGGTTGTGAACGTATAAAGTTTCTTCCTTTCCAGAATCAGTCTGTAATGCCGGCGTTTTACAGAGTAGGGGACATTCTTGTCTTACCATCAAAAGGGCCGGGAGAGACTTGGGGGTTATGTATGAATGAAGCAATGGCATGTGGGTTAGGTATTGTTGCCAGTGATAAGGTTGGTGGTGCTAAAGACTTGATAGAGAATGACAGCAACGGACGTATATTTAAATCAGGCAACCTTAATTTCCTTACAGAAGCCCTTGCAGCATTAGCTCAATTAACTAAAGAACAACTAAAGGATATGGGGAGACAATCCCAGGCAAAAGTGAGTGACTGGAGCTATCAAAATACCGCTTCAGCTATAAAAAACTGTGTTCTAGACTAATTAAAAAACAAAATGGACGAATTCCAGCAAAATAAAGTAGCATACCAGGTTGGTATATTAACCAGCCTGGTAATCCTATTGCTGGCTTTCACCAGTTTGTCTTTATGGGCCATAGCAGGAGCTGTCTTTTTTTGCTATGTTTTTATTAACCTATTATTCGGTTTCGGAGAAGGCATACCAGTAAACTTAGTAATTAGCTTTATTGCATCCCTGCAATGGATTATTGGCCCAATCCTGAGTTATTATACCGGTATTAATCATCCCTTTTATGGAATGAATATTCCGGAGGAGACATATTTTAGTTACATTATACCCGGTACTATACTTTATTATATCGGATTATCGCTGCCTGTTCTTCATGCTCAAAACGTTTCTCTTACTCAACTTGGAAAAATAGAAGAAGCCACCACAGCCAGAAAACAGGGCGCATATTATTTACTTGGAATTGGTTTTGCAGCCAGTTTATTGTCAGCTTTTGCGCCTCCAGCTCTTTACTTTTTTCTGTATCTCTTGTCTCATTTGAAATACTTAGGTGCTTTTTACCTGTATCTCAGCAAGGACAGTAGTAAAATTGTTCTCTATTTTGTTTTTGGTTTTCTTTTGCTTGAAGTATTAGCGTCTGCAATTTTTCATGACCTTATACTTTGGGGTTTATTTTTTGCTTTTGTTTATTCTATAAAAATCTATATTAGTATGCCTAAAAAACTGGCTTATGTAGTAGCTGGTTTTTTCATGCTCTTGGTGTTACAGTCTGTTAAGTACCAATATCGTAACATTGCGTGGTCTAATGCATCTTTAAGTTCATTTGCACGTACCGAGCTCTTTACTTCCATGGTCCTCTCATCTTTTATATCACCAGGAGAACTTTTTGAAGCTAAGAAAAATGAATTGACGATTACGCGTTTAAATCAAGGCTGGATTATTGCTCGTGTAATGAACTACGTGCCTTACAGACAACCTTATGCAAATGGTGAAACTATTGAGAATGCTTTTGTGGCTTCCTTGTTACCGCGTTTTATAGTTGAGTCAAAAGCCACAGCAGGAGGGCGGGAAAATATGTTCCGGTTTACTGGTATAGAATTACAATATGGTACGAGTATGAATATAAGTATCATTGGAGAAGCCTATGCCAACTATGGGCGTAGTGGGGGCATGGTATTTATGTTCTTTATTGGGTTGGTCTTTAGTTTTATCCTTCGTTTTATTCTTCTCAAAAGCCGTGAAAATACTACGTTACTCTTGTGGATACCTTTCTTGTTTCTGCAGGTTATTAAAGCGGAAACAGATCTGATTACAACATTGAATTATGTCGTAAAAGCTTCGATCGCAATGTTTATAGTGTTCTGGAGTTTCAAAAATATTCTGAAAGTAGAAATCTAAGCTTTTCTGATGCATATCACTTACTTCTTCCGAAAGTTACGTCCGGGCGCTTTCAGTATTGAGAACCTATTTCTCAATTTTCAAATGGAACTTCCTGTTGGTATTAAGTATACCAACCACTTCCTAAGCAGACAAAGTGACGGATTTTTGAACAGGATAAAACTCGTTTGGGAAACGTTTAGAAAGAGGGGAGAGGTCAACCACATAACAGGTGATGTTAATTTTATAGTGCTTCTGTTACCGAAGGGTAAAACAATCCTTACGATACATGATATCGAGTCGCTTAATCGGAATAACCGGTTAACTAATTTTTTATTGCAGTTATTCTGGTTGCGTATGCCGGTTGCCAGGGTAAAATATGTAACGGTAGTTTCCCAAACCACTAAAGATAAGCTGTTAAAAGCGTTAACAGTTAACCCAGATAAAGTGGTTGTAATCCCCAATGCTATCTCTCCTGAGTTTACTTATCAGCCAAAGTCTTTTAACAAAGTGAACCCTACAATTTTACAGGTCGGTACAAAGTACAATAAGAACCTGGAGCGTACTATAGAAGCCCTGGCTGGTATAGCGTGCACCTTCATGATTGTCGGGCAACTAACTCACGAGCAGGAAAAGTTGCTGATAAAGTATAAGATCAATTATAAGAATCATGTTGGCATCACAAATGAGGAATTGCGGACGTTATATGCTCAGGCAGATATCGTAACCTTCGTTTCTTTGTTTGAGGGTTTTGGAGTGCCAATTCTCGAAGCGCAGGCTACTGGTAGGCCAGTGATTACAAGTAACTGTAGCTCGATGCCGGAAGTAGCCGGCAGCGGAGCTTTACTGGTTGATCCTATTAATGTATCTGAGATCAGAGATGGAATTTTAAAGCTGCTACAAGATGATGAACTTCGTACAAACCTGATCGCTGCTGGGCTTGAAAATTGTAAACGTTATAGCAATAAAGCCATCGCGCAACAATATATTGATCTTTACAAAAAACTCTGATGTCCAAACCCCGCATCCTCATTTTCATAGACTGGTTCTTGCCTGGTTACAAAGCTGGTGGACCAATTCAGTCGTGTGCGAATTTGGTAGAGCATCTAAAAAATGATTTTGATTTCTGGGTAATCACGAGAGATACTGACTATTGTGAAACAGAACCTTACTCTTCGGTAAAATCAGATACCTGGAACCAATTGGCGCCACATCTGCAGGTCTTTTATAGTTCGGCTGGTAATTTGAAATATAGTACACTTACAAAAGCTGCCAAGGAAGCGAAGGCTGATGTGCTATTTGTAAATGGGGTTTATTCATTTTACTTTTCAATTATGCCTTTAAGAATCGCAAAGAAGCTTAGCTATAAGACTATAGTTTCGGCAAGGGGTATGCTGGCACCGAGCGCAATACAGGTAAAAGGAGGCAAAAAGAAGATATTCCTGAAGATGTCTCAATTGTTGGGACTTTACAAGGGTGTAAGTTTTCATGCTACCAACGAAGCAGAAAAAGAGCATATCAAAGCTGTTTTTGGTAGTAAGCAGGAAATCAAGGTTGCACCTAATTTCCCTAAAACTGCAACTATAGTTAGCAATAAACAACATATTAAGGAGCAGGAGAGTTTACGGTTGGTTTATATCGCTCGTATATCCCCCGAAAAGAATACTTTATATGCTTTAGAAGTTCTCAAAGAGTATACTTACAATGGTAATATTGTTTTTGACATTTATGGGCCAATTTACAATGAGAGCTATTGGTCTGGGTGTGAACAGCTAATTAAAGCTTTACCTTCAAATATAGAAGTAAACTATAAAGGCAGCCTGGAAAGCCAACGCGTACATGAAACACTTCAGGATTATCATGCATTATTTATGCCAACGCGTGGCGAAAATTTTGGACATGTGATACTGGAAAGCTTGTCTGCCGGACGACCAGTAATTATCAGTGATCAGACGCCATGGAAGGAATTAGAAGGTTTAGGAGTCGGGTTTGATATTTCACTCTCTGAGCCATATACTTTTGCAAATAAGATACAATACATGTTGGACCATACGCAGCAAGATTATAATATTATTTCGGAGGCTGCGTATCTTTATGCAAAACAATATGTGCAGGATAGTGAGGCCGTGGCCCAAAATCTAAAATTATTTAAAATAGATTAATCTGGTGATAACAGAAGAAAAGAATACTGTTAGATTAAGCAACTATAATAATGATTGGTACAACCCTGGCGCAGGTCCGGTGAAGCGTGTGCTGTGGTATTTTGTGAACGTAATTTTCCTCATCAACCCTCTTAACCCAATTAGTAGTGTAAAAGTGTGGTTGCTACGGCTGTTCGGTGCTAAAATAGGGCAGGGAGTGGTTATTAAACCAGCTGTCAATATAAAATACCCCTGGTTGCTCGAGGTCGGTAATTTTGTCTGGGTAGGGGAGAATGTCTGGATCGATAACCTTACTCATGTATGTATAAAAGATAATGTAACGCTTTCGCAGGGGGCTATGCTGCTTACTGGTAGCCATAACTATAAAAAGTCAACCTTTGATTTACTAGTTAGTGGAATAACTTTAGAAGAAGGATGTTGGATAGGTGCGAAAGCTATAGTTTGTCCTGGTGTTACCTGTCGTTCGCATAGTGTGCTTGCTGCCTCTTCTGTCGCCACCCAGGAATTGGAAACTTATACCATTTATCAAGGCAACCCTGCCATTCCTAAACGTGAACGCCAAATTAGCTAAACAATAAGTAGTAGCTCTTGAAAGTATCCATCATTACCATCGTCTACAACAACCGCGAAACTATAGCTGATGCGGTAGCATCTGTACTGGAGCAAACTTACCCTGACATCGAGTACATTGTTGTGGATGGTTTGTCTACAGATGGAACAATTGAGATACTGAATCAGTATGGCGATAAAATTAGCAGGTTTGTTTCGGAGAAGGATGGCGGATTGTATGACGCCATAAATAAAGGTATAAAGCTAGCAACTGGTGATGTAATTGGTTTCTTACATTCTGACGACATATTCTACTCCCCAAATAGTATAGCCTTGGTTGCTGAAGCTTTTGAAGCTAAGAATACTGATAGTGTTTATGGTGACCTTTTATATGTACAGAGAGCAAATACAGAGAAAGTAGTGCGTAACTGGGTGTCAGGGGACTACAATAGGCAAAGCTTTTTGTATGGCTGGATGCCGCCTCACCCCACTTTTTATGTAAAACGTGAAGTATATCAAAGGCTAGGTCTTTACAACACAGAGTTCAAAAGTGCTGCTGATTATGAGTTAATGCTACGTTACCTGTATAAGCACCAGATCACCACTACCTATATTCCTGAAAAGCTTGTGAAAATGCGGGTTGGTGGCAAGAGTAATGTAACACTCAAGAATCGTATGCGGGCAAACCAGGAAGACTATAATGCCTGGCGCATCAATGGCCTGAATCCACCTTTCTACACACGCTTTCTAAAACCACTCCGCAAGCTCGTGCAATTTATTTAGGTTTATACTATAAACTTTTAATGTAAATATCCTTAAATCTTCAGAGAACCGATAATAATTGGATAGGTACAAACAACAAAAGAGCCCTTGAAAATTAATTCAAGGGCTCTTTTGTTAAGAGCGGTCCGGACGGGACTCGAACCCGCGACCTCCGCCGTGACAGGGCGGCATTCTAACCAACTGAACTACCGGACCAATAAATTGAAATAACAGAGCCTTTTGCTCTACAAGCGATGACCGCAGATAATCTGCGGTCCGGACGGGACTCGAACCCGCGACCTCCGCCGTGACAGGGCGGCATTCTAACCAACTGAACTACCGGACCAACTTTGTTTTCCCTAACGCTGTTCGTTAAAGTGATACAAAAGTATAGTGTTAATTTTGATTCTGCAAGTGCTAAGCATATTTTTCATACTATATTTTAGTTGCTAAAACCTAATTTGCTGTAATACACCACATTTATTTTTCAATTACACTATATTTTCTCTACTTACTTACCTGTAATAACATAATCTGTTAAATTTGTAGCGAATTACTAGCGAAGAAAATATGCTTTTAGATTTCGAACAGCCAATTGCTGCCTTAGAAGGCAAACTGCAGGAAATGAAAAAACTGGCCAGCGAGAGCCAGGTAGATGTTTCGGAGGCGGTAAAGGCTCTGGAAGAGAAAATAAAGAACCTGAAAAAGGAAACGTATGCCAACCTTACCCGCTGGCAGCGTGTACAGCTTTCCCGTCACCCGGACAGGCCGTATACATTAGACTATATCAACGGTATCACTGATAAGTTCGTGGAACTACACGGTGACCGTACTGTTGGTGATGACAAAGCGATGGTTGGTGGTTTTGGTGAAGTAGAAGGCCGCAGCATCATGTTTATTGGTCAGCAGAAGGGGCGCAATACCAAGCAGCGTCAGATGCGCAATTTTGGTATGGCTAATCCGGAAGGCTACCGAAAAGCTCTTCGCCTGATGAAAATGGCCGAGAAGTTTAGCAAACCTATCGTTACGCTTATTGATACGCCAGGTGCATTCCCTGGACTGGAAGCTGAGGAGCGCGGACAGGGTGAAGCGATTGCGCGTAACCTGAAAGAAATGTTCATGCTGAAGGTTCCTGTTATCTGTATCATAATAGGTGAAGGTGCGTCGGGAGGGGCATTGGGTATTGCTATTGGCGACCGCGTGATGATGCTGGAAAACACCTGGTATTCGGTTATTTCTCCGGAATCCTGCTCCTCCATACTATGGCGCAGCTGGAACTATAAGGAGCAGGCAGCTGAGGCATTAAAGTTAACAGCAAAAGATATGTTGCAACATAAGCTGATAGACGGTATCATTAAAGAGCCTCTTGGTGGTGCTCACACAGAGCCAGACAAGATGATGAAAACTATGAAACGAGAGATCATCAAATTGTTGGACGAACTGGAGGCTTTAGATACAGAAGATCGCATCATGCAGCGTATCGACAAATTCTCGGATATGGGAGTGGTTCTTGAGAGTTAGAAATTATAGAAGTTAAAAAGTTAGAAAGGTAATAAAGCTGCATAGGCTTTGTTACCTTTTTTTGTTTTAATATATTAGCCACTGTTAGTTTTATGGAGTTGTTTATGTAGCGTGTTGAATTAAGTGATTTTATCATTCTTAACTCATGCTAACTTTCTAACTTCCAAACTTTTTAACTTTCTAACTATTATGAATCTTCACGTTATAGATACAGGTTTTTTTAAGCTGGATGGAGGGGCCATGTTTGGTGTAGTGCCTAAAACACTCTGGCAACGCACTAATCCGGCTGATGAGAATAACCTTTGTACATGGGCCATGCGCTGTTTGCTGATTGAGGACGGAGACAGACTGATACTGATTGATAATGGGATAGGAGATAAGCAGGATGCGCGTTTTTTCAGTCATTATTACTTACACGGCGATGCAACTTTGCATGGTTCGCTCAAAGCTGCCGGTTTTGCCCCTGAAGATGTAACTGATATGTTTTTGACGCACCTGCATTTTGATCATTGTGGTGGTGGCGTAAAGTATAAAAATGGTAATGGAGATTTGGAGTTAGTATTCCCGAACGCTACATATTGGTCTAATGCAGACCATTGGAAATGGGCTACAGAGCCAAACCCGCGTGAAAAAGTTTCTTTTCTGAAAGAGAATATTCTTCCGATGCAGGAAAGTGGACATTTAAAGTTCATTGATCCGTCTCAGCCTTCCCCAATACCGCAGTTTGATATCATTTACGTGGATGGACACACCGATAAAATGATGCTGCCAGTTATTAACTATAAAGGGAATAAACTGGTTTATATGGCTGATCTGTTGCCTTCTGCTGGACATATTCCGTTGCCTTATGTGATGGGTTATGATACACGCCCGCTTATAACGATGGAAGAGAAAGCTGCTTTCCTGGACAAGGCTGCCTCCGAAAACTATATCCTGTTTTTTGAACATGATGCGGTGAATGAATGCTGTACCGTGCAGCAAACCGAAAAAGGCGTCCGGTTAAAAGATACGTTTAGCCTAAACGAACTATAGCCTGTGAAGATAGGACTTGCTTTGTCGGGAGGTGGGGCCCGGGGTATTGCGCATTTGGGTGTATTAAAGGCATTGGATGAGCTGGGTATAAAAGTATCTATTTTATCGGGGGTAAGCTCCGGAGCTATTGCCAGCGTTTTTTATGCAGCAGGTTATTCCCCAGAAGAGATATTGAAGCTGATAAGAGAGCTTAGTGTATTTAAGATCATTCGTCCAGCTTTTGGTAAGATCGGTTTTCTGCATCTGGATGAAGTAGAGAAATTATACGAAAAGTACCTTGGGAAAAATGCCTGCTTTGAGGATCTGAAAATCCCGGTTATAGTTAGTGCCACCGAGATGAACGAAGGCGTGAGTGTTTACTTTTCAACTGGCGAACTCATCAAACCCCTTATAGCTTCATCAGCAGTTCCAATTCTTTACCATCCGATCGCTTACCAGGGTAAATTGCTTAACGATGGTGGACTGCTGAATAATATGCCGGTTGACCCATTGCACCAGAATTGTGATATAAAGATAGGCGTGCATGTAAATCCTATTAACCACCAGGCAAAAATTACCACCTTGCGGAGCATGGTAGAGCGAACGGCGCACCTGGCTATCAATAACAATGTGAAGATGCGCCTGCATCTCTGTGATTTTTTAATAGAACCACCTGAACTTAAGTATTACCGCCTGATGAGTTTTCGGAAAGCAGATGAGATTTTTGACATTGGCTACCGCTATACCCTGCATTTAGAAAAGCACCTGAAGCAGCTGATTATTGACTAATCTTTCACAAATTAATTGTACTGAAATATAGACTAACTATAGTTTACAAAAGCAGGCTTATTTATTAAATTAAAAAAAATATAGTTATAGTGTAAACGTTTTTAATATCAAACGTACATATGCATATTTAGCCCACACCCTTTATGCATATGAAAAAAATTCTACTTCTATTTTTAGTACTCCCTTCATTAGTTATTGCCCAGGAAAACGAGAGTTTCATGTTTAAAGCAAAAGTAAAGCACGGCTCTATTTTAGTTGGGGGCTCTCTGAGTGGCTTTGCTTACAAGACTTCGGATAACCTGCATTCGATAAACGGACAACAGGAAGAAGGAAGAAGAATACAGGCGAATCTGCAATCTAAGAACGGCTATTTTGTTACCAATGATTTTGCAGTAGGTTTAAACCTCAACTTGTTTCACGAGAATACCAAAGTAACTTCTGATCCGGAACAGGAACCGTTTAAAGAGACTTACTTTATGGCTGGTCCCTTTGTGCGTTACTACCTCGATAATGGTGTTTTTGGTGAAACCGGGGTAAGCGTAGGCAAGCATAATTTTTCAGATGGTTTTCAGTCAAATCTACTAGATGCATCTGTAGGCGTAGGATATGCTTTTTTCTTTAACGAAAAGTTCTCCATAGAGCCGATGCTTTCTTTCCGTTATTTCCGTCAGAAGAAAGACGACCAGACCTATACTACTTTCGGACCAATGGTAGGAGTAGGTTTCCAGGCATACCTTCTGCGTAAACGCGCGCACGTTATCAAAATCGGTTTGTAAAAAAGCTTTATTGTGCGTATTTATACACTTTGAATCTAATCTTATAAGCAAGTCTAACTATAGGCTGCTTAACCGGATGTATAAACACCCACATGATCGCTAAATTTTTATCTAATCTCCTTTTCAAAGTTTCCGGCTGGAAACTGAACGGCACTCTTACGCCCGAGAACCGACGTTGTGTCATGATCGCTGCACCACACACCAGTAACTGGGACTTTGTTTACGCCCGTGCAGCATTTTACCTCATGGATGCCCCTATACGCTATACTATTAAAAAAGAATTTATGAGGTTTCCGTTTGGCGGCCTGCTACGTTCTATGGGTGCCCTGCCTGTCGACAGATCAAAAAACACAAAGATGGTGGACGCCATGATCCGGATATTTAAAGAAACGCCAGGCGATATGTGCGTGATGGTAACACCGGAAGGCACCCGTAAATACCAGCCTCGTTGGAGACGCGGTTTTTATTATGTAGCAGAGGGTGCAGGCGTGCCTATTGTTTTAGGTTACCTGGACTACGCTAAAAAGGAAGCTGGCATCGGACCAACCATTTACCCAACCGGCGATATTGAAGCTGACATGGAAAAGATAATGGCCTTCTATAGAACTAAAACGGGTAAGTACCCGGATCAGGGAGTAAGGTAAGTTAAAAAGTCTGTAAGTTAAAAAGTTAGAAAGTGAATATTGAAGCGCTACGTGAACTATGCCTGGGCTTGCCAGGTGTAACAGAGGATATTAAGTGGGGCGCTGACCTCTGCTTTTTAGTAGGAGAGAAGATGTTCTGTGTAACCAGCATTGATGCACCACACTCTGTTTCGTTTAAAGTTACTGATGAGCAGTTTGATGAAATGGTAGGACGGCCAACTATAGTTCCGGCTCCGTACATGGCCCGCAATAAATGGGTGAATGTGCAGGAATGGAGCGGGCTGAATGATACAGAGTGGGAAACTTATGTTAAGCAGAGCTATGGTTTGGTAAAATCAAAGCTCACTAAAAAGCTGCAAAAAGAGATCGATGCTATAGTTTAGACTATAGATAACACATCTAATATTCCGCCAGTTTGAGCGCAGCGGTAACTGGTGGTTAAATTTGCCGGCAGTTTGTAACTGCCGAAACTATAAAACCTAAAAAACGCCAGTTACAAACTGGCCCCATGTACAGTCACAAGTTGCACTGTCGCTAAACTTGCAACATAATAAAACATAAAATCAAAAAAGCTCCTGAACTATAGAATTCAGGAGCTTTTTTGTTATATAATTTAAGCTATTGTTTACGCTATCTGCCGCAGGTCTACAGGAATTACTCTGGAGATACCGGCTTCGATCATCGTAATGCCATACATTACGTCGGTAGAGGCCATGGTGCGCTTGTTGTGCGTTACAACTATAAACTGCGACTCGTTGGAGAACGTGCGGATGATGTTGTTGAACTTGTCAATATTAGCATCATCAAGCGGGGCATCTACCTCATCAAAAATACAGAACGGCGCAGGTTTAAGCAGATAAATAGCGAAAAGCAGCGATATGGCCGTAAGCGTTTTCTCGCCACCAGACAACTGGTTTATAGTTAACGGACGCTTGCCTTTTGGCTGGGCCATGATCTCGATCTTAGATTCCAGCGGGTTGCTCGGGTCAGTAATCACCAGGTCGCAGTTATCTTCTTCGGTAAAGAGGCTGCGGAACACGCGTATAAAGTTGCCCTTGATCTCGTTGAACGACTCCAGGAATTTCTCCTTAGCTACCGTGTCGATCTCGTTAATAGTTTCGATCAGGGTATTCTTGGCGTTAACAAGGTCGTTACGCTGCGTTGTAATGAAGTTATTACGCTCTTCAATCTCAACGTACGCCTCGGCAGCCATCGCGTTCACAGGGCCCATTCTATCGATTGTAGAGCGCAAGCCGGAAATATAGTTGCTCAATTCGTCCGTTGGCATTTCTATAGTTTCGTCAGCTGGTAAAGCGAGGTCTGTTGTTTCGATGTTGAATTCCACTGCAAGTCTTTCCTGCACCGATACCAGTTTAATCTTTGTATCGTTCAGTGCCTGCTGCATGCGCATTAAAAGCTCATCAGCATTCTGACGTTTGCGTTGCAGTTCGCGTATGGTTTTGTCTTTCTCGTCGAGCTCACCGCGCAGGGTAAAATATTTCTTCTCGATAGCTTCCAGTTCATAACCAAACTCGCGACGGGCTTCGGTCATCTGCTCCACTATAGCTTCATTTTCTTCTATAAAGTCATTGGCTATAGTTGTTTCCTCTTCGGCCTTGGCCATTTCCTGCTTCAGGTTCTCAATGCGTTCCTGGTTGCTTTCAACGGTTTTCTGCTTATAGCTGATCTCCTGTTGTAAACTGGCAAAGCGGTTCTTTAGCTGGTGGAACTGGATGTTCTCCTGGTTATACATGCCGTTGATGACAGCGATCTGTTCCTGCTGGCGGTTCAGTTGGGATGTAAATACGGCTATTTCTTCTTCCAGCCGCTTCAGTTCCTGCTGGTCGGTTTCCGCTACCGGCGACATCTCCAGGAACAGCTTGCTCAGTTCATCTTTGCGCTGCAGCAGCTCTTCTTTTTTCTGGGTATAGTTGTGGCGGTTCTGCTGGTGCTGCTCGTGTTTGATGCGTATAGTTAGCAGTTCCTGTTGCTGTTTTGCTGTTTCTCGCTCCAGCTCCTTAATACGCTCTTTCTGCGATTCACCTTTATAGTTCAGCAGGATCTGTTGCTGCGCATTTACACGGCTTTGCATCAGATCAGCCTGCTTTACCAATTCTTCAACTTCCTTAGCCAGCGTTTCCAGGTTCTGTTTACGGCCAAGTCTGTTACCATCGAGCACTCCAACAGATCCGCCTGATAAACTCAGCGGCTTTTTAATAGCCGAGCCGTCTTTCAGCAAAATAGTTTTATAGTCTGTGTCGTACAGGTTTACTTCTTCGCTGATGTATACATTCCGGAGCATGTACTTTAGCAGTTCGCTGTACTTCTTGTCGGCTTTTACCACTTCGTAAGCAGCTTTCAGGTCGCCTTCGGAGTAAGTGGCGGTTGGTTCGAGTTCTTCAATCTCAGAAAGGATAATAAAGCTGGCGCGGCCTTTATTCTGACTCTTCAGCAACTCTACTGCATCTAAAGCCTCTTGTAGTTCATCCACCACAAAAAAGTTCATGTAAGGCTCCAAATAGGCTTCAATAAGCCCTTTATAATCAGGCTCGCAAACTATAATATCCGAAAGGAGAGGAGCGGGCTTCTGCCAGGTATCGGTCTGAGAAAGGAATTTGATAGCTTCCGGGAAGCCTTCCATATTCTCAACCAGCGCTTTGGTCAGGTTGTACTGATTCTGCTTCGCGTCGCGGGTACGGTTCAGGTCAACGAGCTGCTCTTTCAAGGCTTCAATGTCCTGTTCGGTTTTCTCGATGTTCTGCAGAAGTGTTTCTTCTTTAGCCTGCAGGCTTACCAGTTCTGTAGTGGTGTTTTCAAGCAGTTCCTGGGCTTCCTGTAGTTGCTCTGCCAATAGCTCGGCATCTTCATCAGCGGTTAGTTGCTGCTGTTCCATGCGGTCCAGGTCAGAAACTATACTTTGTATCTGCACATTGCTGATCTCAAGTTGCTTGTGGTGCTGGAAAACGGCATTCTGCTTGTCGCGGTGCTGCAGGCTCAGGTCCTGGAAAGAATCCTGTAAGGTCTGCTTTTGCTCGTTAGCGTCCTGTAGTTGCTCTTTCAGCGTCTGTACCTGTTCTTCGGCAGCGCCAAATTGTTCCTGCACGGTTGCGAGTTCATCGCGCAGCTCTACTATACTTTCCTGTATGTGCTCTACATTCGACGAGTCCTGGCTTATCTGCTGGCGAAGCTGCGTAATACGCTCCTTAAGATAAGTGCTGCGTTCTGCTTTTAGTTTGATATCGTTTTCCAGCTGGCGCAGTTTTGAGGTCTGCACCTGCATGGTTTTCTGCATCTCACCGAGTTGTTCCTGAGTGCGGTTCAGCTCTTCTTTCTGGTCGGCGATGGCGTCTTCAGCTTCTGTTACGGCGCCCACATAATCTTCCTTCAAAGCTGTTTCGCGCTGCACGTCCTGCTCCAGGCGCTCCATGGTTTGCTGGTACTGGCTTATGTTGCGGCGGGCAAACTCCAGGCTATGCTTTTTATAGTCTTCCTTTAACTGGAAATACTTAATAGCTTGTTTTGCTTGCCTTTCCAGCGTTTTCATATTCTTGCCGATCTCGAACAACACGTCTTCAACGCGCTCCAGGTCGGCATCCGTTTCTTCCAGCTTTTTTAGCGTCTGCTTTTTACGGACTCTGAACTTAGAGATACCAGCAGCTTCTTCGAACAACAGTCGGCGCGAGTTTTCCTTATCGTTCAGTATCTCGTCCACCATCTTTAGCTCGATGATTGCGTAGCTGTCGGAGCCTATACCGGTGTCCAGGAAAAGTTCGTTGATGTCTTTTAAACGGCAGGGCACGCCATTCAGCAGGTATTCGCTGTCGCCAGAGCGATGGTAGCGGCGGGTAACCGTAACCTGCGAATATTCAGTTGGCAGTACGCCTCGGTTGTTATCGAAGGTGATAGATACTTCGGCCATCTGCACCGGCTTGCGGGTTTTGGAGCCGTTAAATATCACGTTCTCCATTTTGTCGGAGCGGAGGTTACGGGTCTTCTGTTCGCCCAGCACCCAACGGATGGCATCCACCACATTGGATTTACCGCAGCCGTTCGGCCCTACAATTCCTGTTATACCTTCGTCGAAGTTGATGACCACGCGGTCGCCGAAACTCTTGAAGCCTTTGATCTCTAATCTTGATACTTGCATTCGCTAAAAGCAGAAATTCTGAATTCTAATCTCAAAAATAAGACTATTTCTCGTATCTAAGACAGTGTAACAGCGGATTAAACTATAGTTTTTATGATTTCTATAGTTTGCCTAACTATAGCTATAGTTGCAGAGGATTTATACTATAAAATTGCTATATTTGATAATACGACGAACAGATGGAAGATTTTAAGGTCATATTTTACATACTGCTGGCAGTTGGGTATTTCCTGTTCACCTTTTTTAGGAAGTATTTTAAGGAAGACAACAACCAGCCGAAAAAGTTCAGGGATGAGAACGAGCCTCCTGTGCAGCGTCCTCAAACCCAGAGCAGGCCAGCTGTGCCTGTAACGTCTTTTGAGGATATTCTGCGCGAACTGCAGCCTAAAATGGAGCAGGCAAAAGCGCAAACAAGGGAAGTGATCTATGAGAAACCTGTTAAGCAGTTCAATACAGTTGAAACTCCTAAAGTAAGTGTTTATGAGCACCAGGCACCGGCAGCCGTATCTTTAGAGAGAACTATACCGAAACGTAAGCCGATTGAAAGAACAGCGTCTTTTGAGCATTACGAAGTAAAGCCCAAAGTTGCCCTTCGAGCATTTGATCCTTCTATACTCAGGAACCCAACTACAGCCCGCGACGCATTTATTTTGTCTGAGATCTTTAACAGGAAGTATTAATTGCTGATTGTTAAATTGCCAGATGGAATAAGGGCCCTAACAGAGATGATTTAACGCCATTGCTGTGTGTTTCGTGAGCAGGCAAATGGAACCTTATAGTTGGATTGTTGGTGAAAACACCAACAATGGCATAAAAATGCGTATTCTAATTCACTCATTCAATCAAAATTCAATTATTGCAACCCGCTGCCTTGCGTTAAAGCAAACGTTAAAATGTTAGCACCCATCTGTAAGGCTTCGCGGCGTTTGTTTTCGGGGTCGTTGTGTACTTCGGCATCTTCCCAGCCGTTACCCAAGTCAGTTTCGTAACTATAGAAACACACTAATCTGCCTTTGTGCATAATACCAAAGCCCTGTGGCGGTTTGTTATCATGTTCGTGTATCTTGGGTAGGCCATTCTTAAAAGTATACTTCTGGCGGTAAATAGGGTGGTCGAAAGGCAACTCTACAAAGTCATACTCCGGGAATACCTTCTTCATTTCTTTGCGGATGTATTTATCCAGGCCATAGTTATCGTCGATGTGCAGAAAGCCGCCGCTGGTAAGATAATTGCGTAGATTTTGTGCATCCGCATCCGAGAAAACCACATTACCGTGGCCCGTCATGTGCACAAACGGATAGCTGTATAGTTCAGGACTACCGATCTCCACCACATCTTCGTCCGGCTTTATGTTCATGTTCAGGTTTTGGTTGCAGAAATTGATAAGGTTAGGTAACGATGTTTTATTCGCATACCAGTCGCCGCCGCCGTTATATTTTAGTTTGGCAATTTTTAAACTATAGCGTTGCGCCAGTAGTGGTGTAGCCAGCAGCAATGCAAAAAACAGGAGAAGGGTTTGTTTCATAGCTATAGTTTATAGTTCGATTTAATGTTACGCTGAATAGATCTCGTGCAATACCTGTAACGTGTGGCAGGCAACCAAGGCGGCAGTTTCGGTTCGAAGGCGGCTTTCGCCCAGTGTAACCGGACGGATACCCGCTTCATAAGCTGCCTTTATTTCATTTGGTGAGAAATCTCCTTCCGGACCTATCATAATGCAGTGCGGCTTTCCGGAGTCATAGTAATGCTTTATAGATTTAGTAGCATCTTCTTCTAAATGAGCAATAAATGTACGATCCTGTATAGACTGTTGTACAAATTTTGTAAAAGGAGTGAGGTCGTGCAGTAAGGGCAGATACCCTTTCTGTGACTGCTTCATGGCACTGATCGCGATCTTCTCAAGCCTGTCTAAACGCAGCTGGCGGCGCTCCGAATGCTCGCACAACAGGAATGTGATTTCCGTAACACCTATCTCAACTGCCTTCTCTACAAACCATTCCATACGGTCCATGTTTTTGGTGGGAGCTACGGCTATGTGCGATATGTAAGATAGTTTACCATATTCAGGCTGTTTTTCTATAGTTTGCAGCTTACATTTCTTCTGGTTGGCATCCTGAATAATGGCCGTAAACAAATTACCTTTCCCATCAACCAGGTACACGGTGTCGCCCTGCTGCAGGCGCAAAACACGAGTACAGTGCTTCGATTCCTCTTCGTTTAAGGTGTAGAATTCTGAATGTATATCCGGCGTGTAGAAAAGGTGCACTTGTTTAATTGTTAGATGGTTGATTGTTAAATTGCTACTGCCTTATAGTTAACCTGTTAGCTATAGTTAAGTTTACAGTTCTGATGTAATTATGAACTTTAGAAACTATACGGATAAATATACGAAACTATAGCCTTTACGCTAATATAGGTTTTCAATAAAAAGCCCCGCTACGTGGTGGCAGCGGGGCTTAATGTTATAGTTATGAGATGGTTAGTCTATGGTTACCTCAACCTGAGGTGCACCGGCCAGAATCTCATCGTTAGCGTAACTTGCGTATTTCGTAAAGTTCTTCACGAATTTAGTACCCAGGTCTGTCGCTTTTGCATCGTACTCTTCCTTATTTGCCCATGTGTTACGTGGGTTCAGGATCTCATCCGGTACATTAGGGCAGGTGTTAGGCATCTCTACACCAAAGATCGGGTGCTTGGTATACTTCACATCATTCAGTTCGCCGTTAAGCGCAGCCGTGATCATGGCACGCGTGTAAGGCAACTTCATACGTGAGCCTACACCGTAAGGTCCACCGGTCCAGCCTGTGTTAATCAGCCATACGTTTACGTTGTTCTCTTCCATTTTCTTACCCAGCATTTCTGCATATTTGGTTGGGTGAAGTGGCAGGAACGCCGCACCGAAGCAGGCAGAGAAGGTAGTTTGCGGCTCAGTGATACCAACCTCAGTACCGGCAACCTTTGCAGTGTAACCAGAGATAAAGTGGTACATGGCCTGGCTCGCATTCAGTTTAGAAATCGGAGGCAATACGCCAAATGCATCAGCTGTCAGGAAGAAGATATTTTTAGGAATATCTGCTCTTGATGGCTCCACAGCATTGTCGATGTGGTTAATAGGGTAGGCTGTACGTGTGTTTTCTGTTACAGAGCTGTTGGTATAGTCTACAGTTCTTGTTCCTTCGTAGAAACGCGTGTTTTCAACTATAGCTCCGAATTTAATGGCATCCCAGATTTGTGGTTCTTTCTCTCTTGTCAGGTCGATAACTTTTGCATAGCAACCGCCTTCAAAGTTAAATACTGAGTCAGCAGCCCAGCCATGCTCATCGTCACCGATCAGGCCACGGTTAGGGTCAGCAGAAAGAGTAGTTTTACCTGTACCTGACAGACCAAAGAAAATAGCAGTATCACCCTCCTGGCCAACGTTGGCAGAGCAGTGCATCGATAATGTGTTCTTTTCGTGTGGTAGGATATAGTTCAGCACACCGAAGATACCTTTCTTCATTTCGCCGGCATAACCTGTACCACCGATCAAGATCATGTTCTTGGTAAAGTTGATGATCGCGAAGTTTGGCTGGCGTGTTCCGTCTACTTCCGGATCAGCCTGGAACTCAGGAGCACATATGATAGTAAACTCCGGGTTGTGGTTGGCAATCTCTTCTTCCGTTAAACGCAGGAACATATTATTGCAGAATAGATTCTGCCATGCCTGGGTATTAACTATACGAAGGTTTAAGCGGTAATCAGGATGAGCACCTGCATACGCATCACGTACATACAGCTTCTTATCCTTCAGGAAATCCACCATTTTAGCCTGTAACTGGTCGAATTTCTCTGGGTCAAATGCGATATTGATATCACCCCACCAAACAGAGTTTTCTGTTTTGGCGTCTTTAACTACGAAGCGGTCTTTTGGGGAACGACCGGTAAATTTACCTGTATCGCACATCAATGCACCGGTATCGGTAAGGGCACCTTCGCCATTTTTAATGGCTTCTTCTACCAG
The DNA here is from genome assembly GCF_040278685.1 of Pontibacter populi. Classification (NCBI taxonomy): domain Bacteria; kingdom Pseudomonadati; phylum Bacteroidota; class Cytophagia; order Cytophagales; family Hymenobacteraceae; genus Pontibacter; species Pontibacter populi. The sequence continues at coordinate 60,883 of NZ_JBEOKT010000010.1, forward strand.
CTCAGCCGGACTCAGGTTCCAAAGCACTTCTTTCGCCTCTTTAATACCTAAGCTGTCTAAACCTGCTGCATTAGATTTATGTCCAGATTCTTTCATTTGAAATTTATTGGGTTTATTAAAATAAGGTGATGTTTAATAACTAATTATGTGACAAAAATATGAAAAATAATATATCAACGTAATGGTTAGGTAATTTATAATAACATGGATATAACAGTTATACTATATAACGTAAAATATTTGCCAGTTTGTGTGTAAACTAATATATTTACCTTCTTTGTATGCGTAACTTCACTATTTAAACTAACAATCAACTAATCTAAATCTATGTCTGTCAACCTACAACACCCTGATGCTGCAGCGGATAAAGAAAATCTGAAGCATCCCAAAGGGCTGTACCTGTTATTCTTTACTGAGTTATGGGAGCGCTTCAGCTACTACGGGATGCGTGGCCTATTAATGCTATATCTTACAAAAACTGCCCTGGAAGGCGGTTTGGGCTACAGTGTAGCAGATGCAGCTTTAATTTATGGTTACTTTACCGGTTTCGTTTATTTTACGCCTATTATAGGTGGTTGGTTGGCCGATAAATTCTTAGGTCACCGACGCGCCATCCTGATAGGTGGTGTGCTGATGGCTCTTGGCCAGTTCAGTTTGTTCTCAACGCCTTACGTTGGCGTCGAAATGACCTACCTTGGCCTGTTACTGTTAATTATAGGTAATGGTTTCTTTAAACCTAACATTTCTTCTATAGTTGGTAACCTGTATGCCCAAGGCGACCCACGCCGCGATTCTGCTTTTACAATCTTTTATATGGGTATCAACATCGGTGCATTTTTTGCGCCACTGGTGTGCGGTTACCTTGCCGAAGATTATTTTGCTACAAAAGCTGTAATTAATGGTGTAGAGACTGTAACCAACTATGGTTTCCAGTATGGTTTCCTTGCTGCCGGTATCGGTATGGTTATCGGCCAGATCGTATTTAATACCTTAGGACCAAAGTTACTTGGTGATATTGGTCTGAAGCCAGTGAAAGCTGAGACTGACGAATCAACTGGACTGCCTAAGAAAGCGGATAAGCTTACAAAAGAGGAGATCGACCGTGTATCTGTAATCTTCATCATCTCAATCTTCGTTATTTTCTTCTGGGCTGGTTTTGAGCAGGCAGGTAGCTCGCTTACAGTTTACACAGATAAATACATCGATCGTGAAGTATTTGGTTACCTGATCCCAACTTCTTGGTTCCAGTCTGTTAACCCATTGTTCATTGTAATGTTTGCCCCACTTACTGCACAGCTTTGGTTGTTCCTGGCCAAGCGCGGCAAAGACCTGAGCATCCCAACTAAAATGGGTCTGGGTATGATCCTGCTTGGTGTTGGTTTCTTCTTTATGGTTGGTGCCGTAATGGAGCGTGGTGGCGTTGAAGATGAAACGATCAAAGCAAGCATTGCCTGGTTGATCGCCACTTATTTCTTCCATACTATTGGTGAGCTTTGCCTTTCTCCGATCGGTCTTTCTATGGTTACGCGTCTTGCACCAGTTACATTGGTATCTATGCTGATGGGTGTTTGGTTCCTGGCACCGTTCATTGCCCAGATCGCAGGTGGTTACATTGCTTCTTATGTTGAGGAACTGGGTGCCTTCACTATTTTCTCTGCCATCGGTGGTTTCGTGATCCTGGCTGGTTTAATACTGATAGCGCTTACCCGTAAGTTAATGTACATGATGCACGGTCGCGGCTAAGCATCGTTTTAAAATAATTTTATAAAAAAGGTCCTGCTAAAAATAGCAGGGCCTTTTTTATGTTATAAATTTTATACTTTTGCTTTATAGATGCGAAGCTTATAGTTGCTTAAACGTCAGGGATTTATATATACTATTGCATATACTTTAAAAATTAACTTATAGCCAAAATTTTACACTTTTAGCCCATGTTTTCTTTACCCGGAAAGTGGCAGCCATTCGTTGCGCTTTCGTTTATTGCCCTTGCTGCCTGCCAGACAGTAACCGTTGCCCCTGTGCCTAAAACAACAGAACCTGAAACTATAGTTTATACTATAAAAGAAGGGCAGCATAGTTCCGATTCCCCGTTTGTTATCCGAAATGTGAGTGAGCTTACGTTTGAAGCCACTTTTGATGCATCAGCCATTTACCAGACTACTGATAAAGCCAACCAGGCGGACATAAACAAACTATACGGCGTAGCCGATTGCCGCACCGACCACCACAGCAACAGCGCCCGTTTTGGCTGGCGCTGGTTCGACAACCAACTCGAGATACACGCTTATACTTACCTGAATAAAGTAAGGCACTCGAAACTGGTAGGTGCGGTAGAGCTAAATAAAGCTTATAGGTACGAGATAGGTTTACAGGATAATAAGTATGTATTTATACTTAACGGTGAGAGTGTAGAGTTGCCAAGGCATTGTAATGGCATTGCAGAGGGTTATCAACTATATCCCTATTATGGAGGAGATGAAGTTGCGCCACATGACATAACAATTGCTATCCGCGACATCTAAAAAATAAGCATTCACTAAATTAATATAACTTTACCTGTTTATAGTTGCCTTATAGGTTTAACAAAACGTAAGTAGGTAGCAAACTCTGGGCTTGTCAAAGTCCAGACTATGCTACCTGCTAACTATAAAACTATGGCAAACTATAGACTGATCCTGAATGGTATATTAGCACTCGGCTTAACTATTCTTTTTAGTGCTTGTGAACAAGATTCCAGTACAGATGTACGTCCGGGGTTAAGATCGCAAACTATAACTCAGAATGCCCGAAAGGTTAAACCTGCCGCGTACACAACTTATCTGATCCAGAAAGGGGAACATTCGGCTACGAACAATACATTTAAGAGCCTACGTACCAATACCCTGCGCTTTGAAGCTATTTTTGATCAGTCGGCTATTTATACTTCCATTGACCCGGTTAATCAATGGGACATAAATAAACTATACGGCATGGCCGACTGCAGCTCATCACATCAGACCAACAGCGCCCGCTTTGGCTGGCGCTGGCTGAATGATCAGCTAGAGATCCATGGGTATGTTTATCATAACGGCAATCGAGCATCGGCCTATATCAGTACAGTAGATTTGAACAAAGCCTATACTTATGAATTAAGATTGGATGGTAGTAACTATATTTTCAGGGTGAACGGAGCTGAAATTACTTTACCGAGAGGTTGCAGCGGAACGGGAAACGGCTACCAACTATACCCATATTTTGGCGGCGATGAAGTGGCTCCGCACGACATAACTATAAAGATAAGGCAGTTATAGAGTTTAGGAGTTAGTGAGTTAAAGAGTTAGAAATTTTGGAAGTTAGAAGGTTAGTAAGTTTGTGATAAACTACCGCGTTTTACAGATTTGGGAGTGACTTTGTGGAGTATGATAATAGGAGGTGCTAATCTGAATGAAGCCTATAGTTCTATTGCGATTGAACAAGCCTAATCCTGAAAATTCTTTTCAATCCTGTAAATCCTGATTCAGACAGAAAACAAAAATCCCCTGCACCAAACGCTACAGGGGATTTTTTTATATACTATTTACTATGGGATGTCTGATTACATCATGCCGCCCATGCCGCCCATGCCACCTGGCATGCCACCGCCCATTGGAGCACCTTCTTCAGCAGGCTCTTCTGATACTACACACTCTGTAGTAAGAAGCAGGCCAGCAATAGAAGAAGCGTTCTCTAAAGCAAGACGTGTAACCTTAGTAGGGTCGATGATACCAGCTGCGAACATGTTCTCATATCTGTCATCACGGGCATTGTAACCGAAGTCAGCTTTGCCTTCGCGGATAGCCTGTACCACTACAGAACCTTCGCCACCAGCGTTGGCAACAATCGTTCTAAGCGGAGCTTCCAGTGCAGTTTTAATGATGCTTACACCAGTCTGCTCGTCAGCATTGTAAACGTCGATGTTGTTAAGGGCATCCAGCGCACGGATAAGTGCAACGCCACCACCAGCTACAATACCTTCTTCAACGGCAGCTCTTGTAGCGTGCAATGCATCGTCTACGCGGTCTTTCTTCTCTTTCATCTCCACTTCAGTAGAAGCACCGATATAAAGGATAGCAACACCACCAGAAAGCTTAGCAAGACGCTCCTGAAGTTTTTCTTTATCGTAATCAGATGTAGTTGATTCCATCTGAGATTTGATCTGGTTGATACGGGCTACGATATCATCTTTAGAACCACCACCATTAACTATAGTTGTGTTGTCTTTGTCGATGATCACTTTTTCAGCCTTACCAAGATACTCCAGCGTAGCGTTTTCTAACTTGTAGCCACGCTCTTCAGAAATTACTGTACCGCCAGTCAGGATAGCGATATCCTCCAGCATTGCTTTTCTTCTGTCGCCGAAGCCAGGAGCCTTAACAGCAGCAATTTTAAGCGAGCCACGCAGTTTGTTAACTACCAATGTAGCAAGTGCTTCGCCGTCTACATCTTCAGCTACTATAACCAGGCCTTTACCAGTCTGAACAACCTGCTCTAATACCGGCAGAAGCTCTTTCATAGTAGAAACTTTCTTGTCGTAGATCAGGATGAAAGGATTGTCGAAGTCAGCTTCCATTTTCTCTGCATTCGTCACAAAGTAAGGAGACAGGTAACCGCGGTCGAACTGCATACCTTCTACAGTCTTCACTTCAGTTTCAGTACCTTTTGCTTCCTCAACCGTGATAACGCCGTCTTTACCAACTTTATCCATCGCATCAGCGATCATTTTACCGATCTCAGCGTCGTTGTTGGCAGAGATTGTACCTACCTGGGCAATTTCAGATGAGTTCTCGATCTTTTTAGACTGCTGGCGCAGGTTCTCAACCACAGCATGCACTGCCTTGTCGATACCACGCTTTAAGTCCATTGGGTTTGCACCAGCAGCTACGTTCTTAATACCCGCAGTGTAAATAGCCTGAGCTAGTACAGTTGCAGTAGTAGTACCGTCACCCGCCTGGTCAGCAGTTTTAGAAGCAACTTCTTTTACTAATTGCGCACCCATGTTCTCGATAGGATCTTTCAGTTCGATCTCTTTCGCAACTGAAACACCATCTTTTGTGATAGTAGGGGCACCGAATTTTTTGTCAATGATTACGTTACGGCCTTTAGGACCCAATGTAACTTTTACAGCATTCGCCAGTTTGTCTACACCGGCTTTAATTTTGCCACGTGCGTCGGCATCAAATGTGATGTTCTTAGCCATATTTTATATGATCTGATTAAGTTTTTACTTATTGAATAGATTAAAGTACTGCCAGGATATCTGACTCTCGCATGATCAGGTAGTCACCGCCATCTATAGAGATCTCAGTACCGGCATACTTGCCATACAACACCTGGTCGCCTACTTTAACTTGTGGCTGCATTAATGTACCTTGCTCTGATACCTTGCCTTCGCCAACGGCTACTACCTCACCACGCTGTGGTTTTTCTTTAGCAGTGTCCGGAATGATGATACCAGACTTCGTTTTTTCTTCTGCTGCAGCAGGAGCTACAATTACTCTGTCTGCTAATGGTTTAATGCTGATTGACATAGTTTGTTAATGTTATTAGGTTTTATGGTTGAAATTAAACTTTGAAACCGAAGAGTACTTATCACTTCTTGTGCCAAGCTGCTTTTAACTATAGTTTAAGCCAATTTTGCAGACTAAGCAGCTGTCATGCCTGACAATTTTGTCATTTTGTGACAGACAACGGAACTTTTTTGGTGAACAGGACCGAAATGATGGCAGAAACTATAAATAAAAAAGCCAACCTTATGCAGGTTGGCTTACTGATATTCTGAGGGTATAGTTACCTAGTTTCCGTTGTTTGCTGTGTCAACCATTGCTGGTATATCAGCAGGAGATGGAATAGCAGCAGTTGTATCTGTTGTTGAGCCTGGCAATGTAGCAGGAGCAGCACCCGGAACCTGCGACTGACGTGCACGCTCTTCGTTAATGCTGGTACCAGCAGCACCTTCGTTAGCTGTGCTAACCATCATGTGAGTACCAAGTGTTAATACTACCAGGGCAATTGCGAAACCCCAGGTTAATTTTTCAAGAAGGTCACCAGTACGTTTTACACCCATTAGCTGGCTGGTGCTACCTCCGAACTGGCTGGAAAGCCCGCCTCCTTTAGGGTTTTGTGCTAGCACAACCAGAATTAGCAACACGCAAATGAAAACGATAATACTGATAAGGGCGATGTACATCTTAGTTTATGTTTTGTAATTTTTCTATCTGTTCAGCAAAGTAACTCTTTTTTTCCGGATTTTTCAAAATGAGTTGCTCATATATTTTGATAGCCTTTTTAACTTTGCCTTGTTTTAAGAAGATATTAGCAAGGTTTTCGGAGGCCATTCCTTTTTTGATCTTCGAACTTTTAAGAGAAAGGTCTTCCTGCGGCTCTTCTTTAAGCTTGATGTTAGCCATTGTTTTCAGCCTTGGGTTAAGCTTAAGGAACTGATCAATGATATCCAGTTGCTCGCTTAATATATTCGTTGCAGGCTGAATGGCTTTCTCAAGTTCGTGGGTCTTATTGTATTCCAGTATCAGTTCCGGATGGAAAGCATATGGCTTAGGGCGTGTATAGTCGTTTTTAAGCTGCAACTGTTCACCCATTCTGCTCGAGCCCATCCAATAGCCCAGGGCATCTTCCGCGTACATGCGGTCTATCTCATCAAAGTTATAGTTTACCTGAGCATCTTCTGGATTATGAGCCGTTTTAACTTCCGATACATCCGCGTTAATTACTAAAGCAGGGGCGACAGGGGAGGCATCAACTATAGTTTCCTGTGATGTTATAGCTTCTGGTTGTAGCTCAATTTCTTGGAGCGCTGCTTCCGTATCATGCAAAAGCTGCGAGTTGTCTGTTGCTAAACTTTCTTCTGTTATCTCAGGATCAGGTGTTTGAGTGAGCAGGGCAGTAAATGAAGTATTCAGGCTGCTTATAGTCAGCAGATCTGCCAGTTCGGCATCCGAAGTAGCTACTGGTTCTGTTACTAAACTTGCAACGGCATCGGCCTGGTTCTCTATCTGCTCTTCGTCAGTAACTGATTCAGTAGGGTTAAGCTCCGTTTCAGTAAATATAGTTTCTTCTTCTATAGTTTGTTCTTCTAAAAGACTTTCAGTGTCAACTATAGTTTCGGTTTCATTATTATCCTGGCTGATTTCAGGAGCCTCTTCAATTATGGTTTCTGATTCTATTATGGATTCATCAACTATAATTTCCGGCTGATCTATAGTTGCTGTTTCTTCAAACTTCTTAACTATAGTTTGCTCTTCTAATATTGCTGCTTCGTCAAATTCCGGTGCCTGAACAGGCGAAGTGTAGATGACACGCTTCAGTAACTGGCGGTCGGTGGCGTAAGAGGCTGCCCGGCGCAAACGCTGTGTAGAAAGCATGCTTCCCTTGTCGTAAGCAGATTTGGCCAGGAGCAGGTGGGCAGTCTGGCAGTAGGGGAAGGCATGTGCTACCTTTTCCAGTTCCGCAGTCTGCAGGTCTGTAATGCTCGAAGCTTTCTGTATCAGTTCAAGAAAAGCTGATTTATTCATTAGGTGATCTGTACTTAAAGGGCTAAAAGTTACCAGTTTGCAACTGTTTTGTTAAACACATCCGTTACCAGACGCTCTGTTAAAGCTTCTATTTCTGCAGGCGATAGTTGCGTAACGTCCCTGTCCTGTGCAAAGTCCTGTGATATAGAGAACAGTTGGTCGAAATTCTCATCGGGGTTCATGTTGTTTGTAAAGCGAACCTGTATGCCCAACGTAAGCCTGTTCAGGGATGCCTGGTCAAGCTCGCCTTCTCGTTGAATAGCAGCCGGCGTAACGGTAAAGCTCACAATCTGGCCTTCGAGTTGCAGGTCGCCTTCCTGTTGCAATATATTAAGGTTAGTATTGCGGCGATAGTAGTCTTTGAAATTGTTTGTTACCAGCTGCGTTAAATTGGCAGGTCCTTCACCCGTCGGGTTCTCAAAGTTCTGAATCGAGATGGTTTTGATGTCCGGGGAGATGGTAGTACCGGTAAAAGAATATACTCCACAGCCGCTAACTATAGTTAGTAGTAATAGCAGGGGCAACATATAAAGTTTTGTTAGTTTATTCTTCAATTTCATACTGTTTCAGTTTTCTGTACAGCGTTCTTTCTGATATGCCAAGGTCCTGTGCAGCGTATTTACGCTTGTTGTTATGCTTCTTCAGCGCCTTCACGATCAACTCTTTTTCCTTATCTTCTAAAGATAGACTTTCTTCGGCATTTTCGTGCTGGATGTCCTCTATTTTTTGATCGTCATACTCGTGTGGCTGTGCCTGTTTCATTGGCAGGTAGAAAGCATCAGATTGTTCCTGGGTTGGGTAAGTACGACCTTCAAACTGACCAATATTTTCAAACAAATGTTCGTGTTCTTTCAAAAGATCAGCTTCAACCGGCTGTTGCGTGAGCATTTCAAACACAAGCTTTTTCAGATCCGACACGTCGCGGCGCATCTCAAACAACACTTTATATAAGATGTCGCGTTCCGAGAAAGGCTGTTCTGCAGCTTTTTCAGCATTCAGTAAAGCAGGAACATGGCTGGCCTGATCGCGTGGCAGGTAACGTTTCATTGTCTCTGCATCAATCTCACGCTCATATTCCAGCACCGAGATCTGCTCCACTATATTTTTTAGCTGACGAATATTACCAGGAAACCTGAAGGCAAGTAAAAGTTTTATTGCTTCTGGCGTAAGCGTGATTGGTTTAACACGGTATTTTTCAGCAAAGTCGCTGGCAAACTTGCGGAACAGCAGGTACACATCGTCGCCTCGCTCGCGCAATGGCGGTACTGTAATCGGAACCGTATTTAATCTATAGTATAAGTCTTCCCTGAAACGGCCTTTCTCGACAGCATTAAGCAAATTCACGTTAGTAGCAGCTACTACGCGCACATCTGTTTTCTGTACTTTAGATGAGCCAACCTTAATGAACTCACCATTTTCCAGCACTCTCAGCAAACGGGCCTGGGTTCCGAGCGGCATTTCACCTATCTCATCCAGGAAAATTGTACCACCATCTGTAACTTCAAAATAGCCTTTGCGGGTATCGTGCGCTCCGGTAAAAGAGCCCTTTTCATGGCCGAAAAGCTCAGAATCTATAGTTCCTTCCGGAATGGCGCCGCAGTTAATAGCTATAAACTGACCATGTTTGCGCGGACTAAGGTGGTGGATGATCTTGGAGAAAGACTCTTTACCACTACCACTTTCACCTGTTATCAGCACTGTCATTTCGGTAGGAGCCACCTGCGCCGCTACCTGTATGGCATAGTTCAGCTGCGGCGAATTGCCAATAATCCCAAATCGCTGTTTTATACTTTGAATATCGATGTTGCGCATTTTTATAGTTTGAAGATTTGGAAATGTGGAGATTTGAAGATGTGCTGAAGTAGAATTTTCACATCTTCAAATTTCCAAATCTAATCAATGGCTTCCCCGAAAAGGGTGCCTACGCTGCAATCGTGTACCAGCACGTTCACATAGTCGCCTTTTTTATAGTGCTTCTTATCGAAGATCACTACTTTATTCTGGTCGTTGCGTCCGCTCAGCTGGTCTTCCGATTTCTTGGATGTACCTTCCACCAATACTTTATGCACCTTGCCAATATCACGTTTGTTGCGTGCCAGGGAGGTTTCACGCTGCTTGTTAATGATCTCGTCCAGACGACGTTTTTTCACTTCCAGCGGAATATCGTCCTCCAGTTTGCGAGCTGCCAGTGTACCTGGACGCTCTGAGTAGAAGAACATGTAAGAGTAGTCGTACTGCACGTAATCCATCAGGCTCAAAGTGTCCTGGTGTTCTTCTTCGGTTTCCGTACAGAAACCAGCGATCATGTCTGAAGAGATACCGCAGTCTTCGCCAAGTATAGCACGTATGGCATCAACACGGTTAATGTACCAATCGCGGTCGTAAGTGCGGTTCATCAACTCCAGCACGCGGGAGTTACCACTTTGTGCTGGCAGGTGTATGTATTTGCAGATGTTGTCGTACTTTTTCATGGTGTAAAGCACTTCATCTGTAATGTCTTTCGGGTGCGAAGTAGAGAAACGAATACGCAGATCAGGGGAAAGCAGCGCTACCATTTCAAGCAACTGTGCAAAGTTCACGTTCTCAGTGCCATCTTCCGAAGCCCACTTATACGAGTCCACATTCTGGCCAAGCAGCGTTACTTCTTTATATCCCTGATCAACCAGTGCCTGGGCTTCACGAACTATAGAATGAGCATCACGTGAACGCTCACGGCCACGGGTAAATGGTACCACACAGAAAGAGCACATGTTATCGCAACCTCGCATAATCGAGATAAACGCACTTACACCATTGCTATTCAGTCGGATAGGATTGATATCAGCGTACGTTTCTTCGCGGGAAAGTAAAACGTTAACTGCCTTTTGACCGCCATCTACTTCGTTTATCAGGTTTGGCAGGTCGCGGTAAGCATCCGGGCCAACTACCAGGTCAACAATTTTCTCTTCTTCCAGCAATGATTTTTTCAGGCGTTCGGCCATACAGCCCAAAACCCCAACCATCATTCCCGGTTTTTTTTTCTTGAAATGATTGATCTGACCTAAGCGGTTACGAACCGTTTGCTCAGCTTTCTCACGTATAGAGCAGGTGTTTAGGAAAACCAGGTCAGCCTGAGCAATATCAGCAGTGGTATCAAAGCCCTGTTCAAACATGATCGACGACACGATCTCACTATCCGAGAAATTCATGGCGCAACCATAGCTTTCGATGTATAGTTTGCGGGAACGGCCTGTATTTGTCTCTTTCGAAACCTGCGTATCGCAGGATGCAGCCGCATTGGCTTGTTCCGGCGTACGATTATCTATAAAATCAAGATCTAGGATTGGATTCATGCTAATAAACTCTTTGAGCTACAAATATACTACATTCCGTTTTAAAACCGTGACAGAATGGCAGAGAGAATGATTAATTAATAATGATTAAAGAATAGTGATTAGTTCAAGGAAACTTAATTATAAGTATATCAGATTAATTACTCATTAGAACATTCATCATCGCCTGAGCTTTCAATAAACATTCTTCGTATTCGCGTTCGGGGTCGGAATCGTAAGTAATGGCGCTACCAACCATAAAGTTCAGGTATTTTTGTGCAGCATTATATTGAATACTTCGGATGACCACATTAAAATCGCAGTCCTGGGTTGGGGTAATGTAACCAAAAGCTCCGGAGTAAAGTCCACGCTTTGTAGCTTCTAGATCATCAATGATCTTCATGGCGCTGATCTTGGGTGCACCGGTCATGCTGCCCATCGGGAAGGCACCTATTATAACGTCTGAAATGCTATTCCCAGGTTTTATAGTTCCTGTTATAGTTGAGATCATCTGCCACACCTGCCTGAAACCATAGGTTCCAAACATTTCTTCAACGTTTACAGACCCCACCTCGCAGGTCCGGCTCAGGTCGTTGCGTACCAGGTCCACGATCATCATATTTTCGGCCAGCTCTTTTTCGTCGTGGCGCAACTGGTAACGTAGTTTTTCGTCTTCTTCAGGTGTTATGCCACGTCTTATAGTTCCTTTAATAGGCTGTGAAACTATAGTTGTACCAGCTTTTTTCAGGAAACGCTCAGGTGATGCGCAAAGCAGGTAGTTGTCGTCAAATTTCAGGTAACCGGAAAATGGAGTAGGAGACGTTTCGGATAAAGCCAGGTATAAAAATAGCGGGTCTATAGTTGCTTCTTCGGCAAAGAACTCCATGCAGTAATTCAACTCATAAACATCGCCTTCCAGAATGTGCTGACGTACCTTTTCAACCTGGGCCACATAGTCGGTTCTGGTAACGCGTTGCTGTATAGTTATGCCTCTCGGTTTTGCTGGTTGTGCTGCCGGAGCAGCCAATATATATTCAAGTACGTTCTGAATATAAAAACCTGAGTATTCTATAGTTATGCTTGCTTCATTAAAGTATAAAGTAATTTCCGGAACAAAGAAAAATATAGTTGGAAAGCCCAAACCATCAGGGTTTTTACTCTCCAGTTTTTCGATGTTATTCTTCAGGTCATAGCCTAAGTAACCACACAGCATTTGTTGCTTTTGAAGTTCATCCCGAAGGCTATCAAAAGGGTTGGTAGGATCAAAAACTATAGTTGCCCCACCAGATACAGCGAGCATGTGCTTAAAACCTTGGTGCGGGTATGGTATGTTGTGATCGTAATAATAGGCAACCTGCGGAAAAGCATCTGCCCAGGAAAGCGCTTTCAGCCGGAATTCCTCAGGAGTAACAGGTAGTTCTTTATAGTTTATTTCTAGAGACGGCATTGGGTGAAACTATGGGAGAGTGGAGAGCGCTAATTTAGCTTTGGCCTGGATACTGTTCTTGTAAGCATGGTTGCTATAGTTTTGTGCCTGCAGGTAATACTTTCTGGCTAGATCGTTTTTCTGTTGTTGCTGATAAATATAACCCAGCTGAAGCGATGCATGAGCAGAGAAATACAAAGGCTCATCAGCAGAGGCAGTTATAGTTTTTTCGTAGTTTTTAATGGCTGGTATTATTTGCTGCTCACCATGATAAATGCGGGCCTTACGGTAATAATATTCAGCACGAACGGGCAAAGGCGTTTCTTTTGTAATTTCCAGTTTGTTCACTTCTTTTAGCGCCTTATCAAAATACCCGCCATCTGAATGTAGTCGGGCAAGCAACAAATAACGATTCGGCTCTTCGTTTCTGCTGACATAGTTATCAGCGTATTTATCTTCTTCAGTTATAGTTGCACCCACTTGCCTTACTTGCTGGAAATGCCACTTTGCCTGCGGTTTATGGTTGCTTAGCCAGTAAGCCAGGTATAGTTTAAAGTTAGCCGCCTTCAGGTAATGTTTGCCCTTATGCTGTGCCAGAAAATAACGGTTCTCTTTTACAGATGCGTCATAATCTCCCCGGAAAAGGTACAGGTCTGCCGCCATATGATGCATGTATGGAAACGAACTATAATTGCCACTTGTTGGTCGGGTTTGATAAAACTGCAGCGCTACATCTGCTTTTTTGGCTTTTTTATGCAGCAATACAGCCACAAAGTTAAATAGCAGGTTGTCAGATTGCGCTTTAGCTAAGGCTGATATCTGTGGTAATGTAGATCTGGCATTATCCTCATCAAGTAGCTGCAAAAGCAGGGCGTGTAGTAATTTTGCTTCATCCTGGAAAAGGTTTGGTTCCGTAGCAGCTTGGCGCAGATTCAAAAGTCCGGCTGCCGTATTTCCACCCAGACCAACAATATTTAGAAACCATTTGTACTCGTCGGGCACCGAACCTAGCAGCACCTGCATTACGCCCAGCGTTTTCCGGTTAGGGACAAATTCAGGGTACTTTCTGGAGTTCGATTGAAACTGCAGATACGCTTTCCGGAAATCCCAGGCGGCAGCTACGCGGTTGCCAAACAGCAATTCGCTCATGGCAAGTTGCGCTCTTATTTCCGCCTTCGCATAAGCCACCCAAACCGACTTCTCTTTTAGATCATCGAGTTTATCTAGCCGTACTTCCTGTGCCTCTATCAGCTTATCAAGTTCTGTCTGGTCCTGTTCCGTGCAGATATCCAGGAAATCGTTATAGTTGGCAAGCAACAGCGAGACTGCATTCTTTTCGTTTTGCCGAAGTTCTTTCTGAACTATAGTTCTGCTGTTGGCCAGCTTTAGTTTCAGGGTTTCGGAATATGCTTTGGTTAGCTGCGCGTTAAGATACGAATTGGCAAAAGAGGGCAGGTGCAGGCAAAGGAGAGCCAGCAGTAACAAAAAAAAAGGATGGGGTTGAGCCATCCTTTTTACTATACTATGTGTGCGATTAACGCGCAAAATTCTGAATTAGAATACACGCTGCTCAACACCAGCCAGAATACGGCCGCAGTGTTCGCAAACGATAACTTTTTTCTGAGCTGCAATGTCAGCCTGGCGTTGCGGAGGAACTGTGTTAAAACAACCGCCACATGCATCACGCTTAACCTGTACAACAGCAAGGCCGTTGCGCACATTCTTACGGATACGATTGTAAGCAGAAAGCAGGCGCTCCTCGATATTATGTGAAGCAGACTCTCTGTCTTTCTCTAAAGCTTTTTCTTCTTCTTCGCTCTCAGATACGATCTGATCAAGTTCGTGCCTTTTGTTGTCAAGGTCTTTACGACGCTCTTCCAGGCGGCCTTTTGTACCTTCAATCTCAGCAATTTTCTGCTCGATCTGGTAGTGGGCTTCTCTGATCTTCTTTTCTGCTACCTGAATCTCCAGCTTCTGCAGTTCTATCTCTTTCGTGATAGCATCATACTCGCGGTTGTTGCGAACGTTCTGCTGCTGGTCTTCATACTTACGGATAAGTGACTCTGCGTCTTTGATAGACTGTTTGCGCTGCGCGATAGAATCGTTTAGGGCTGCAACTTCGTCATCAAACTTGCGAACACGAACCTCGTAGCCTTCAATCTCATCCTCAAGGTCCTGAACCTCTTCGGGTAAATCACCCCTTACGCGTCTAATTTCATCAAGCTGCGAATCGATGCTCTGAAGCTTTAGTAATGCTTCCAATTTGCTGGCTACCGTACTTTCCATGTATTAATAGGTGTATCTGATAGGGTTTGTGTTTATTTCTGATAAATAGACTGCAAAATTAGGAAAGTTTTTTGATATAGTACCATAAAAAATCTCCTTTGTATATACTTCGCTTTCATAATGGCCAATATCGGCTATCATCAGCTTGCCTTCCGCATCAAAAAACTCATGATATTTTACGTCGCCAGTCACAAAAGCATCAGCACCTGAGCGTATTGCATCTTTGATCAGGAAACTTCCGGCACCACCACAAACAGCCACTTTTTTTACCTTTTTATTTCCTATAGTTGTGTAGCGCAGGCCCTGCAGGTTCATTTTCTGTTTCAGGTAAGCCAGGAATGCTTCTTCTGTCAGTTCGTTCTCAAGCTCACCGATCATACCAATGCCTACTTCCTGGTTCGGGTTTTCGAGCACCGTCAGGAAATGGGCAACTTCTTCGTATGGATGCGCTTTAAGCAGGGCATCCATAATTATATGCTGCTTAAAAGCTGGGAACACCATTTCGATGCGGTTTTCCTGTACCTGTTCCGGTTTACCTCTTTCGCCTATAGTTGGGTCGGCATTTTCAGAAGGGGTAAAGCGGCCCGTTCCCTGCACCTGGAAACTACAGTCACTGTATTCCCCGATCTGTCCGGCGCCGGCTTCATGCACGGCTTCCAAAACTTTTTCGGTATCAGCAACAGGCACGAAAAAAGCGAGCTGCATTAACGTGTGAGATTTTTTGGAGAGAACTTTTACGTTTTTGAGTCCAATCTTTTCAGCGATCTTAGCATTTACGCCATTATGCACGCTATCGAGGTTGGTGTGCGAGGCATAAATGGCAATATTATTCTGAATGGCTTTAATAATAGTTCGTTCTACATAACTTTTACCGGTCAGTGATTTTACACCTTTAAAAATAACCGGGTGATGGGCTACCACCATGTTACAGCCTTTTTCTATAGCTTCTTTAATAACGGCTTCCGTGCAGTCCAGGCTCAGCAAAACTCCGGTAACTTCATCATTCACATCACCGGTTTGCAGGCCGGCATTATCGTAACTTTCCTGGTAAGCGAGCGGAGCATATTGTTCCAGTACACGAACTATATCTTTTATCTGTGGCATCGTTTATAGTTTATAATTTAGACAGCCTTTGTCAGGTCGTTAAAATTAATTTTAAATTTGCTTTCGATACAAACATACATGGATAAACTGAAACTGTTGCTCTGGCCTTTTGCTGCATTGTACGGTGGCATTACGTCGCTCCGGAATACGGCCTATAATAAAGGCTGGTTTACTTCTCGTAAGTTTGATATGCCTGTTATTGCGGTTGGTAACTTAACAGTTGGCGGAACCGGCAAAACGCCTCATGTAGAATACCTGCTTCGGTTGTTACATAACTATAAAGTAGCTACCCTAAGCCGGGGGTATAAACGATCTACTAAAGGTTTCGTGTTGGCAGATGATAAAGCTACTGCCACAACTTTAGGTGACGAGCCTTTCCAGTATCACTCAGATTTTCCGGAGGTGCAGGTCGCGGTTAGCGAAAAAAGGGTAGAAGGCGTAGAGCAGCTTTTACAAGGTAGCCCTAAACCGGAAGTTATAGTGCTGGATGATGCCATGCAGCACTGCGCCATTCAGCCATCTTTAAACTTGCTCATTACAGACCATAACCGCCTGTTTTTTAAAGATCACATGCTGCCGGCCGGTTTATTGCGCGAACCAAAGCATGGAGCCCGACGGGCCGATGCCATTATAGTCAGCAAGTGCCCTACAACTATACAGCCTTCCGAAATGGATAGCATTCGTTCACGCATCCATAACTATAGCCGACCCGATACGCCTGTTTTTTTTACAGGGTTCCGGTACGGACAACTGGTATCTATGGGGGCAGAAAAGCAAGTTAGTAAACACATCGTTTTGCTAACGGGTATTGCCAATGCCGAGCCACTAAAGCAATATCTGAAAGAACACCAGTTTAAGCTCCTGCATCATGCCTCCTTTCCTGACCATTACAGCTATAGTTCAACAGATCTGGTGGGGTTAAAGAAAGAACTAAAAAAGCTTCCTAAAGATACGATCGTACTAACTACCCGTAAAGATGCAGTAAAACTGATGGATGCATCGTTACAGAACTATAGTTTACAATTACCACTTTTTTATATACCTATAGAAGTCTACTTTTTGCGAGGTGGTGATGCCTTCAACGAACTGGTACTGCAACATGTACAGAGCTACACCGGCAGGTAACTATTTCGCTGTTTGTTGTGATAAAAACACTAATTTTGAACTGTGAGAATTAAAAGCTTCCCAATAATCCTGTTTTTGCTGGCCATACTCAGCCTAACTGAAACCTTTGCCCAGATACGACCCCGTCAGCGACAGCCTGAGCGCACCAATACGGCCAGACCTGCACAGCAAAATCCGCAGAGAACCCAGCAGCAACAGCAACCAAACCGGCCGGATCAGGATACAACCCTGACCAGTAAGCCGGGTAGTATTCTGGATGATACAACCAGAGCGTTATATGGTCCTAAAACTACGCTTCGCCTGTATGAGATTGATGTGCTGGAAGGCCGTTACCGCGAGCAACGCATTGATACAACAATTCAGAACATTCATAACCAACGCTACTGGTTTCAGGATACTGCTTATTACCAACACCTGGGAAATATTGGGACAGCATCGCAGCCCTTACTATATAAACTACCTACCCGCATAGGAGCAAGGTTCGGCAAAAACGCATTCGACCGGTATGCTTATAATCCCGACAATATAAATTACTACGATACCCGTTCTCCTTATTCGCATTTGTATTATGTGCAGGGCCAGCGCGGCGAACAGGTGTTTGAAGTTACCTATGCACGTAACATTACGGAGCGGTTTAACTTTGGCGTGGCTTACCAGATAATTGCTGCTAATAAACAAATCGGGCCGACTAACCTGCGCGACGACGGTCTGGTAGATAACCAGGCCGTGAAGGCATTTACACATTACCGATCTAAGAGCGAGAAGTATGAACTATTCTCGAACTATACCCACCTTAACCACGAGCATATCGAAACAGGTGGCCTGAAACCTAGTGATACTGACGATACCCCGGACAGCCTTTTCACTTATGAGAATGAACTGGTATTTCTAAATGAAGCTGTTACAGACGAAGTACGCCACAATTATCATTTGTTGCACATGCTCAAGATTGTTGGCGAAAACCTGAAAGCGTATCATCGTTTCGATTGGCGTAAACAAAATACTACCTACCGCGACGATCGTTTACCAGAGCAAGGAGATAGTATCAGAGATTTTTATTCGCAGGAAATTTATAGTTCGGCCCGAACACTGGATAAGACCAACTATAGAGAGTTCGAAAATGAGTTCGGTTTTGCGGGTAACACAAGTATCTCTTACTACAAAGCCTACATTAAACAACGAAACAGCAAAGTAGACTATAGCGCTATCCAAACTATAACCCCGGATACAACTGTAGTAGGCGACATTATTTCGGATGATTTAACTCAGAACCAGGTTTTTGTTGGCGGTAAGTTGCAGTTTAATTACCAGGACAAATACCTGTTGTTCGGAGAGGGGGAGTACCAGCTTGTAGACAACTACAGATTGCAGGCAGGAGCTCGTTTTAAGGGCCTGGAGTTACTTCAGACCAGAGTAAGACAATCGCCTTCTCTGCTGGAGCAGTACCATATCAGTAATCATTCTATCTGGGACAACCGCGACTTTAAGACAACTATAACTGACCAGAGCAAGGCAAGTCTGCGTCACCAATTCGGTACCCGCTTATTTGTAAAACTCAGTGGCGCCTATACCAATATCAGCAGGCTTGTAGTATATAACACGGATGCAGAGCCGATGCAGATCAGCGAAAGCCAGCAACTACTGGAAGCACAGTTTGTAAACCACCTTCGCCTGGGCAGTATCCACTTCGAGAACTTTATAAACTATACCAACACCGACAACGCAACGGCTATCCGCATACCGGAATGGCTGGTTAATTCTAAACTATACTTTCAGGGGCACATCTTCAAAAATGCTCTTTTTACCCAGATCGGGGTTGAAATGTATTTGCCGACTGGTTACAGAGCAGATGCCTATATGCCGGTAACGCAGCAGTTTTATTTGCAGAACGACTTCACAACCAAAACGTACCCGGTATTCGACGTTTTCCTGACAGCTGACATTAAAACGGTAAATGTTTTTGTAAAACTGGCCCACGCCAACTATAATCTATGGGAGCCTGGCTATTACGAAACTCCGGGGTATCCTGGTCTTCGCCGCAGCTTTACTTTTGGTCTTAAATGGATGTTCTTTGATTAAAAATTCTAATTGTTAAATGGATAAATTGCTTAATTGTTGAAAAAGTAAACTGAAACTAATTAAGTGAGCCATCTGATTAAACAATTAAACCTTCCAACAATTAAGCAATTAAGTTTAAATGTCTGAACTACAGCCTACCAAAACCATACTTCGCCTGCATTTGCCAACAGACCCGCGATGGGTCAATGTTGCCGAAAAGAACATTGAGGATATACTGGTTGATCATGCTTACTGCGAACAAAAAGCAGCTACTTCGGCTATCTCGCTTATAGTAAAGTACCCTGATAAAACGCGCCTGGTAGAAGAGATGACCGACCTGGTTGCTGAAGAATGGAGCCATTTTGAGCGTGTGCTGGAACAGCTTAAAAAACGAGGCTATGGTTTAGGCAGAAACCGGCCAGATGAATACGTGGTAGAACTGGCAAAGCATATCAGAAAAGGCAATAAACGCGAGCGGCAGTTGATGGACCATTTGCTCGTAAATGCGCTGATAGAAGCCCGCAGTTGTGAGCGCTTTAAACTGCTCTGGAAAAATATTGCTGACGAAGAACTTCAGAAATTCTACTATGAACTGATGGTGTCAGAGGCTGGGCATTATGTAAGCTTTGTAAAGCTGGCCAAAGAATACATGCCCGCCGAAGAAGTGGACGCAAGACTAAACGAACTCCTCGAGATCGAAGCCAACATCATTAAAAACCTTGAGCCCCGCCCGGACAGAATGCACTAATTCAGAAAACAGTTAACAATTATCATTTAGCAGTAAACTATAGCAAAAAGGCCACTGAAGTTCTCAATGGCCTTTTTGCTTTTTTTGGACTTACTCCATTATATCCATTAACAATTCTAACTCTCATCATTACATGTTAGTTGACAAATGATTACTGCTAATTGTTTACTGTTAACTGAAATCAAGTTTTCTGCTTCTTTTTCTTAGCTGCCGGGAAGAGAATGTTGTTCAGTATTAGCCTATAGCCCGCTGAATTGGGGTGCAGTGCAAGGTCTGTGGGGTCTTCGCCTACTAAATGCTGGTAATCTTCCGGGTCGTGGCCTCCATAAAATGTCCAGGTGCCTTTAGCGTAAGTGCCATGCATGTATCGTATCTCACCAAGCTCTTTATTTTCGCCCATAATTACTACTTCCGGTTTAACCAGGCTTTTTCTGAAGGCTGTGGTCTGGCCCATAAAGCCTTTTATAGTTTTGGCGTGGTTCTGCGTCAGCATGGTCGGGATCGGGTCCCATTTAGCTGAGAAGGTAAACAGCTGAAAAAAATCGTTCTCTTCTGATACAGGACGCTCCTGTGGCTGCACATCAATGTTTGAATACTCGTACTCCAGCGGGTTGCGTACCAGTTTGAAATCACGGAAGGCAAAGGTCTTACTGAAATCGAGCTTTTGCTGCGCATTCGGGTCAGAGCCGTCACCATCATACATCGACTCAATAAAATCAAGTCCTTCGGCTGCTAAGGCAATGTCATAGGTATCGGTAGCAGAACACATGGCAAACAGGAAACCACCACCGGCACAGAACTCCTTGATCTTGTTTACCACAGCTAGTTTCATCTGCGAGACTTTTTTAAAACCGTGCTTCGTAGCAGATTCTTCTGCATCGCGCTGCTGTTCCTGGTACCAGGGGTAATGGCGGAAACTGGCATAGAACTTACCATACTGGCCTGTAAAATCTTCGTGGTGCAGGTGAATCCAGTCGTATTTAGGGAGATCGCCTCCTAAAATTTCATCGTCATACACTATATCGTAAGGTATTTCGGCATACGTAAGCACCAGCGTTACGGCATCGTCCCAGGGCATTTTAGATTTTGGAGAGTACACCGCAATTTTAGGCACTTTCTCCAGTTTCATAATGTCCATATTGGCCTCCGGATCGGAGATCTGGTTTAGAATGGAATTGTATTGCGCATCAGAGATAACCTGGTAGGAGATACCTCTGACTATAAGCTCGTTCTCGATTTGGGGAGCGTGAGTAAAAGCAAAACTGCCGCCTTTAAAGTTCAGCAGCCAGTCTACAGATATATTTTTGGAAAGTACCCAATACGCCGCTCCATACGACTTGAGGTGATCTTTCTGAGACTCATCCATCGGTATCAGTACCGTGCTGGCAAAAGCTGTTACCTGCAACAAAAAAGCACAGAAAATAAGCGCGATAGTCCTTAAAATCATCGGGTTTGCAGTTAAAATCTTACTAAAAGTATAAATTTCAAATCTTAATTAAAGAAAAGAAGCTAACTTAGTTGCCAGCCTTTTGTTATTATAAACGATAAAAGCTCCAAAAGCGCACAAAGTAAACTATGAACTTCATCGAAAATATACGGGAAGGCCTTCGTGCTATCCGGAGTAACCTGCTCAGAACCGTACTTACCGGGCTCATTATCTCGATAGGAATCATGTCGCTGGTTGGTATACTTACGGCTGTAGACGGTATTAAGCACTCCCTTGACCAGACCTTTTCGAGCCTTGGCGCTAATGCTTTTGACATTGAACGCAAAGGAAACAATAACCGTGGTAACCGACAGGGCCGGGCCGAGAAAGTATACCCTGAAATTACGTACGAGCAGGCTACACAGTATAAAGATCTTTTAAGCGATAAAGCTAACGTGAGTTTATCGGCTTACATATCAGGGGCAACGGTTGTTAAAAGTGCGACTGATAAAACAAACCCCAACATTAATATCATTGCCGGCGATGAGCATTACCTGCTGGGCAAAAGCCTGGAACTGGAACAGGGCAGAAGCTTCTCAAACTATGAGCTTGAGTTTGGTGCTAATGTGGCCATTATCGGTAGTGAAATCAAAAAGAATCTTTTCCCGAAAACAAACCCGATCGGCGAGTATATTTCTTTTTTGGGTCGCAGGTTTAAAATTGTGGGCATGCTGGAAACGAAAGGAAGCAGCATGGGCGGCAATGCGGGCGATCGATCCATTATTATTCCGCTGGAAACAGGCAGACAGATACCACGTACCGGAAATTCACAACTGAGCTTTGAGATCAAAACCATCATATCAAAACCGGAAGAACTGGACTATGTTATGGGCGAAGCTACCGGTATTATGCGAAATGTGCGCCAGGACCCTTTGGGGCAGGCGGAGTCATTTGAAATACAGCGCAGCGACTCCTTACTGGAAAGTTTAAATGAGATATCCGGATATCTGAAGATCGGTGGCTTTGTGATCGGGTTTATTACGCTGCTAGGTGCATCTGTAGGTTTGATGAACATTATGATGGTGTCCGTAAACGAGCGTACCCGCGAGATAGGAGTAAGAAAGGCATTAGGAGCTACAGCTTTCCAGATCCGTCAGCAGTTCCTGATCGAAGCTATCGTTATTTGTTTGCTTGGTGGTTTTGTAGGGGTGATGTTGGGTATACTGATGGGGAATGGCATTGCATCACTTATAGGCGATGGCGGCTTTATAGTTCCGTGGCTCTGGGTTATAGTTGGCCTTACTATTTGTGTGGTTGTTGGCGTGATATCCGGTTCTTACCCAGCCTACAAAGCCTCAAAACTAGACCCAATAGAAGCACTTCGTTACGAGTAAACTATAGTTGAAACTATAAAAAGAACGGCCATTACATAACTGTAATGGCCGTTCTTATTTACATGAGTTCTATAGTTGGCTGTTAAATTGAATAGTTATGTCGTAACTATAGTTACCCATACTTTTTATGTATTGTCTATTGCTCGCAGGCAAAATGGAGAAATTGGTGTTCAGGACATCTGTTTCCGAAACTTTGCCTGCTGTCGACATCCTTGTCTGCATAAAAGGAAGGCTAACCCACGGGGACTAGGAAGTCCCTTGCAGAGCTCTTTCGGACTTGGAAGTCCGAAAGAGTTTTTCTCTCTATATTTCAAATTTACTAAGTCCCAAACTCCAACTCACTTAGTTGTTGTAAATAAAAAAGGCGGGAGTTACCCGCCTTTCCATTTATAGTTTGCTGAAGCTTACTTCTTCTTAGCTTCGGTTTTAGCTTCTTCTTTAGGAGCGTCTTTTTCTTTCGCGTAAGCTTCGTTCAGGCCTTTTAATACTTCCTGCGTTATATCCAGAGACTCGTCGCTGTAAAGGATAGCGCTGTTACCTCGCGAGTAAGAAAGCACCATTTTGTAGCCTTTCTCTTTGCTATAGTCTTTCAGGAACGTCTCTACTTTATCGTAGATCTTCTTCTGCTCCTCTGATTCTTCGCTCATCAGGCGGTTACTCTCAGACTGATTCAGGTTAGCTAGTTCCTGCTGACGACGGGCTAAACGCTGCTCAGTTACGGCACGCTGTTCGTTGGTCATGCTGGCTGCACGCTGCTGGTACTGGCCAACTTCCTTTTCAAAAGCTGTAGCTTTGCCTTTCAGATCTGATTCAGCTTTCTGTGCTTTGCCTTGCAGGCGGGTGCGCACATCTTTAAACAGGTCATAGTTTGCTAATAAGGTATCAGCATTCACATAAACCACATCTCCTATAGCTTCTGTTGCAGTACTATCAGATGTGGTGGTTGTAGTAGAGCCTTCTGTTTTTGCTGACTCCTGCTTACAGGCAGCCAGGGAAAGTGAGGCCAAGGTTACGCCAAGGGCAAGCTTTGTTAATTTCACAGGTTGGTTTATTAAGTTAAAAAGGTTGTTAGTCGGTAAATATAGTTAATGTTTTAAAACTTCAGTATAAGTTTCTTCAGCTTCCATTAACCCGGTTGCATTTATACCAGTCAGGCGAACATGCTTCATTTCGTTTACAAGAATCGGGTCGTACTTGGCGGCAACCCGTACATAATTCTCTGTCCAGCCTTCCATAACGCCATCTTTCACGTCATCTTCAAACAGCACCGTAAACTCGCGGCCTATGTTTTGCTCGTAAAAATAACGCTTCTTTTTTTCAGACAGGATGCGCAGCATATCCGCACGGCGGTTGCGCTCTTTAATAGTTACTTTGCCCGGCATATCAGGTGCAAGGGTATTTTCGCGTTCTGAGTATGGGAACACGTGGAGGTAACTTACATCAAGGCCATTTATAAAATTATAGGTCTCAATAAAGTCTTCTTCCGTTTCGCCCGGGAAACCAACTATAACATCTACGCCAATACAGCAATGCGGCATCAGTGCTTTTATTTTAGCAACACGGTCAGCGTATAGTTCGCGTTGGTAACGGCGACGCATTAGTTTAAGTATCTTGTTTGAACCCGACTGTAGCGGAATATGGAAATGTGGCATGAAGCGATTGCTCTGCGCTACATATTCTATGATCTCGTCTTTCAGCAAGTTTGGCTCGATAGATGAAATCCGGAAGCGCTCAATGTTCTCCACTTTGTCTAATTCTTTCACCAGATCAAAGAAAGTTTCAACTCGCTCACCATCCTGCAAACCAAAGTCGCCGGTATTCACACCTGTTAATACGATCTCTTTTACTCCAGATTCAGCGATCTCATTAGCAGAGCGAACAACATTCTCTATAGTATCGGAGCGGCTGTTGCCTCGAGCCAAGGGTATAGTACAGAACGAGCAAGAATAATCGCAGCCATCCTGTACTTTCAGGAACGTGCGGGTGCGGTCGCCGAAAGAGTAAGAGTTATGGAATGTGTTGGCTTCCGAAATAGGGCTGGCATAAATTTCTGCCTTATCCTTTTTAGTAAAACCCTCCAGTATATCTACCAGCTGAAACTTCTCAGCTGCGCCCAAAACGGCATCTACACCCGGAATTTCAGAAATCTCTTTTGGCTTAAGCTGGGCGTAGCACCCAAGTATAGTTATGAAAGCGTTTGGCGAGTGCTTCTGCGCTTCCTTCACAATTTTCCTGCACTTTTTGTCCGCGTTATCGGTAACAGAGCAGGTATTTATCACATAAATATCAGGCGTATCCGTAAACTCTACCTTCTCAAAACCACGCTCCTGGAAAATTCGCCCTATTGTGCTGGTCTCGGAATAGTTGAGTTTACAACCTAATGTATAAAAAGCTACCTTTTTCATAATCAACCGCAAAGGTACAAAAATTAAGGCTAAATGGTTAAATGGCTACATTGTTAAATTCCTGATCGTTAAATTCTGAAAAAAGTAATTTAGCCATCTAAAAATGTAACAATTACTTTTACTTCTTCACAAAATCGTCGAAGGAATATTGCAGGTAAGCTTTCCCCATCTCCAGTTGCTCTGCTGTTACAGCTTTATCCTGCGTTATCACTTTTTTAGAAGTATTGTCAAAAGTTACTTCTCCTTTAGGCGTGAGGTAGCCAAATCCATCCTGGAAAACATAAAAGGCAAAAGGGCTGGATGTTGGCGCCAGCAAATTTCGGCTCCAGGTATATTCGTTATGAGTCAAATCTAATTGAGTAAGTATAGTTGCGGCAATGTCTGTCTGTGTACCCAATGCATCTATAGTTAGGCCTTGCTTTGTAACTGCTCCACCGGTTAGTATAAAGGGTATATGAAATCTGCTAGGCACATGGTTCGGGTCTTTGTTGGGGTAAGGATGCCCATGGTCTGCTACTAACACAACCAACGTATTCTCCCACCAGGGCTCTTTTTTTGCTGCAGCTATAAAGTTGCCCAATGCCCAGTCGGTATAGTACACACTGTTTCGGTATTTGCTTACATCATCTGTAACCGGAAACTTAGGCTCTGTAGGGATCTCGAACGGTTCGTGGCTGCTTAGGGTGTAAACCGTACTAAAAAACGGTTCCTTTTCAGATTTCAGGTCTTTTAAAACACGCTCAAACAACACATGATCGTGGGCTCCCCATTTACTATTGTAGCTTTCTGCCGGAAACGCATATTTGTCGATCAGTTTGTCATACCCGCCATTCACGAAGTACGATTTAAGATTGGCAAACTCGAGTTCACCTCCATAAAAGAAACTGGTCTTATAACCATGCTGCTCAAAAGTCAGGCTCAACTGTGGGAGCTTTTCAGACTTTTTAGGGATCTTAACGATAGAGGTGGCAGGCTGAACAGGATAACCGCTCAAAATAGAAACCATTCCTTTCTGACTTCGGTCGCCGCTGGCGTAAAAATTTGTAAATGTAACTCCCTCGCGTGCTAACCTATCCAGGTTTGGCGTGATGCCTTTTTCTCCACCCAAATGCTCTACCATTTTAGCACTGTAACTCTCTAATATAATAAAGAGCACATTTGGCTTACCCGGCTTCACGAGTTGCTGCGAAGAGTCAGAAACTGCGGCGTATAGTTGCTTTACTTTATGTTCTACTGAGTCGGCTGGTAAGCACTGGTAAGGATTTGCGCTGTGTTCTCCATATTTCAGCATCGAGTGCATCATGTTCCAGGGCATATTCAGGCTGGCATGATTTGTAAATGGCCTGTCAGAAAAGTAAGCGATACTTTGGTTGATCGGGATCTGCTGCACACCTCCGCGCATTGGCAGCACTAACAAGGCAATAAAAAAAAACGACAAACCAGCTGTGATCCATGAAAAACGTTCTGATCTATAGTTCCGGAGATCGAAGTATAGTTTGTATAGCAACACAAAAATGCCGGTGAGGGCTAAAGCCACAAAACTTAACAAAAAGATAGGAGCAGAGCCTGCCGAAGCAGCCATTTCTGTTGGCGTATTGATGTATTGCAAAGGCGTGGCATCCATCCGGAAACCCCAGTGCGTGTAAAGTTCAAGGTCGGCAGCCAGTAAGACCGATACAATGCCTAACACCACAAAGGTATACCACCTGATAATACCTGCAGCCGGAAAGCGTTTCCAGAGTACACCAACGAAAGCAACTAAAAACGGAATAGCGCTAAGGTAAGAAGCAAACG
The DNA here is from genome assembly GCF_040278685.1 of Pontibacter populi. Classification (NCBI taxonomy): domain Bacteria; kingdom Pseudomonadati; phylum Bacteroidota; class Cytophagia; order Cytophagales; family Hymenobacteraceae; genus Pontibacter; species Pontibacter populi. Next base: position 87,507 of record NZ_JBEOKT010000010.1, read on the forward strand.
AGAAATCGAGTTTGGAGCCATACCAAAATGTACCTGCCAGTTCATTTATAGTTAGCTCAGATGAGTTATCGGCATGATATAGCAGAAAAGCCGCCCTGGAAACTACAAAAAAGAGAACCCAGAACAGGAAGTATAGTGGTTGAAAGAATAAGGGTTTTTTCACGGGTGCAAAGATAATCACTTACCAACCTGATTTAACATCTCAACTATAAAGTTAATTCCAAGGCTGGTTAAACTATATGGCTTGTTAAATTAATGGGGGTTATTTAAAAAATTATTGCTTCGGTTACTTTGCCCCCTATTAAAAACAGGGGGCTTGGTTTGTAAAAGTATAAAAAACATTAAAACGCCCCTTGAAAATATATACCCCTATAGTTGACTTTTTTAATTTCCTCTTAACTTTGCATCATCAAATAAACATATCAACCCAAAAACCATGGCAACTCTTCGTTTTAAAGCGCTTGATCTTGTAAGTCGGCGTGAACCTTGTAAAGTAACACTGCCTGCTCAGGTTGCTTCAGAATACTTCGGCGAAAATGTGTTCAGCATGCAGGCAATGCGCGCCACGCTATCATCGGAATATTTTAAGAAACTAAAGCGAACTATAGATGCAGGCGAAAAAGTGGACCGCAACCTGGCCGATGCTGTTGCAGCTGCCATGAGAACCTGGGCCATGAGCAAAGGCGCCACGCACTATACGCACTGGTTTCAGCCACTAACCGGCGCCACCGCCGAAAAACACGATTCTTTTTTCGACCTGACATCAGAGGGTGAAGCCATTGAAAGCTTTAGAGGAAGCGCCTTGGTACAGCAGGAGCCGGATGCATCATCTTTCCCAAGCGGTGGCATCCGTAATACATTCGAAGCCCGTGGTTATAGCGCCTGGGACCCGTCGTCACCAGCTTTCCTGATCGAAAATGCCGGAGCAAAAACGCTTTGCATTCCAACGATCTTTGTTTCTTACACAGGCGAAGCACTGGACTATAAAACACCTTTGTTAAAATCGTTGAACCTGCTGGGCGATGCTGCTTTGCCGGTTTGCCAGTATTTTGATAAAGATGTCAGTAAAGTAAACACTACATTAGGTATTGAGCAGGAGTATTTCCTTGTTGACCGAGCGCTTTGGGAAGCCCGCCCTGATATGGTACTTACTGGACGTACTTTATTCGGACATGCTCCGGCAAAAGGGCAGCAGCTTGAAGACCATTATTTTGGATCAATCCCGAGCCGCGTGCACGCTTTTATGGTTGACTTTGAGAAGTCGGCTTTACGTTTGGGTATTCCGGTAAGGACCCGCCACAACGAGGTAGCCCCGAACCAGTTTGAGTGTGCGCCTACATATGAAGATGCTAACCTTGCTGTAGACCATAACCAACTGTTGATGGATATTATGGAGCGAGTGGCTGAGCGTCATCACTTTAAAGTATTGCTTCACGAGAAACCATATAAAGGCGTTAATGGTAGCGGAAAGCATAATAACTGGGCACTAAGCACAAACACTGGTATAAACCTGCTGAGCCCGGGCAAAAAACCGAAAGAAAACCTGCAGTTCCTGACGTTCTTCATCAACACGATGATGGCCGTTTACAAACACGCTGACCTGCTTCGTGCCAGTATTGCTTCTGCCAGCAACGACCACCGTTTAGGAGCCAACGAAGCGCCGCCGGCTATTATGTCGGTATTTGTAGGCCAGCAACTTACAGCAGTGTTGGATGAACTGGAGCGTACATCTAAAGTGCCAATGGAGAAAGGTGATAACATGTACCTGAAACTGGGCATCGACCGCATTCCGGAAGTGCTGCGCGACAACACTGACCGTAACCGTACGTCACCATTTGCCTTTACTGGTAATAAGTTTGAGTTCCGTGCCGTAGGTTCATCTGCTAATAGTTCCTCTTCTATGACGGTTCTGAACACTATAGTTGCTGACCAACTGATCGAGTTCCGCAAAGTAGTGGATGAACTGATCGATGTGAAAGGCATGAAGAAGGAGCTGGCTATTATACAGGTTTTACGTGAATATGTGGTAGCGTCAAAAGCGATCCGTTTCGAAGGAAATGGTTATTCTAAAGAGTGGGAAGAAGAAGCAGAGCGCCGTGGTTTATCAAATGTAAAGTCTACACCGTTGGCATTGGATGTGTACCACAGAACTGAAGTAAAAGACCTGTTCTCGAAACATGGTATATTTACAGAAGTAGAATTGGGAGCCCGCCATGAGATATTGCTGGAAGATTATATCAAAAAGATACAGATCGAATCGCGTATTATGGGCGACCTGGCTGTGAACCATGTTATTCCTACGGCAGTAGCTTACCAGAACAAGCTGATCCAGAATATCCGCGGCCTGAAAGAACTGGGCCTGGAAGATGAATACACGCAGACTACCCTGGAAGCTATCAAGAAAATGTCGCGCCATATTACAACTATACAGCGCAGCGTTGACGAAATGATAGAAGCCCGTAAAGTTGCCAATAAAGTGGAAGATGCCCGTGAGCGTGCCATTATGTACCGCGAGCAGGTGTTCAGCTACTTCGACACGATCCGTTACAGTGTAGATAAGCTGGAACTGATGGTTGATGATGAAGATTGGCCTTTAGTAAAGTATCGCGAACTTATGTTCCGTCATTAATAGTACTGAATTATCTCAAAAGGGGCGTCTGTAAAGATGCCCTTTTTTGTTTTAGGCATTTGTTATATCGAATGAAGTCGAGAAATCTTATGTGTCCTATAGTTTGCTTCATTGTCATTTCGAACAGCGTGAGAAATCTGGTTTCTATAGTTTGATTCACTTCTAACTTGAACCAAGCTATCCTTTCAAATCATCTCCAATCCTGGGAGCTTTACTCACCTATCGTTTCATGTCTAGCTTTGGTGCCCTCATGGCCGGGAGGCCCCGTCTTCGGGCATCGCGCTGCTGCTTTCTTGCTACCCTCGTTACCTCGGGTTGGCTGCGCCACCGCAATAAATCAAAGGCGCTCCACCCAAAGACTGAGATCAATTCGATAGTAAAAGCTAAACTATAGTTCAAACCGGTAAGCTTCGAGATTTATCGTGGTTGTATTTCCGTAGGGACAGGTCGCGACCTGTCCGCTTGACAGGCTGTGAATATAGAACTATAAATCCAACTATAGTAAGGCCGAAAAGCTCCCCGCCTTAGACAAGTCTTAGATCCCGGACTTGTTTCGGGAGAGGGGCTGGGGTGGTTGAACCACGACAACTATAAACCACTAATCATTACCTCTAAACTTACCAATTAAACTTCCACTGATCTTAGCCAGCACAAGGGGTAATACAACTATAGCTATGCCCACAGCAATAACTTTTCTTAGACCCAGGCGCATGATCAGGTTTGAAGCCACATGATCGCGGAGCTGCATGAACAGGAACTTGCCGGTTTTTGTCATCGGTTTCCCTTCCAGTACATCCTGCACGCCTTTCCAGTTACCTTTTTCCAGCTGTCGCTTCAAAAATCCAAGCACCGATTCTTTTGTGATCAGCATTATCTGGCTTATTTGCTCGTGTTTTAATTTGCCCCACTGCATCAGATCCTTAAGTCGGTGCTGTGTATTGGCGGTCATGTAAGCGCGCATGTGTATCATAAGTTGCTGATTTATAACTATCCATACGTAATTAGTAACACTTCCGGGGTGCTGGCTTATAGTTATGCCGAAAAAAAGTAATTTTACGTAATTTCCCCTTTGAACAAAGCAGACGCAACTTTAGTTAAGAGATAGATGAATTGCGAGATCGATCAAATGAATAAGAGCTATTGCCCGAGCCTGACAGAATATAAACGTCGTAAAACACGTGTTGTAAATATTGGTGGCGTACCCATGGGCGGCGATTACCCGATTCGGGTGCAGTCTATGACAACTGTTGATACCATGGACACGCTAGGTTCTGTGGAGCAGTGCATCCGCATGATAGAAGCTGGTTGCGAGTATATCCGTATCACGGCGCCAAGTATAAAAGAAGCCGAAAACCTGAAAAATATTAAGGATGAACTGAATAGACGTGGTTATAATGTCCCGCTTGTTGCAGACATCCACTTTACACCGAATGCCGCCGAAGTTGCTGCACGTATCATTGAGAAGGTTCGTGTAAACCCGGGCAACTATGCCGATAAGAAGAAATTCGAAGTAATAGAATATAACGACGAAACCTACCAGGCAGAGTTGGATCGAATTCGTGAGCGCTTTTTGCCGTTGGTACGCATCTGTAAAGAGCACGGTACCGCTATGCGAATCGGTACGAACCATGGCTCTTTGTCAGACCGTATCCTTAGCCGCTATGGTGACACACCACTAGGCATGGTGGAAAGTGCACTCGAGTTTATCCGTATCTGCGAAAGCGAAAGCTATTATGACCTGGTTATCTCGATGAAAGCGTCGAATACGCAGGTGATGGTGCAGGCATACCGTTTACTCGTTCAGAAACTGGATGAAGAAGGCTTGCAACCCTACCCATTGCACCTGGGGGTAACAGAAGCCGGAGAAGCAGAAGATGGTCGTATTAAATCGGCAGTTGGTATTGGTACCTTGTTGGAAGATGGCCTGGGAGATACTGTTCGTGTTTCGTTAACCGAAGCTCCGGAAGCCGAGGCACCTGTGGCAAAAGCGCTGATTGATCGTTATATCCATCGTGCAGAAAAAGCACAACCGATCAAGCCAATCTGCAATGTCCCGATCGATCCGTTTCAATATCACCGCAGAGCAACTATAGAAGTTGAGAACCTGGGTGCGCAAAATGTACCGCGTGTAATAGCTGACCTGAGCCGCCTGACGGATGTGCAGTATGCCGATCTGAAAAGTGTGGGGCATCTGTACTCAATGCTGCTTGATAAGTTTAACATGAACGACCTGGGTGCTGATTATATTTATACCGCTGATAACCCGATCACATTCATGTTGCCAAACGGACTGAAGGAGATCGTGAACTATAGTTCCTGGCAAAAAGCAGAGCATAGCGAACACCGTCATCCGCTGTTAACTACTGAACAATACCTTTCTGATCAGCCTCGTCATGCTAAAATCAATTTTATCATGGCAACTATAAACGACTTGACTTCTGAAGTTTTAGAAAAATTAAAAACCGATGGAACAGCCGTTCTGATGCTGCATACGACCAATGAACATGCCATGCCGGAGTTGCGCAAATGCTTTTTCAGACTGATGAATAATGATGTGCAGGTACCGTGTATCATTAAAAGAGAATACGGACAGCTTACTTCAGACGAGGTGCAGCTTTATGCCTCTACCGATGTGGGTGGTTTGCTGATCGATGGGCTGGGAGATGGTATAATGCTGGGAACAGAACTTTTGCCGGAGCAGGAAAAAGGAGTGTGGCTTCAAACTATAGATGCGCTGAATAAACTGAGCTTTGGCATACTGCAGGCGGCTCGCACGCGCATGAGCAAAACCGAGTACATTAGTTGTCCAAGTTGCGGCCGCACCTTATTCGACCTGCAGGAAACTACCGCCATGATCCGTAAACGCACCGATCACCTTAAAGGCGTAAAGATTGGGATCATGGGTTGTATCGTGAACGGCCCGGGTGAAATGGCCGATGCTGACTATGGTTATGTGGGTGTAGGTAAAGACAAGATCGCGTTATACCGTGGACAAACAGTAGTTAAAAAATCTGTACCAGCCGATCGCGCCGTTGATGAGCTGATAGAACTGATACGCGAAGATGCCCGCTGGATTGAACCTGTAGTTCTGGAAGAGTAATACTTGCTCTTAACCAGTGTTTTTTTAAGGATTACTGAACTTTGATAACTGTTAATGATATGAAGGGATTATTTGATTTCACAGAAGTAGCTACTTACTTTTTCCGTAAAAAAGACCCGAACCGCAAAAGTAATTTTAACCTCCGTGCCATGCATACCATCAATAAAATATCGATTTTGATGTTTTTGGCCGCAATAATTTACTTTATCATCAAGCATATTTAACCAAGAAAACTATAGTTACAAAATAATAATAGGGGAGCTGCAAGGTTCTCCTTTTTTATTACCTTACAGTAATTGTTTACGCCTTTTCAAAAATGCATATAGAAACTTTCAGAGATTATTGCCTGGCGAAGCCTGGCACAACAGAAGAACTTCCTTTTGACGAAGACACGCTGGTTTTTAAAGTATGTGGCAAGATGTATGCTTTATGCAGCATCTCTGAATTTGAGAAGGGCATAGCTTTAAAATGTGATCCTGAACGAGCAGTGGTGTTACGGGAACAAAATCCACAAGTAATGCCCGGCTACCACATGAATAAACTGCACTGGAACACCGTGTTACCTGAAGCTGGCTTATCCGAACAACTACTACAGGAACTTATCGATCATTCGTATGCACTCGTCGCAGCCAAACTCACCAAGGCGCAAAAACAGTCTATTAATTTCCATAATCAGTAACCTTATTTAACTATAGAAGTAGAAGGTAATCCTTTTGAAGGCTGAACTATAACATCGGATATTCGGAATATGAACGAACTGGGTATTATAGTTTTGCGTTGAAAATGTAGTTGGTCGATGAAAAAGTGGTATTCGGATGATTTTTTTAGCCGTTTACCGTTTTTTATTCAGAAATTTTAAGTATAATTGGGGCACACCTTAGACTAAATTATGCATTTTGAGAATGAAGTTGGGATTAAGATCCGCAACGAATGGCAGAAGGCTAGCTTGAACCTTCTCTATACTTCGGGATTCCTGTTTAACGGGTATGAAAGTTTTTTTAAACGTCATGGCCTCACTACACAACAATACAATGCATTGCGTATTCTAAGGGATCAGTATCCTACTCCAATTTCAACTTCCGGTCTCCGCGACAAAATGCTGGACAAGATGTCTGATACATCAAGGTTAGTCAGCCGTTTAAATGCAAAGGGTTTTGTAGATGTGAAACAGAATCCGCATGATAAGCGCTTAGTTAATATTATACTTTCAGATAAAGGGCATGAGTTAATGGCTGGTATTGACCCGGAGTTAAGCCTGTTGGATAGTTTGTTGAGTGAACTGAATGAAGAGGAAGCAGCACAACTAAGCGAGCTACTCTCAAAAGTGCGGAAATCTATCAAGCATGCATCTAAGCGTATGCGTACTACTCCGGTACAGATTTAGATATAACTTACACACCAATCAAACTTTAAAGAGGTGATGATGCGATGCATGGTCACCTTTTTTATTTAGGATCTTATGGAATTATATAAACCGAAAGCCGCCAGAATAGGTTATCTGACGGCTTTCAGCGAGTTAGTTGGTAAAATGGAATACTCTTATACTACCACGTTAATAATTTTGTTAGGTACTATAATAACTTTCTTTGGTGCTTTTCCATCAAAAAACCGGATAACCTGCTCATCTGCTAATACAGCTTTTTCGATCTCTTCGCGTGGAGCATCTGTTGCAAATGATAGCTTATGACGTGTCTTGCCATTTACAGATACCGGGTACTCAAAAGTATTCTCAACCAGATGCTCTTCTTTCCATTGCGGAAACGCAGCATAGCTTATACTTTCGGTGTGGCCCAGTAGTTGCCATAATTCTTCGGTAATATGCGGCGCGTAAGGAGCCAGTATTATAGTTAGTGGTTCGAGAATTGCACGCTTATTTGTTTTTAGCTGCGTCAATTCATTTGCACAGATCATAAATGTAGCAACCGATGTATTAAACGAGAAACGCTCGATATCTTCTTCTACTTTTTTGATCGTTTTGTGTAAGGCCTTCAGTTCTTCCGCAGTAGGCGTATCCTCAGAAACAGAGAAGTTACCGTTGTTATCATGGAATAGTCTCCAGTATTTTTTCAGGAACTTGTGTACGCCATCCATGCCGTTGGTATTCCATGGCTTGAACTGCTCCAACGGCCCCAGAAACATCTCGTACATACGCAGTGTGTCAGCACCCATGCGCTCTACCAGGTCATCAGGATTAACTACATTGTACTTAGACTTCGACATCTTTTCGATCTCTACGCCAACGTTATACTTGCCATCCTCCAGAATAAATTCCGCATCAGCGTTCTCTGATCTCCATTTCTTGAAGGCTTCCAGATCCAGCACATCATTCTCGACAATGTTCACATCCACGTGCAGGGGCGTAACATCATACTGATCTTTCAAGCCAAAAGACACATACTTGTTTGTGTCCTTGATACGATACACAAAATTAGAACGGCCCTGGATCATGCCCTGGTTGATCAGTTTTTTGAACGGCTCTTCTTCCACTACTAACCCAAGGTCAAACATGAATTTGTTCCAGAAGCGGGAGTAGAGCAGGTGACCCGTTGCATGTTCTGAACCACCAATGTAAAGGTCTACATTACGCCAGTATTCGATCTTATCTTTCGAAGCAAAATCGGAGTCGTTCTGAGGATCCATGTAGCGGTACCAGTACCAGCTGCTGCCTGCCCAACCTGGCATAGTGCTTAGCTCATATTCATACTGATTCAGGTATTTCCAGTTTACGGCGCGGCCGAGTGGAGGCTCACCAGTTTCTGTTGGCAGGTAAGCATCAATCTTAGGCAACTCCAGTGGTAATTCGCTATCCTGTAATAACTGCGGAATACCATCTTTAAAGTAAACCGGCACCGGCTCACCCCAGTAACGCTGGCGGCTAAACACTGCATCGCGCATACGATATTGTACGCGACCCTTGCCAACTCCCAGTTCTTCGGCTTTAGCTATACCTGCTTTTATGGCATCTTTTACATCCAGCCCGTTCAGGAAACCGGAGTTAATGATCTTACCTTCTTTTGCTGCGTAGGCTTCAACATCTACATTACCACCGGCTACAACTTCTCTGATCGGTAAATTAAAATGCTTAGCAAAAGCATAATCGCGGGAATCGTGACCCGGAACGGCCATTACAGCACCGGTACCATATCCAGCCAATACATAATCAGCAATCCAGATCGGCACACGTTCCTCTGAGATAGGGTTGATGGCATAGGCACCGGTAAACACGCCGCTTACAGTTTTCACATCCGTCATACGCTCTCGCTCCGAACGGTTTTTGGCTATGTTAACATAGGCATCAACCGCGGCACGTTGTTCATCGGTCGTAATTTGTGCTACCAGGTCATGCTCTGGTGCCAACACTACAAACGTTGCCCCGAAAATAGTATCGATACGGGTAGTGAATACTTTAATATGTCCGTCGCCTTCAATAGCAAAGTCCAGCTCGGCACCAACCGATTTGCTGATCCAGTTGCGCTGCATTTCTTTTACAGGCTCCGGCCAGTCTATAGTTTCCAGGCCTTGCAGTAAACGTTCGGCATACGCGGTAATACGCATCATCCACTGGCGCATTTTTTTACGCTCTACCGGGTAACCACCACGCTCCGAAACACCACCTACAACTTCATCGTTCGCCAGTACTGTACCCAACGCAGGACACCAGTTAACGATGGCTTCGGCCACATAGGTCAGTCTGTATTTCAGCAACATTTCTGCTTGCTGCTGCTCGTTCATAGTCTTCCAAACTTCAGCAGAAAAGGCAGGGGTGTCTTCGTCGCAGGCAGCGTTTATAGTTGCGTTACCGTTTGTTTCAAATTCAGCGATCAGTTTATCTATAGTTTCGGCTTTGTCGGTGCTATAGTTATAGTAGCTGTTAAACAGCTGCATAAAGATCCACTGCGTCCACTTATAGTAACTTGGGTCAGAGGTGCGCACTTCGCGTTCCCAATCAAAAGAGAAACCGATATTTTTAAGCTGCTCTATGTATCGGGCAATGTTCTGCTCGGTAGTAATGGCAGGGTGCTGACCAGTTTGTATAGCGTATTGCTCAGCTGGCAAGCCAAACGAGTCGAAGCCCATTGGGTGCAATACGTTAAATCCTTTCAGACGCTTGTAACGGCTAACTATGTCAGAGGCAATATAACCAAGCGGGTGACCCACATGCAGACCGGCACCAGACGGATACGGGAACATATCCAAGGCATAATACTTTGGTTTATCGGTGCTTTCGTTGGCTTTAAACGTCTGGTTTTCTTCCCAGTAACGCTGCCATTTTTTCTCAATCTCGCTGAAATTATATTCTGACATAGTCTATTCTGAATTCGCTTGTTCTGACTTAAACCGCTAAGATAATTGTTGCTTTGCTAAATGGCTAAATTGTTGGGTGGTTAAATTGCTGAAATCATAAGTTATAGATGTCATTATAGAGATCAACAATGTAACAATCGATCAATTAAACCATCTAATTCTTACCTTTGCAGCATAAAACAGAACTATAAAATGGAGAAATACGACCTACTGGATGTGCCGCACCTGATCTATGTAATGGATCCGATGTGCTCGTGGTGCTATGGTTTTGCGCCGGTTCTGCACCGCATTAAACTGGAGCAGGAGGGTAAACTTAATTTTAAACTGGTACTGGGCGGACTTCGTGCGAACACAGAGCCGCTGGATGCAGAAAATGTAGCTAAAACAAAGCAACACTGGCAGGATGTGGAACAGGTTACCAGTCAGCCTTTCGACTATAGTTTCTTCGACCGCACAAACTTTATCTATAACACCGAGCCTGCCTGCCGTGCAGTAATTACTATGCGTTACTTAAAACCGGAGGCTAAATTGGAAATGGCCGAGAAGATACAAATTGCTTTTTATGCCGGCAACAACGATGTAACTAATGAATTAGTACTTGCTGAGATCGCTACCACATTTGGTATTGAGGAAGATGCTTTCCTGGAGAAATTTAACACAGATGATATAAAAGAGAAAACGCAGCAGGATTTTTTGATCGCGCGCCATTTGCAGGCAGTTGCTTTCCCGAGCGTGTATATCCTGAATGGCCATGAAGTAAATGTGCTTAGCCGTGGGTACAGAACTTACGAAGCCATGAACATGCTGCTAGAGAATGCCATGAAAGTTATCAATAAACCTAAATAGCTGTAACTCATGCCGCTGGTATCTGTTTCTGCGTATGGCAAGTTAGGGTTATGCTTGAAACTACATGAAAATGCATCGTAACTACAGCGGCGTTTGCCAGATAACCGGAAAACATCTGCCCATGCAGCAACTGGTTTCTGGCACAAGTATACGCAAGAGCATCCTGGATCTGATAAAAGCGGACCATCCTGATTTTGATGAGAAGAATTTGGTTTCGATTGCGGTGCTGAATAAGTATCGTAACAGATATCTTGAAAATATGCTTACCAGTGAGTTAGGCGAATTGTCAGAGCTGGAAAAAGAAGTAGTTCAAAGTATAAATCAGCACGAACTGCTTTCTTCTAACATAGAAACCGAACTTTCTGAAAATCTTACCTTCGGGGAACGGGTTTCAGATAAGATTGCTTCTTTTGGTGGTAGCTGGACATTTATTATTATCTTCTTTTCCTTTATTTTTCTGTGGATGGCAATAAATGTATATTTTATGGCTACCCGTCCATTTGACCCGTATCCTTTTATACTTTTAAACCTGATACTGTCTTGCCTGGCCGCTATACAAGCACCTATTATTATGATGAGCCAGAACCGTAAGGAAGCAAAAGACCGGCAACGCTCTGAGTACGATTACCAGGTAAACCTGAAAGCTGAACTGGAAATCAGATTACTGCACGAAAAGATCGATCACCTGATCATTAACCAGAACCAGCGCCTGATAGAAATACAACAGATACAGGTAGACCTGTTGGAAGATATTATGGCACGGTTTAAACATTAGTGCTATAGTTGGGCTATAGTTGCGTTTAGCGGGTTAGTGCCGTTCCAGGTGCCTTGGGTTCTGGTAACTATAAACCGGGCAAATAACTCTTCAGAATACCAGTTCTCGGCGCGGGTTCGCTTAATTACTTCCTGGTGTTTCGGGTTACGGTACGCATAATTTTTCATGGCCTCAGCCGACTCCCAGATACTGAACGTTGCCTGCCTTATTAATGGCAGTTCGCCTAAACCGATTGAGCACAACAAGCCTTCAGCGTCATCCAGGGCCTTGCTGGACTGGGGTACAAATCTCCAGAAATTAGGCAATGCTTTCCAGTTTATGCTTGCCCGCGTTATTACTGCCAATGGGCCGGAACTATAGTTTATAGTTGTGGTAGGAGTGAAGGGTTCTTGTTTATCCCATTGCCCATGGCTTTGCAACGGGTGCAGGTAGCAGGTCCATGATTCGAACGTGTGCGCTTTATATTGCTGCATCAACTCCGATCGCTCAAAAAAGTCGGCAGCTGCTTTCTCATCCCGCCAGGTACATATTAAACCGTAGCGATATAAGTTAGGTTTAATACTAAAGCCTTTGCCATGTCCGCTGCCCAGTAATTTATAAAATAACAGACCCGGGACCTTTTGTAAATGTGGTCCTGATGTGCCCATTTGTGCCAGTCCCCAACGCACATGCCCGGGCTTGATACCAAACAAAGTAAGGGTTGTAAGTCGGGGTGAATTGATTGTGGTTTCTGACAAGGGTGTGGTTTTTATAGTTTAGAAATTAAAGTTATGCGTTCTGACATAAAAACATAACCGGATTACGCAAAAACACCTGCCAGACGGGAGTATGGCAGGTGCTGCTTTCAAGCTATAGGTACTCTTTATACTTATAGGTTTATCTTTTTGTTTTCGCCTGGATGGGCCGGCTCACCAGTTATGGCTGATTTTACAAAACCATACAACTGCACAACAGCGCTGTTCGGAGAGTCCCAGTATTCAGCTTTATCGATCGTAACTTTTATCAAGCCAATATTCGGATCATCCTTGCCTTCCGGGAACCAGGCTTTAAGTGCCGGCGACCATAGTTCATCAATTTTAACTTTATCTTTAGAAAGCGATGCCCTTCCTGACACTGAAACATACAGGTTATCGGAAGGTTTTGCATAGCTCAGATTTACGTGTGAGTCGTTCTTGATCTCATGGGATTTTGCTGACTCATAACCTGTAAAGAACCAAATAATTCCGTCTTTACCTACTTCCTGGGTGCTCATCGGTCGGCTTCTAAGGCTGCCATCGTCGTCCACGGTAGTCATCATCGTGAAATCAACATCCTTGATCTTATCTATCAGTTTCGCCAGGTTTTCGTTCTGTTCGTTATTCATAGTTTTATTTTGTTGGATTTGTAATTTGGTTACGCGCCCATAAACCATAGGGTTTATAGTTGACGAGTTATACCTTTAAAACAATACAAAGTATAAGATGTTTAGAGCCTGTATATAAAACCATAATTTGAATTACCTCGCCCATCTGTATTTATCCGGTAATGATGAAGAACTGCTGCTTGGCAATTTCATTGCTGACGCTGTAAAAGGCAAACAAGCACTGCATTATAGCCACGGCATTGCACGCGGTATTTACCTGCACCGCCTTATAGACACGTATACCGACACACATCCTATTGTTGCTGAAACCAAAATCCGGCTAAGGGATAAGTTTAAAAAGTACGCACCTGTTGTGGCAGACCTCTATTACGACCATTTCCTGGCCAAACATTTTGAACGTTTCGCCAACGAAACCTTAGACTCTTACACCCAACGAACCTATCATTTGATCAACAATCATTTGCCTGATTTACCGGAGCGGGTGCAGTATTTCTTTCCGTACATGATGGCCCAAAACTGGCTGCTGGGCTATGCAGAAGTAGAAGGAATTTCGCGTGCTCTAACCGGCCTCAGCCGTCGGACAAGTTTTGAATCTGGTATGGAAAAAGCAGGAGAGGAGCTAACTATAAACTATATTTTTTATGAGCAGGAGTTTGAGTTATTTTTCCCGGAGTTGGAGAAATATGTGGAAGTAGTGAAAAGAGAGATATAGGTATTTTGGGTGCTGAAATGAATCTGCTATTACAAGAGAATTCCCTCCTTGAGGAGGGTAGAGAGGTGTTTTTTTTGGTTACAGATTTCCAACAACCCTCACCCCCTCTCCCGAACCAAGTCCGGGATCTAAGACTTGTCCAAGGCGGGGAGCTTTCTGCTTTTTACTTTGTCATCTCGAACAGCGTGAGAGATCTGGTACAGTTTAACATCCCCCTTCACCCCCTTCAAAGGGGGACTTTCTGCTATTGCTATAGTTAGGTTTATAGTTCTATAGTTGACGATATTGAACGGACAGGTCGCGACCTGTCCCTACGGAACTACGGCCAAGATAAATGTCGAAGCTTACCGGTTCAAACTATAATTTAGCGGTTTCTATGCGAAACTTCTCAGTCTTTGGGTTGAGCGCCTTGTAGATTTCCGGTGCCGTGAGGCATTTCGAGGTACGAGAAAAGGAAATGTACACAGCGCGATGCCCGAAGACGGGGCCTCCCGGCCGTGAGGGCACCAAAGCTGGTTTGAAATGATAGGCAAGTGAAGCTCCCAGTATTAAAAGGGATTTGAAAGGATAGCTTGGTTCAGGAAGGACAGACTACAACTATAAGCTGAAATAGATTTCTCACGCTGTTCGAAATGACAGTTAAGTAAACAATAGGACATATAAGTTCCCTCAACTTATCTCCAAAATACAATCAAATGGCAATAAAAAAAGCAGCACAAGTTAAAACCCATGCTGCTTTCTAGTAAGTCGATTTAACGATTAATGATGATGACCACCTGCGCCGTGCACATGACCATGATCTAACTCCTCTTTTGTAGCTTCACGAACCTGTGCAACTTTACCTTTAAAATAAAGTTCTTTGCCAGCAAGCGGATGATTGAAGTCCATCTTCACATTTGTGTCTGTAACTTCAGCAACACGGCCCTGTAACTGGTTGCCTTCGCTGTCAGTCATTGGTATAAAGTTTCCTACTTCCAGCATATTATCCGGAACGGCACCTTCTACTTCAAATACATTCATCGGCAATTCAACTACAGCATTTTCATCGTACTCGCCGTAGCCTTCTTCAGCATCGAGTTTAAAATCGAAGTTATCGCCTTCGCTTAAGTCGCTCAGGTTTTCTTCAAACTGGTCTGGCAGGCCGCTCATGCCGTAAATAAAGGCCATTGGTTGCTCTTCGTTTGCTATTTCTATCACGCTCTGGTCTCCGTTCTCGTTTTGCACACGTAACTCGTAGGTAAGCGTTACTACTTTGTTCTTTTCAATTTTCATTTTATGTTGATTTTTTTGATGGTAGCAAGGTAAAGAATTATACTTGCTTTCTCATCCTTCGGTTTAAATTATCGGTTAAGGCAGGCACTCGGTCAGCTCCCAGGCGCTGCGGTAAGCGTTAATGCTTTCGGTGTATTTTATAAAAGCGTCGTAGTAGGGGTGGTGCGTTAACGTAGCGCTGTCGCCAACTATAACCAGTTTCTTTTTGGCACGCGTCATGCCTACATTCATTCTCCGGATATCACTTAAAAAACCAATCTCGCCAGTCTCGTTGCTACGCACCATGCTGATGTAAATGATATCACGTTCCTGCCCCTGGAAACTATCTACGGTACCCACCGATAACTCACGTTTTTTGTATAGTTCGTGCAAGTGTGGCATATGCTCTACTTTGTCCTGCAGGTAATTAATCTGTGCTCTGTAAGGGGCAATTACACCAATTCGCAACGGAGCAACTTCTTCATCCTGCACATAATCTTTCAGCAACAATTGCAGGTGATTAAGTAATAGATCAGCTTCTTCGGGATTGGCAGAGCTTTGTGCTTCCGGGTTTACCACTTCGTTATACCCACACCCGGCAGTATCTATAAATTCTACGGCCAACCCGGGTTTAAAGAAGGTGTCGTAGCCATGCAGGTCGCTGCTATGTACGCTTTCGTGGGCAGTGAGCTCACCGTTATAAAACTGCTCGTTCGAGAACTGCATGATGTGGTGGTGCATGCGGTACTGCGTTTTTAGCATCACCGAAACTTCTGGCTGCCTTGCTATACACTTCTCAAACAGCGTTGTACTTAAACCTTTCTGATCCGCTAAAAAAGACTTAACGGTAGGCGGTAACTGGCAATGGTCACCGGCCAGCACTACACGGTTGGCCCTTGAGATTGGCACCCAGCAGGCTGGTTCCAAGGCTTGTGCAGCTTCATCTATAAAAACAGTATCGTAATGTAGGTGGCGGATAGCTTTGTTTGCTGTACCCACCAGCGTACACGTTATCACCTGCACATTATCCAGCAGGTCCTCAGTAATGTAATGCTCAATGTTATCGGCTTCGTCGAGCAGGCGGTTGCTTTCGGCTTTGTATAGTTGGCGCTGCATACGCTCTTCGTGGCCAAATTTACGCTTAAACTGGTAAGCCATGCGCTTGTATTCTTCCGCAGTTTTACGAACCGTTTTGAGGTCTTTATAGGCTTTATGCTCCATTATCTGGGCGTCCAATGTATGCTCCAATAACACATCCGAAACCCGCGATGGGTTACCGATCCGGATCACATTCACACCTTCATTAGCCAGTTTTTCTGTAAGCAAGTCTACTGCCGTGTTGGAAGGGGCTGTAACTAAAAGGCGCTTCTGGGTTTTTAAGGTGTATAAGATAGCATGTACCAACGTAGTAGTTTTGCCGGTGCCCGGAGGACCATGTATGATAGCCACATCTTTTGCCTGGGCCACTTTGCGAACAGCATCGTTCTGAGAATCATTTAAGGCAGGAATCTCCTCAACTTTAATATCCGTGAAAGCAGGAGCCTTTACACCCAGCAAAATATCGCGCAACTCGGCAAGGCGGGTTTTATCTGTTTCGATGACCTTCTTCATAGCGAACTCCATTTCGCGGTAGCTCATTTCATCAAAAGTCAGGTCAATACCCAGTTTGCCATCATCGATCCAGTCGGGGAGGTCTTCTTTGTTGGTTGCCAGTAAGACCTTGTTGCGCTTCAGGCCAACTATAACTCCATTCAGGGTATTTCGGTCGCCGTTGTTACTGAATAAAGCCGCCGCCTTACCTGTCTGGAAAAGGTGTAGTTGGTCGCGACCCGAAGTGCGTTCCAGTTCAATCACCACTTTATTTCCGAAACCGATCTCTTCTTTTGAAATTACGACCGGATACCAGCAAAATCCCATGTCTTTACGCTCCTGTATAGAGCTTTTCAGGCTTTTAATTTTGTATTGCTGTCGATCTTCTTCCTGTTCTATTTTAAGCAGTTCCTGTACCTGCTTCAGTTCTTCAAAAATATCTCTCATCTATATCAAAAATAAAGGCTGGAACATTCACGCCAGCCCTTGCATTGTGTTAGCAGTTGTATACGTGTGCATGCCACAGGGCAAGCAACTTATAACATACTTTTTATATTGATTAATTCCGAAATCTATAGTTTAAACTGTAGTTAAGCCGCTTTTTTTCGGGTTGTTTTTGGTTTTGCTTTAGCGTTGCTCAGGCGAACCTGGAGCATGATGGCATACAATAGCAGTATAACCGAAATAACAGCCAGCACCGTGATAACTTTGTCTTTACCATAGCGCTTTTCCTGTGCTTCCTGTAGTTGTATCTCCAGGTCTTTTACAATGGCTTCACGCCTTTTTAACTGGTTTTGTAAGCCATCAACCTGGTTCTGCAAGCCCTGTATCCGGTTATTGATCTGGCGCTGGTCTACCACAATCTGCTTGCCCGACCGCTGATTCTCAACAGTGCTTTTAGCTATTTTTTTTATGCTGGCTTCCTTTACAGCAGCTATCAGTTCTGAGTCTTTGCGGATAAGCTCTTTAAGCGTATCAACTATACTGAGCAGGTCTTTTTTTGATTTATTACCCCAAAAGCTGTTGTTCTGCTGGTTCAGGTACTGGTATTCGAGCACAAGTTGCTCGCGTTCGCTCATCAGGCGGGCAATTTTGTCTTCCTGTGCTTTCTCTTTTTCCTGCGACGGGGCATTCTGAGCTTGTATGGTACTAACTACAGCACATAGCAGCACCAACAGCATTAATATGTTTTTCTTCATTGTAATATAAGTTGCCATGTTACTTACACGCAAATATGGCAAGCATATTGGATAAAGCCCGATATTTTTTCATCAAAGCACCTAAATAAGAAGTTCAGAACTATAGTTTGCTTTAAGTGATCAACATCATGTTGTGTATTTCGTATTTTGGCTATCTTTACTTCCGAAACAAATATCAATACAAACGAATTAATCCCGGTATCATGAAAAAATTAGTACTTGTTTTAGCACTGGCTGGCTTTATGGGTGCCGGCGCAACTCCTGCCATGGCCTGCGAAGGCGGTAAATGCAAAATGGAGCATGCTGATAAAGACAAAAAAGGTAAGAAAGATAAAAAAACGACAGCTTCTGCTGAGAGCTGCCATATGAAATCGGAAACAGCTGACGCTGGTAAACCGGCTTCGTGCTGCGTGAAAAAAGATGCTAAAGCAGACGCTTCAAAAGCTGCTAAAGCAACGAAAGATATAAAGTAAACTATAGTTTTATAGTTACAGTAAAAGCCTGCTGCCAAACGCAACAGGCTTTTTTGTTTTTTGCATTTGATAGGCTGATTTTAACTCTTAACTTTCAACTCTTAACTATAGCTCTACAATCTCATGAAGCAATATTTAGACCTGATGCAACACATCCTCGATAACGGGGTGAAGAAAGAAGACAGAACCGGTACTGGTACCCTGAGCGTTTTTGGTTACCAGATGCGCTTTAACCTGGCCGATGGATTTCCGTTGGTTACGACCAAAAAAGTGCATCTAAAGTCTATCATACACGAACTGCTCTGGTTTCTGAAAGGCGACACAAATATTGCCTACCTGAAAGAGAATGGCGTCAGTATCTGGGACGAGTGGGCAGACGAGAATGGTAATTTAGGTCCGGTTTACGGTTCTCAGTGGCGCAGCTGGCCAACCCCCGACGGCCGCCACATCGACCAGATAACTCAGGTAGTAAACCAACTAAAGAACAACCCCGACTCACGCAGAATTATAGTTAGTGCCTGGAACGTGGCTGAGATAGAGAACATGAAGCTGCCACCTTGCCACGCCTTTTACCAGTTTTATGTAGCTGAAGGCAAACTAAGTTGCCAGCTTTACCAGCGGTCCGCGGATGTGTTCTTAGGAGTACCATTTAACATTGCTTCCTATGCCTTATTAGTACTGATGATGGCACAGGTTACAGGCCTCGAACCCGGCGAATTTATATGGACCGGCGGCGATACGCACTTATATACCAACCACCTGGAGCAGGCGCAACTACAGCTAACCCGTGAACCACGCCAACTGCCAACTATGGTTATTAACCCGGAAGTTAAAGACATCTTCGATTTTAAATTTGAAGACTTTGAGTTGGTAAACTATAACCCGCACCCGGCTATTAAAGCGCCTGTGGCAGTATAGTCATGAAAAGATTCGCTTTAACTCTGATCGTGCTCATAAGCGCGATTGCAGTTTTTAACCTGACACAATTAAATTATGCAGATTTAACTGCGGATAATAATTATATGCTATACCTGAACCTGGCAGGAAATATTTTGATATTGATCTCACTGGTAATTAGTTATGTCCGTTTATCAAAAGAAACTATAAAAGAGCACAATGAAGCGTAACCTGATTAAAGATCCGACCCTAACAGTGCTTTTGCTTTATGTTATTGCCTGGCTGGTGGGTAATGGGCTTTTACTTTATGTAGTAACAGATGGCTTTATAGAAAGTCCTTTCGATGGCAAAAACCTGATGTTGGGAGTGCTTTTCATTTTTTCGAGCGCTGCAACTATAAAGGTGATGCGCAACTATTTTCAATCTAAAAAGGCAGGTCTGTAAGTTTTGCAGGGAATTACGTAAACAAAAAGCTGATATTATACTTTATAGTAACAACCACTAAAACTTATACTATGAAATTTAAAGCTTTCTTTACCTTATTTTTAGCAGTGGCTATTCTTCAGGTACAGGCACAACAGCCTAAAGCCGATATGATCAAAACCGAAAAAGGTCAGCTGAAGATACAGCCTATAACACATGGCTCGCTGGTACTGCAATGGAACGGCAAGACTATTTATGTTGACCCATACGGCGGGGCAGAACTATACAAAGGTGTTGCCAAGCCTGATCTTATTTTAATCACAGACATACACGGCGATCATCTTGATGCGAAAACACTTGATGCGTTAGATACCAAAAAAGCCGTTATAGTTGCGCCACAAGCCGTAGCCGACCAGATACCGGAAAAATATAAAAATCAGGTTAAAGTTATCAGTAACGGGCAAAGCATAAACGAAATGGGTATTCCAATTGCGGCTATACCTATGTATAACTTGCCAGAGACAGACGATTCTAAACACCCGAAGGGCAGGGGCAATGGCTATATCCTGAACATTGGTGGCAAAAACATCTACATTTCCGGTGACACCGAAGATATACCTGAAATGCGTGCCTTGGAAAATATTGATGTCGCCTTTGTGAGTATGAACCTACCTTACACCATGGATATAAACCAGGCAGCCAGCGCGGTGCTTGAGTTTAAACCAAAAGTGATGTACCCATACCATTACCGTGGCACCGAAGGCCTGGCCGATGTAGATGCTTTCAAGAAAATGGTGAATGAACAGGATAAGAATATTGACGTGAGGTTACGTAACTGGTACCCGATGGAGGCAAAGAAGAAATAAGCTATACTTTCCACTCTAACAGAAAAGCACAGTCCAATGGTCTGTGCTTTTCTGTTTGTAGTCAACTATGGTTAAGAGAACAAAGCTCTTCGCAGCTGCTGCACTAACACTTCATCTATACTTACCGACTCACTGTTTATAGTTGCTATACTTCGGATGCCGGTTACATTACCTGCAAATATGGTGTCTGCTTTTAGCAAATTAGTCACATCATAATATGCTTCTTTCGTCTTGATACCGGCATCCCGGCACCAGCGCAAAATATTCTGTCTTACAATTCCCTGCACACAGCCCGTATCTATAGCAGGAGTAAACAAAACACCATTCTTTAGCCAGAAGATATTAGAAGAGGTTAGTTCAGAAACTATACGCTGGCGGTTTAGCAACAGCATATCATCAAAGCCTTGTTCCTTTTTCTCGATACCAGCCATTACATATAGTAGCGCATTGGGACCTTTAAAAAATGAGAAAGAGCTATAGTTAGTGTTTATAGTTTCGCAGATGCCAATGTGCAGGGGAGTTGTGGTAGTCGGAGTTGTAGGAACTATAGTTGCCAACCAGTCTGCCTGGTTTGTTTCCGGAGTATAAAGTCCTCCGCCGCTACGCCATAGTTTAAGTTTTAGCCGGCCATAGTTTGCCGCATTATTTTGCTTAGCCAGTTGCAAAAGCATTTCTTCAAGCTCTCCGGAAACTATAGTTTGGGGCAACTCCAATTTCAAAACCTGAGCCGCCGCTTGCATTCGAGCCACATGGTCCTTCCAGAAACGCAGCTTACCATCGGCAACTATAGCCGTCTCAAAAAAACCATCATTGAACTGAAAAGCCCTGTTAGCTATTGGTAGATGAAGTTTAGATTCAAGTATAAAGTCGCCGTTATAAATCAGCATTTGGTTTAGTTATGATTTCAGAATTGAAAGTTAAGAGTTAAATCTTAATTCTGAGTAACCAATAACTAACAACCAACTTACCGGATCAACCCAAACCGCTTACCCGGCATTGCCTTCACCATCCCTTTAAATTCTAAGGTCAGCAGAACCGATGCCAGCATACTTACCGGTATCTGGGTCTTCCAACTGATGTTGTCCATTTGCTCATCCTGGCTTTGTTGTAGTAGCGTGAGTACTTTAAGCTCATCGGCAGAATATTCGTCAGGGGAGAAGGTCTGTGACTTTTGCTTTCGGACCTGCGCTTCATCTTCCAGATCCCAGTTCATCAACTCCACCAGGTCCTGCACCGAAGTATAGATGGCTGCTTTATGGTTTTTGATGAGATGATTTGGGCCTTCGGAAACTGGAGACGTTACATTGCCCGGTACAGCCATTACTTCTTTGTCGTATCCATGCGCTAAATCAGCAGTAATGAGTGTGCCGCTTTTCAGGGTAGCTTCCACAACTATAGTACAGTCGCTCATGCCGGCAATAATACGGTTACGGGCCGGAAAACGAGGTGCATCTGGTTTGGTACCGAAAGTGTTTTCAGAAAGCAATCCGCCTTGGGTAAGCATACGTTCCGCATATTTACGGTGCACAGCCGGGTAAATGATCTCTGGTCCGCTGGCCATCACGCCTATAGTTGACAAACCTGCCTGTATAGCCGCCCTATGCGACACGATATCAATCCCATAAGCCAGTCCCGAAACTATAAGCACGTTGTAAGGTGCCAGGTCGGCTACGATTTTTTCGGTCATCGCCTGACCATAGTTGCTTACCTGCCTTGTTCCAACTATAGAAATTATGCGTCGTTGGTTCAGGTTGCCGTTGCCTCTAAAGTATAAGAGGGTAGGAGCATCGGCTATTTGCTTCAGCCGGTCAGGGTATTTGGGGGAAGTATAAAACAGCAACTGTACGTCATGCTCTTCGGCCTTCTTCAGAAGCTCTTCAGCTTGCAACAATGCCTGCTTTACGCCCTGCGTTATGTTTTTATAAGCGGCCGGACCAATCCCAGGAATCTTCTGCAGCTTACCTGGCGGCGCCTGAAATACCCCTTTTGGTGAGCCACAATAACTTACCAACTGGCGCGTAAGCTGTGGCCCGATACCGTGTATCTGGGTAATGGCAATTTCGTATAGGTTCTGGTTATCTCCCATGGTTAGGGAAATACGCAGCTTTTAGGCTTTAGTGTTCAGTTGATTTTTAATACCTACCAGAAACGACCGTACTTTCTCCAGCGAATCGATGATCTCCATCTTATCCTTGGTCTGTACTGACTTGTTCTTCATCACATCCTTAGCGCCCTGTATCGTATACCCACGCTCTTTTACCAGGTGGTATACCGTGCGAAGCGTTTCAATATCCTGTTTGGTATACTGGCGGTTACCTTTCTTGTTTTTCTTAGGGCGGAGCTGTTCAAATTCTGTCTCCCAGAAGCGGATAAGCGATGCGGCAACATCAAACATGGCAGCAACTTCACCAATTGTGTAATACTGCTTCTCTATTTCTTTTTCTTTATAAGGCATAAGGCTATGGCTAAACTATAAACTACACTACAATTTTCGCGGATATGCTACTGTTTACAGCTAAAATATGCTACTTTTGCTAGTAATTGGCTTACCGGAACGCGAAAATTATCCGTGCTTCTGAAAGGCAAAAATTCTATATTTTTTGTTCTTAAACAACAAGTATAGCAGATAGTATCTAAAGGCTTAATAATCATAGATGAACTCAGCTGAGATAAGACAAAAGTTCCTGGATTTCTTCGCTTCCAAGCAACACCAGGTCGTGCCATCGGCACCGATAGTGGTTAAAGACGACCCAACCCTGATGTTTATCAACTCGGGTATGGCCCCCTTCAAAGATTATTTTTTGGGCAACAAACCTGCGCCGTATAAGCGCATCGCCGATACCCAGAAATGCCTTCGCGTAAGTGGCAAGCACAACGACCTGGAAGAAGTAGGTTACGACACCTACCACCACACCATGTTCGAGATGCTCGGCAACTGGTCGTTTGGCGATTACTTTAAGAAAGAAGCCCTGGAATGGTCGTGGGAACTGCTGACTGAAGTATACAAACTGCCAAAAGACAGGCTGTACGTTTCTGTATTCCAGGGCGATGCTTCCGAGAACCTGCAAATGGACCAGGATGCCTATAACATCTGGAAATCTATGATCGCGGAAGACCGCATCCTGATGGGTAACAAGAAGGACAACTTCTGGGAAATGGGCGATACCGGCCCATGTGGTCCGTGCTCGGAGATACATGTGGATTTGCGTACTGATGAAGAGCGTGCGCAAGTGGATGGTAAGTCTTTAGTAAACAACGATCACCCACAGGTTGTCGAGATCTGGAATAACGTATTCATGGAGTTTAACCGCCTGGCGGATGGCTCGCTGGTAAAACTGCCTGCACAACACGTGGATACCGGTATGGGCTTCGAGCGTTTGTGCATGGCTATCCAGGGCAAGCGCTCTAACTATGATACCGATGTTTTCCAGCCACTGATCCAGTTTGTAGCTAAGGAAGCTGGCGTAGTGTATGGCGAGAATGAAAAGACAGACATTGCCATCCGCGTAATCTCTGACCATATCCGTGCCATTGCCTTTACCATAGCTGATGGACAGTTGCCATCTAACAACAAGGCTGGTTATGTGATCCGTCGTATCCTGCGCCGTGCGGTACGTTATGGCTTCACTTTCCTCGATTTCAAAAAGCCGTTCCTGTATAAACTGGCTGCCGTACTGGCCGACCAGATGGAAACTGTTTTCCCGGAACTGAAGCAACAGTTGAGCTTCGTGCAGCGCGTGATCGAAGAAGAAGAGAACGCTTTCCTTAGAACTTTAGAAAATGGTCTGAAAAGACTGGATGCACTGGAAGCTAAATTCAAAGAGAACAACAATACTATCGATGGCAAAACTGCTTTCGAACTATACGATACCTTCGGTTTCCCACTGGATCTCACTGCGCTGATCGCCCGTGAAAAAGGCCTGACAGTGGACGAAGCTGGTTTTGGCGTGGAGATGGAGCAGCAGAAGAACCGTTCGCGCAACGCTTCAGCTTCAGAGCAAAGCGACTGGGTTATAGTTCAGCCGGATGTAACTACCGAGTTTGTAGGCTACGACTGCAATGTTTCAGACTCGCATATTGTGCGTTACCGCCAGGTGAAGACCAAGAATAAGAGCGAGTATCATATCGTGCTTGATAAGACTCCTTTCTATGCTGAGAGTGGTGGTCAGGTAGGTGATACGGGTTATTTGGTTTCTGATTCAGAGCAGATCGAAGTGCTGGATACAAAAAAAGAGAACGATCTTATACTTCATATCACAACGAAGTTACCACAGAACATCGAAGCTGCTTTCCGTAGTGAGATCGATTTTGAGCGTCGTAACTACATCCGTAAGAATCACTCTGCTACGCACTTACTACATGCCGCTTTACGTAAAGTTTTAGGTGAGCACGTGCAGCAGAAAGGCTCTCTAGTAAACGAAAAAGTATTGCGTTTCGACTTCTCGCATTTCGCGAAAGTAGAAGATGTCCAGATCCGTGAGATAGAGCATATCGTGAACGAACGAGTGCGCCAGAGCATTCCGCTGGAAGAGCAGCGCAACGTACCAATTGCCGAGGCCAAAGAAATGGGAGCAACCGCTTTGTTCGGCGAGAAGTATGGCGAGTATGTTCGTGTGATCGCTTTCGACAGTAAGCACTCGGTAGAGCTTTGCGGTGGTACGCACGTGTATAATACAGGCGAGATCGGTTACTTTAAAATAGTATCAGAAAGCTCTGTAGCTGCCGGTGTTCGTCGTATTGAAGCCGTAACTGCTACACTTGCCGAAGAATTTGTACAGGCCCAGTTAGATGAATTACATGCTGTCCGTGAAGTGCTGAACACCCAAAGCAATGTATCAGGTGCGGTGCAGAAACTACAGGACGATAATAAAGCCCTACAAAAGCAACTGGAGCAATTCGAATTGAAGCAACTAAGCGGCCTGAAAGATACCTTAGCCCAGAAAGCACATCAACTTAATGGTGTAAACTTAGTAGCTGAGCAGGTTGAAGTGAGCAACGCTGATCACCTGAAAAAGCTTGCTTTCGATATGCGCCAGGTAGTAGACAACCTTGTATTGGTACTGGCTGCTGAAATTGACGGCAAACCACAGATCGCGGTAATGTTATCTGATAACCTGGTTGCTGAAAAGAATATGAATGCCAGCCAGATGGTACGCGAACTTGCCAAAGAAATTAAAGGCGGTGGCGGTGGTCAGCCATTCTATGCAACTGCCGGCGGTAAAGATACTGCAGGCTTGCAGGCTGTACCGGGCAAAGCAGTAGAACTTGTAAAGACTTTAATGAATAATTAGTAATGAGTAATGAGTAAAGGCTCAACTATAAATTAGTCCTAACTCATTCGTCATTAATCATTAAAAAAATGGATAAAGCGATAAGAGATAAATACCAGGCAATCATCGGTCTGGAAGTGCACGCACAGTTACTGACGGAGAGTAAGGCTTATAGTTCTGACTCGACGGAGTATGGTATGCTGCCAAACACCAACCTGAGCGCCATCACACTTGGTCACCCTGGTACATTGCCGCGCATTAACAAAACCGTTGTAGAGATGGCTGTAAAAATGGGTCTGGCTACTAACTGCAACATTACGCGCTACAACATCTACGCCCGTAAAAATTACTTCTATCCCGATCTTCCGAAAGGTTACCAGATCACACAGGATAAGACACCTGTTTGTACGGCTGGCCATATAGTTGTGAAAGATGCGGAAGACAATGACAAGCGTATTGGCATTACCCGCATCCACATGGAAGAAGATGCTGGTAAGTCGATGCACCTGGCAGGTGAAACCGAAACGTTGGTTGACTTTAACCGTGCCGGTGTACCGCTTATCGAGATCGTATCGGAGCCGGATATCCGTGATTCTGTAGAAGCTTATAACTACCTGACCGAAATAAAGCGCCTGGTGAAGTACCTGGACATTTGCGACGGTAACATGGAAGAAGGTTCGCTGCGTTGCGATGCTAACATTTCTGTGATGCTGAAGGATTCTCCGCTGTGGGGTACGAAGGTAGAAGTGAAGAATATGAACTCCTTCCGTAACGTACAGCGCGCCATTGAGCACGAGATCGAACGCCAGATAACGGTGCTCGAAAACGGTGGTACAGTTGACGGTGAAACACGTAACTTCGATGCCAACACGGGTTCTACTACGGCCATGCGCTCTAAGGAGACCCTGAACGATTACCGTTATTTCCCTGAACCGGATCTTCCGCCGCTGGTAATTGAGCAGGAGTGGCTGGAGCGTATTAAAGAAACGATGCCGAGTCTGCCGCAGGAACTATACAAGCGTTTTACGGAAGAGTATGGCTTGCCTGAATATGATGCTAACGTACTGACCGATGCGAAGGAAGTTGCCTTATACTTTGCGGAGCTTTGCAAGTATACTTCTAACTATAAGGCGGCCTCTAACTGGGTAATGGGTCCGGTAAAATCGTACCTGAACGAGTTGCAACTGCACATAAAGGATTTCCCGCTGCAGCCACATAGTATTGCTGAGATTATTGCATTGGTTGATGAGAACAAGGTAAGCCATTCTGTCGCTGCAAAGAAGATCTTCCCTTACATGCTGGAGAACCCGGGAACACCGGCACACCAGGTAGCAGAAGAGCAGAACCTGTTGCAGGATTCTGATGCAGGAGCACTGGAAGCAATTATTGCTGAAGTGGTGGCTGGTAACCCGCAGAAAGTGGCTGAATATAAAGCTGGTAAACAGAGCCTGGTAGGTATGTTCATGGGCGAGGTAATGAAGAAAACAAAAGGCAAAGCTGATCCGAAAGTTGCAAACAAATTGCTTATTGAGCGCCTTAACGCATAATTAGTTAGATAAAAGACTTGATGACAAAGGACAAAAGAAATTAGTTTTTTGAAACTTTTGTAAATCAGTCTTTTGTCAAATTTTTAAATAAACGGTATGAAGAACTATAAGAACTACCTGGTTTTAGCCTCAGCCATAGCAATGTTAGCTAGCTGCCAGGGTAATAAGTCTGCTACAAATGGCGAAGATGGCTATACCATACAAGGTAAGCTGAGCAATGCGGCAACAGGCAGCAATATTTACTTGTTTGAACTTGATAAACAGCAGTTCGTACCGCGTGATACAGCACAGGTGGAGGAGAATGGCGTTTTTAATTTTGAAGGCGAATCTTCAGAGCCATCTTTTTACCGTGTAACTATAGACCAGCGTGACGGTGTAATCCTGGTATTGGATAATGGAACAGACATTAAGCTGGAAGCCGATGCCAAAGACTTGAATGGAACTTCCAAGATCGAAGGTTCAGATGATTCGCAATTGTTTCAGGAACTGAATAAGATGGTGAATGAAACGCAGATGGAGAAAATGGGCTTGGAACAACGTTTTATGCAGGCCAATTCCGAAGGCAAGACAGAAGAAGCTGAAGCTATTAAAAAGGAGTATGATGCACTGCAGGATAATATCAAAAAATTCCTGGCACAGCACCCGACTTCTGTGGTTTCAACATTTGGTACGCTCACACTTATTGATCCGGCTACAGACTTTGCTTTTGCAGACAGTATGTCAACACTTTTCAGCAAAAACCTACCTAATTCTAAGTATACCGCTGAGCTAAATGATCGCCTGAAAGGCATGCGCAGTACTGCTGTCGGACAAATGGCCCCTGAAATTACATTGCCAACCCCGGATGGCGGATCAGCTTCCTTATCTTCGTTACGTGGCAAGTATGTGCTCATAGATTTCTGGGCAAGCTGGTGCGGACCGTGCCGCAAAGAAAACCCGAATGTGGTTCGCATGTATAACGAGTATAAAGACAAAGGATTTGAAATTTTCGGGGTATCGCTGGATCAGAACCGTGAGAAATGGTTAAAAGCAATTGCGGATGATAAACTGACCTGGCCACACGTATCGGACCTGAAAGGATGGGAGAGTGCAGCTGCCGGATTATATAACATCACTGCTATTCCGCAGACTTTATTGCTTGACAAAGAAGGACGCATCATAGCTAAGAATTTACGTGGCAAAGAACTGGAAGATAAACTGGCAGAAGTCCTGAACTAAATCACGTTACAGAACTATAATAAAAAAGCCTTTCCGTAATTGGAAAGGCTTTTTTATTATTTAGAACTGCAATGTTAGTTGTGAACTATAAGAAAGTCTTTTGAAGTGCTCCCCAAAGTAGTTTTTTCTTTTCCTGATCGTTCTCGAGATCTGCCAGCGAATGTGAAAATACGATAGGTACGTTACCCAAGGTAACCGGATTGTATAATGTGAATTTTTCGTGCGGCAGATTAGATTCAACTCGGCTCGCAAAGCTGATGATATAGTTTACCTGTAGTGCTTGCTGCAGGTCTTCAAAAACAGCATTGGAACCGGACAAGTTATTTACATAAGCTACATCTGATGGCAGCAAACCAATAGCAGATAATATCTTCTGCAGAAAACCCAGCTGTGGTAATTGCATAAAAGCAGCATCGGGCACCGTTACCAGCACCACAACTCCTCTCTTGTTTTCCCCAATTGTTTTAAACTTATCCGGTGCAGCAGGAGCTTTAGGTACGTCAGGCAACTTCGGGATTTCCTTTAAATGTACTTCCGGCTTGGCAACTACGACCGGCTCAACTATAGCTGGTTGCTCCGGGCTTATAGTTTCTTTAACCTCATGCGCAGGCACAGCAATTTCGCCATCCACTAAAAAAACAGTTTCCGGTATAAAGTTCTTTAAAAACTCGCTGCTTAATTCCTCTGCCTGTAACCCTGCCATGTATTTAGCCCTGTACGCTTTCTTTGATATCGAAAATAGATTTAAGCTCGTTGGCTTCGCTTGGTTTCATACGGCCTGCCAATACCAGACGCAACTGGCGACGACGTAAGGCACCATCGTATAGTTTGATTTCTTCTTCTGTTTCAGGTATTGCTTCCGGTACGTCAATCGCTTTGCCAGACTGGTCTACAGCCACAAACGTGAAAAATGCCTGGTTTGAAAGTACTTTTTTACCGCTTGGAATATCTTCGGCATACACCACAATATGTACCTCCATAGAGGATGCAAATGCACGGGTAACTTTAGCTTCCAACGTAACGACATTGCCCAGCTTTATGCTTTCTTTGAACGAAACGTTATCTACAGAAGCTGTTACAACTATGCGGTTAGAGTGTTTTTGAGCAGCTATAGCAGATACAATATCCATCCAATGCATCATTCTGCCACCCATCAGGTTATGCAGGGTATTGGTATCGTTTGGTAATACCAGTTCGGTCATGATGACATACGATTCGCTTACTTTTTTCTGTTTACGCATAGTGTTTTTGATTCTTTGTACAAAGATAGGGCAAGAGCCTCCAAACAAAAAACGCTCTTACATATTTGATACCGTTAAACTATAGAATGACACTAATTGCCAGCATCCCAGCCTTCGCGTCCCAGCAGTGGCACGAACTTGAAATCGTCAAACTCTTCCTGTTCAAACTCTGTTTCGGTAGTTCTGGTAATCCGGAGCATCTTCTGGCTGCTTTCGTTTCCGACAGGAATGACCAGAATGCCACCTACATTTAATTGCTTTAACAAACTGCGCGGAACAACGGGCGCGCCAGCCGTAACTATAATTTTATCGTAAGGGGCATGCATCGGTAAGCCTTCAGATCCATCGCCGTGAAATGTATGTGGTTTTAAACCATATCTTGCAAAAAAACGACGAGCCTTATCGTAAAGCGGTTTATTATATTCTATAGTGTATACGTTAGGAGTTATCTGCAATAATACACAACATTGGTAGCCAGAGCCTGTACCTATCTCCAGTACTTTATCAGTTGGTTTTAAGCGGAGTAGTTCCGTCTGAAAAGCAACTGTATACGGCTGTGAAATGGTCTGTCCTTCGCCGATCGGGAAAGCTTTATCCTGGTAAGCCTGCTCTACAAATGCTTTCTCGAAAAAGAAATGGCGGGGCACTGCATCAATGGCAGCTAATACACGCTCGTCGCGGATTCCTTTCTGGCGAAGATGTTGCACCAAACCGCGGCGCATTCCTTTATGTTTATACAGATCAGTTTCCATGGTAAGTTTTACTTTGGCTATAGTTATATGTACTACCTGAGGACTACAGGGGTTCTAAATCGCTAAAATAAGGAACTATGGATTATTTTAACCCATAAATCAGCGGAATTACCGGATTACTTTCCGAGTACTGTCATTATCCTGTATCTTTAAGCCTCAAACGATAGAATTATGTTTACTGGAATTATAGAGACTTTAGGCAGGCTGGAAGCCATCCGCGAAGAAGCTACAAACAAACATTTTACGTTTTCTTCAGCATTTACACATGAGTTGCAGGTAGACCAGAGCGTGGCCCATAATGGCGTATGCTTAACGGTTGTAGCTATAGATGGTGATACCTATACTGTCACAGCTATTGATGAGACGTTGCAGAAGACAAACCTGAACACTTTAAAGCAGGGCGATGTGGTGAACCTTGAACGCTGCATGCTGGCAAACGGCCGTTTCGATGGTCATGTTGTGCAAGGTCATGTAGATCAGACCGGTATCTGCGAAAGTGTAACAGATGAAAATGGCAGCTGGAAATTCACTTTTTCGTATGATGCCTCTACCGGGAATGTAACCGTGGAAAAAGGTTCTATCTGCGTCAATGGTATCAGCCTGACAGTGGTTGCTTCCCAGTCAGACCGTTTTTCTGTAGCTATTATCCCGTATACGTTCGAGCATACCAACCTGCACACGGTTAAACCCGGCGATAAAGTAAACCTGGAATTTGATATTATTGGTAAGTATGTGGCCAGATTGCTGGGTAAACAGAACTAAGGTTTTAAGATTTGGCTGTACCTGGATAAATCAGATGTAATTTGATTTGTAGAGAGCAATACCTTGCGTCTCTTTATGTCTGTACCAGGATTTGTAATTTCTACTGATTTACTTAAAGAACTGTAATTGTTTGAAACTTATGCAAACAAGTCAGTCAACTATATTATTACTTCTAAGTTCTCGAGTATAATCCAGCAATCCATTTAAGCTTAAAAATCTTAATTCTGGGGCCGAAACCAGCTGTATTTTTTTATAACTATAGCATAACTCAGCGAGCATACATAAGCTGCAAAGCTGCCAACTATAGCTCCGCCAACTACATCGCCCGGAAAATGCACGCCCAGGTAGATACGACTATAAGACACTACTACTGCCCAGGCAATAAGTATAAACTTAAAAACAGCGTAACGGTCGGAGAGGATGAGGTTGAAAAATACCGCAAAGCCAAACGCATTTGCCGCATGCGACGACATGAACCCAAATTTACCTCCGCAACCAGCTACCAGGTTTATTACATCTGATAAGGTTTCGTCATGGCAGGGGCGAAGGCGGGCAAAATAAGGTTTAAATATGCCGGAAGTAATGCTGTCAGCCAAGGCTATAGTTAGCACAGCCAGCAGCAGCATCGGAATACTTTGTCGTTTATATTTCCAGATCACATACCCTATTACCCCCAGGTAAAAAGGTACCCACACATATTTGTCTGAGGCAAAGACCATGATCGGGTCCCAGAATGGAGACTGCATGTCGTTCAGGTACACAAACAGCTCTTTGTCAAGCTCAATCAGCTTTTCCAGCATTTGCTATTGTACGTTAATCCAATCGATGTCTTTTTTAAGGTAGTTGAGCGTAAGCTCCTCAGGGCTGCCCGGCTCGGGTTTATGGTTGTATACCCATGAGGCATATTGCGGCAAACTCATCAGAATAGATTCAATGCGGCCACCGGTCATCAATCCGAACTTGGTACCACGGTCATACACGAGGTTAAACTCCACGTAACGGCCACGGCGAATCAGTTGCCATTGTTTTTGCTGTTCGTTATAAGGCAAATTGCGGTTCTCGTTCATGATCTTGGTATAGAATGGTGCAAAGGCATATGCTACATCCTTCACAAAATCAAAACGCTGCTGCAATGTAAACTCTTCATTGGCCATTAACCTGTCGAAGAAGATGCCGCCAACACCGCGCGTTTCCTGGCGGTGCTCGTTAAAGAAATAATCATCGGCCCACTTTTTAAACTCCGGGTAATAGCTGGGGTGGTGCTTGTCGCAAACGGCCTTCATGGCCTTATGGAATTCCTGGGCCTGCTTCAGGTCCAGGTAAATAGGGGTAAGGTCTATGCCGCCGCCAAACCAGGCTTTGCCATCACCGGCTTCAAAATAGCGCACGTTCATGTGCGTGATAGGCACCATTGGGCTGTGCGGGTGCATTACTAC
Organism: Pontibacter populi; assembly: GCF_040278685.1. Classification (NCBI taxonomy): domain Bacteria; kingdom Pseudomonadati; phylum Bacteroidota; class Cytophagia; order Cytophagales; family Hymenobacteraceae; genus Pontibacter; species Pontibacter populi. Next base: position 120,162 of record NZ_JBEOKT010000010.1, read on the forward strand.
CGAAACGCCAGTCGCGAAGAAGTTCGGATCTGGCATTTCCAGCATTTTCAGGAACTGTGGTGAAAGCTGACCACCAACTGCCGAGAAGTTTACGCCTCCTTTTTCCAGCACAGCACCATTCTCTATAATGCGCGTTATCCCGCCGCCATGCTCGGCATGCTGCCATTCATCTTTCTGGAAAGTGGTACCACCATCACAGTTTTCAAGGTCGCGTACCAGGTCCAGCTGAAACTGGCGCATAAAGGCTTCTACTTCGTCTCTGAACATATTTTTTATTTATGACTAATTGATAAAAGACTTTGTGACAAAAGACAAAGTAGCACTTTCAAGGCTAAACTAAATCAACACCTTATTTAAGTGTCTCTTGTCTTTTATTTTACATCTATCATCAAAGTAAGGGCAAAAATACTTAATTCAGATGGTTCTGCCGAACCGTGTATTAGATTTTAGAAAAAGGGCGAATTTTATTAATTTCGTGGAATACAAAAGTATAAACTATGTCTAAAGATACCCTGGAAGATTTTAGAGTGGATGTTGCTGTCCTGAAAAAAGCTTACCGACTGATGATAACTGCCAAAACCATGGCAGACACTTACGAAGAGAACAAAGCTATCTGCAGTAAATATGTGCACAGTACAAGCCGTGGACATGAAGCTATACAGTTAGCAGCTGCTTTCCAGCTAAAACCATACGATTATGCAGCCCCTTATTATCGCGACGATTCTATACTTTTAGGAATTGGCATGCAGCCTTATGAGCTGATGTTGCAGTTAATGGCCAAAGCAGACGATCCTTTTTCAGGTGGTCGCACGTACTATGGGCACCCTTCGCTGCGTCGTGAGGGTTTCCCAACTATACCACACCAAAGTTCAGCAACTGGTATGCAGGCTATTCCGGCAACTGGCATGGCACACGGTATCGCTTATTTAGAGAACCAGGGCTTACTGAATGCTGATGAAAAACCCGTTGTGCTTTGCTCACTGGGCGATGGTTCCGTAACGGAAGGTGAAGTAGCCGAAGCGTTCCAGATGGCTGTTTTAAAGGGATTACCTATAGTTTATTTAATTCAGGATAACGACTGGGGTATTTCGGCAACTGGCAAGGAAATGCGCGCCATGGATGCGTACGAGTATGCAGCAGGTTTTAAAGGCATGGAGCGCCTGCGCGTAAATGGCTCTGACTTTGCGGAGTCGTATGAAGGCATGCGTATTGCCTTTGAGTATGCCCGCGAAGTTCGCAAACCTATACTTGTTCATGCCAAAGTTCCACTTTTAGGTCACCATACATCTGGTGTGCGTCGTGAGTGGTACCGTGGCGATAACCTGCAGCAGCATTCTGTAAATGACCCTATCCCGAGATTAAAGCAAACGTTGCTTAGCCTGGATGTAACAGAAGATGAAATAGAGGCGCTGGAGCAGGAAGCCTACAGAACGGTAAATGATGACTATAAGCGTGCCTTGGAAGCTCCTGTTCCAGACCCGAGTACTTTTAACCTGCATGAGTTTGCTCCAACCCCGGTAACAGAAGAAAAGGGAGAGCGCAGCCCGGCAGGAGCGGAGAAAGCCATTATGGTGGATGCGGCGCTGCATGCCGTTGATGATATTTTAAGAACGTATCCGGAAGCGTTATTTTACGGGCAGGATGTTGGCGGTGAACTGGGTGGTGTGTTCCGTGAAGCAGCGTTATTGGCTAAAAAGTATGGCGATGCACGCGTTTTCAATACCCCGATACAGGAAGCCTACATCGTTGGCTCTACAGCTGGTATGTCGACAGTGGGAGCAAAAGCTATAGTTGAGATACAATTTGCGGATTACATCTGGCCTGGCATGAACCAGTTGGTAGAAGAGCTATCGAAGAGCTGCTACCTGTCGATGGGCAAATTCCCGGTACAGTCTGTTATTCGTGTACCTATCGGTGCATATGGTGGCGGCGGACCTTACCATTCAGGTAGTATTGAATCTACGTTGCTGACTATACGTGGTATAAAAGTAGTGTACCCAAGCAACGCTGCCGATATGAAAGGCCTGATGAAAGCTGCTTTCCTGGATCCGAACCCGGTTGTTATGCTGGAGCATAAAGGGCTTTACTGGTCTAAAGTGGCCGGAACGGAAGATGCTAAAACTATAGAACCAGACGAGAACTATATCCTGCCATTAGGCAAAGCCAATGTGGTACAGTATGCCGATGATGCTGAAGTAAAGATGGGTAACAGCATGACCATCATTACTTATGGAATGGGTATATACTGGGCTAAGACTGCTGCCAAACAATTCCCGGGAAGTATCGAGATACTAGACCTCAGAACACTGAACCCGCTTGACTTTGAGGCTGTAGTTGCATCAGTCAAACGTCATGGCAAAGCGTTGGTACTTACCGAAGAACCATTAATGAACTCGTTTGCAGAGTCGTTGGCTGGCCGTATCTCTAAAGAATGTTTCCAGCAGTTGGATGCACCTGTTTATACCTTAGGCGCTGCCAACCTGCCGGCTATACCGCTTAATGTAGAGCTCGAGAAAATGATGCTACCGAACCCGGATAAAGTTGCTTCAACAATAGAAGAGTTACTCAATTACTAAGTATAGTTAAACTATAAAATAAAAGCCCTGCCTTAATTGGCGGGGCTTTTTATTTGTCTAGATCGGGATTATAGATGATGGACTGGATAAAAAAATTGGCCAAACTATAACTCGAAATTAATCTGTAATTCAACTATAAACTCACAATAGGTTTATAGTTTAGCCTAACCCCAAAATCCTTAATCCTAAAAATTTTAATCTAGAATGGATACCCGATACCGATGTTCAGGTTGCTCTGGTTACTTCTGGTAAAGAAATCGGAAAAGCGGAAATCACCCAGTACGAACTTTTTACCGTTAATACCGCCCGGGTCATAAACCTTTGTTGCAAAATCGAAGCGGAGGACCAGCACGGTTAAGTCGAACCTCAGGCCAAAGCCTGTACCAACAGCCAACTCTTTATAGAAATCATTGAACTGGAAAGAGGAGCCAGGGCGTTGCGGATCATCCTCAATGGTCCAGACGTTACCGGCATCTACGAACAAGGCTCCGTTCAGGAAACTGAATATATTGAAACGATATTCTGTGCTGGCCTCTATCAAAATATTGCCCGGCTGTTCAGACTCAATAAACTCATTAGTGTCTTCAAACCTGATAGAATCGACAAAAGTGCCAGGTCCTAAGCGACGTGACTGCCAGGCACGTACACTGGATGCACCACCTGCAAAGAAATGTTTCTCGTAAGGCAATACCGTCGCGTTTAAAATAGGGCTGGCAATACCTGTGTTTATGCGGTACACAAAATAGCGCTTATTGCCTAACGGTATGTACCGACGATAATCCGGATTGAACCTGACAAACTGGAATGTCTCCAGGTCATTTATTCTCAGATCAACGCCCAGTTCCTGAGATAGACCACCTACTTCTACCAAACCCCTGAAAAAACGTGCATTACGTGTCTGTGCAAAGTCGTTGGTATTATAGGTCAGGTTAAAAGACATAGAACTGATGATACCACTCCTGAAACTCTCTGCAAAAGACCTGTAGCGTATTAATGCTTCCTGGAAGTCCTCTGAAAAAGTATTTGTATCGGCTTGAACTATAGTCAGGTTTAGTGGCGAGAAAATGTATTGTAGGGTTGGTGCCTGTAACGGGGTACGGGACTTTTGCCAGATATAATCAAGGGAGAATTCGTAGCTGGACCGCTTGTATTCCTGTCGGTCAACGTTTGTGAAGCCAGTATAAATACGGGTTCTCGGGCTGTACTTTGATAACAGGTTTCGGCCATACGGCGCAATTATAAACGGAAAAGTAAGTGACATATCGCCCCCAAATTCCTTGATCATGACGGTTTTCTGTTCGTCAGTTAAGCTGATCTGCCCTTCAAAACCACCTCTGATACCAAGGTCAAGATTTTCGGCACCACCAAACACATTACGAACCCGCAACCTGATACTGGAAAAAGGACCCGGCGTTCGTTCAGTATAATTCAGACCAAGCTCGGTTGTTTCCTGGAACCGTTTAGAAGGCAGGGCATTGATGTAAGCATTCAGCAGGTTGGTATTGTTACTATCAGCCGGATTCGTGATCTTATTGTAAAGCACATTATTGAACTGGAACACATCCAGGTCGGCGAGTTTGCGCTGGGTGGTTGCCGTACGCAGCTGGCTGTACTTCTGGCCAGGGTAAATGTCTACTTTTTTGTCCAGTATCCTGGTAGAGTACTTCTGGTCGTAGGCAACGTAGTTAATGTTGTTGTACGTTATTGTATCGCGCGGAATGCCAAAGCGGTCAGAATCGGTTTTAAAATATACATTTTTGATTTTGTATACCTGGTGCTGGGCGCCGGTTTCCGGGTTCTGAACTATAGTTGTAACGGCGGTCTTATTTTCGGTGCCAAGCGTGTCTACTTCAAACTCAATATAAGCACGGGCAAAATCATAGTAGCCATTATTTCGCAGCAGTTCATAAATACGGGTACGCTCTTCGGTTATAATATCTTCGTTATAGATGTCATTCAATTGCAGCAACGACCTGTTTGAGGAAGCTTTAACCAATGCCAGAACTGCTGTATCCGGGATACTATAGTTTAGCTCATTGTACCGGTAAGGCTCATTTTCGTTGATATTGAGCGTAACGTAAACCAGTTTGTTCTTGTCTTCTTTTGTAAAATCAATGGAGTGCTTAAAGTAACCGTGTGCGTTTAGATAAATAGATATCTGATCAATTGTCTGCACCATCAGTGTAGAGTCGTAAATGGCAGGTGGCTCGCCGAGCTGCATCAGGAAATTACCTTCTTCTTTTTTCTCCCGTAGCCTGGCAATGCGGTTACTGAACCGGTTCCGGATGCGCTGGATCTTGGCCGAATCAGTACCGGCCTCACGGTATTTTGCACGCCATTTTTCCTGCGTCTCCAGGATGCGCTCATCTATTTTAGGCGGGTTATAAAACTTTTTACCGATGTTATATACCACCAGGTAAGGGGTAGAGCCCAGGAACATGCGGTTAGGCTGTTGCTGGTATAAATTCTCTATCTCAGCGACTTCTATCTGCTGCAGCCCCTGCGGTTTAATGCTAACTAACAGCTGTTCGTCCTCGCCCAGATCTTTGGTGGGTACACAGCCTGCCGAAAACAAAATTGTAATTAACAGACCGAATATGTAAAATCGTGACTTCAAACGGACCACAGTTATGTTATCAAAAGCAGTTATCAAGTATATAAACTCGTTGCAAGTAAAAAAATACCGCAACCAACACCAAGCCTTTGTGGTGGAGGGAGCAAAAAGTGTTATCGAATTACTGCAATCCGGTTTTGAACTGCAGCATGTATACGTAACCGAAAGCTTTGAGAAAGAACATGCCCGGCTACTTGGTAAAGGTATAACTTATGAAGTTGTAACGGAAGCGGATCTGGTTCGTGCAGGCACTTATGCTACAAATAATGCTGCCCTGGCTGTAGCACATATGCGTCAGTGGCCCGAACTTATAGTTGCACCGACCGAACTGGTCATTGCTTTGGATGATATCAGGGACCCAGGCAACCTCGGTACCATCATCCGAATTGCGGACTGGTATGGCATCGAAAAAATAATATGCTCTGAGAACTGCGCTGATTTTTATAACCCCAAAGTAATTGCCGCCACTATGGGCTCTTTTACCCGCATGCAGTTACATTACCTAAACCTCGAAGACTGGCTTACCCAACTCAATAAAACCCACCAGATCTTCGGTGCCTCTTTAGCTGGCGATAACATTCACCAGATGAAGTTACAGCCACAGGGTATAGTTGTCATGGGCAACGAAGCGAACGGCATCCGTCCGGAGGTAGCGAAACAGGTGAACCAGCTCATTAAAATTCCGGCTTTTGGCCATGCCGAGTCATTGAATGTGGCAACTGCAACTGCTATCATCATCGATAATTTCAGGCGCTGGGCTTAAACTATAGTTGCAAAAAAAGAGAGCCCTAGACTAGAGCTCTCCTTTAACACAATCAATTCACAAATTAAACTTCTTAGTTAAGCAAACGGAAACCAAAGCTGATAACATTCACCTGCGGTCCGCGTGCTTCTTTAAAGAGGTCGTTCATATTATACTTTACAAACATGCTAAAGTTGTTGTAACCTATTACACCGGTAGCACCATACTGGAAGTCGCTCAGGTTAAAGCTGCCACGGTCTTTGTCTTTTGTTGAGTTGCCTTCCTGCTCATATTTCACTTTGCTGTGGCTGCCTAAACGGTAACCTGCAAATCCACCCGCACCAATATGGAAGCCATCTTTTCCATTGGCACGCTTAAATTTCAGCATCGGCATCAGTGGTACGTTTATGCTTGAAGTAGCCAGTTTAGATTTCTCATAGCTGATGTCAGCCACTTTCACGAATTCAGTCACATCATTTTCTGTGTCCTGTATGATGTAGTTCTTATCGAACATATAGTTGTTGAAGGCAAACTCCACACCAGACACCAGGTAGAACGGGCTTTTCTGGCCACCGATCTGAGAGATCATGTGTGAATTTAAGCTTACATAGCGAGAACCCATTGGTTTCAGGTCCGGAACAAACAAAGCGTCTTCTTTATCTATGAACGTGTTCAGGCCCAGGTCAATATCAAAGTTGAAACGGGTTGCTTTATAAACTTCCGGTTTGTCGTCGTCAGCATCTTCGTCCTGGTCACCAACGTTCACCTTAGTCGTATCAACGTCTTCGTCAATCTCCACGTCTATCTTTATGTTTTTGCCTAGCTTTACCTGGTGATGCTCTTTGGTTACTTTGCCTTTAGCGTCAGTCTCCTGAATGGTAACAGTTACTTCTTCAGTGCCATCTGCTTCGTTTTCCTTCGTGTTAAAAGTAACAGTCATCTGTTTTGTTTTGCCATCCTGGGCAGTGGCACCTTCCATTTTATCCACCTGCTTTACATATTTGTTCAGTTCGTGCATCAGCGAGTCCAGGCTATAGTTCTGGAAAGCTTCGAGTTGCTGCATATTCTGTAGTTGCAGGATCATTTTAGCGCCATTGGCCATTTTTATAACAATTGTGTCCTGGTTCTGGGCTCTGTTGGCAACGGTAAGACCGCCTTTGGCAGACACACCGGTAGCTGCGGCCATGCAAATGGCCATTACGATTAGTAGGATTCGTTTCATGGTTTTAAGGGATTAGAGATTGATTACTTTTGAGATTTTTTGTTTTCCAATTTTAGTTTCTAGTGCAATTTTGTTGGCATTAACGCCCAGGTCTGCGAAGTTTACCTGCTCCCCGTTAGAGAGATTTTTTACCTGTTTGAAGATACTTTTTGCCAGTCGCTGCTTCTTCTCGAAAGAGCTGTTCTCTTCTGGTTCGTCGGAAGCGGCGAGTGCAACAGGCTCGTTATTTACAGTGCGTTTTATAATGATCTGAACCGGCTCGGCGCTGTTTGCTGATGCAAAGGCTACCGGCGTTTGTACAGCAGTTGGCAACTGTGGCTCTTCAACCTGCTGTGCTGGTTTGGTAGTTTGCTGTGCCAGCATGGCCGGTTGTTTTGTACCTTCTACCTTTACCCACTGCTGATCTGCTCTTTTGCGTGGTTTAGTAACCGGCTTCTTAGCGATCGTTTTTGCTGGGGCAGCAACTATAGTTGGTTCTTCGGTTACAGTTGGATCAGCTATAGTTTGTTCCGGTGTGGCTACAGCTATAGTTTGCTCTGTGCTTGCTGCTGTTTTATCAGTAGCTATAGTTTGAGCCGGTTCTGTAGTTTGCTTATCTCCCAGGTCAACCTGCGCAATAGTTTGGTCGGTTACAGTTTGTGGTTGATTGAACTTGAGAACAACACCAACTGCCAACAGTAAAGCAATGGCAGCTGCAATAGAGTAGTACAAAAATCCGTATCTACGTTTCTCTTCATGCTGCTCTTGTTGTATCTGTAGGGTTGCTTGTGGCATTTCAGCCTCCATGCGTTCCTGCAGTCGGTTCCAGAGGGCAGCGGGTGGCGCAGGAGCCATGCGGCCCAGGCGCTCGTTAAATAATTTATCTACTTCTTCAGGTTCCATAATTTTCCTCCTTTCTTAGCTGGCAATTGCTTCCTGCCCGGTCAGTCTTCTTTGTAACATGGCGCGGGCCTTGCTAAGTTGTGATTTTGATGTTCCTTCTGTTATGTTCAGCATATCGGCGATCTCTTTATGTGAGTAACCTTCTATAGCATATAAGTTAAACACGGCTCTGTAGCCTGCTGGTAGCGTGTGCAATAACCCTAATAGTTCACCTTCGTTCAGGTCGTGGTCTGCGCCGGCGGTTCCGGCAATCTGCGTGTAGCCATCTTCTATGGCCAGGTGCAGCGGTTCTTTTTTTCTTAAAAAGCCCAGGGCTTCGTTAACCATAATGCGACGTATCCATCCTTCAAAACTGCCTTTGGCTTCAAACCGGTCCACGTTCTGATAGATCTTCATAAACCCGTTCAGTAAAGCTTCTTCGGCATCCATGTCGTTTTTAAGATAGCGCAAACAAACCCCGTACATCTGGGAGGCATAGCGTTCGTAAAGCACCTTCTGTGCCTTACTGTCTGCCTGCTGGCATCCTGCTATTAATTCTGACTCTGTCACGCTGGGTAAAAGTTTAGCTTATAATCTACTCGTTGTTTTGTCAATCGTCTCAGCATTTTGCTGCGCTTCTGAACCTAAGATGTAAGGTTTAGGCCGGAGGTTGCCTGAGGGATTATAAATTTCTTCTTTTTTTTAGATATAGCCTTACCATTAACTATAAATAATTGATTATCAACTATAAATATTTAAAATAATCTGAAAATAAAATATTCGGGATGGGAGAGATTGGTATTTTTAAGCTGATTATGTAAGACGCAAGATTAAGTGTGTAGAATAGGCTAATCCAATAGCGTCAATTAAAACTGAATCTGTCATCTCGACGCTAGGAGAGATCTATTCAGAATTTTCTTGAGTATATCCGCTATAGATTTCTCACTATGTTCGAAATGACAGTTTTGAAATACTAATCATTAAGTAGACGGCATTGACGGTAATAGGGCAGGAACATCAACAAATGAATAGGGCATGATAATGCGCCTATAAAGTTATTGCAACATTGAGCAAATAAAAGAGGATTAGCGAACTATAAATGATCTCAGCTACTATAGCTGTACAATTCTGGAATTGAAATGTTTAGGAAACTATAGGTAAGGAGAATTTTAGGAAGGCCTAAAAACATAAAAGGCTCTCCGGGTGGAGAGCCTTTTAGTAAGTTTATGAAAATATAATTTTCAACTTTTAGCCATACATAATAACGGGGTAGTTAAAGTAAGGTTACGTTAAGTTGAAAATATTATGCAATTTTTTTTGGGAGCGTGTCTATTGCGCTGTTTCGTTCATCACGATCTCTTCTAAAGCATCCCAAACGTTTTCAGCTAGTATTTTCTGTCCTTCTTCGGTTGGGTGAATGCCATCATTCTGATTCAATTCCGGATTACCACCAACACCTTCCAGCAGGAACGGTATCAGGATAACATTCTCGTCTTTCTGCAGCCTTGTAAAAACTTCGCCGAACTCGCGGGTATATTGCTGGCCCATGCTCGGCGGCAACTGCATTCCCGCTAATACGATCTCAACCTCCGGATTTTTTGCTCTAACTTTTTCGATGATCGTTTTCAGATTCCTGTAAGAGCTTTCCGGATCAATACCGCGCAGGCCGTCGTTAGCACCCAGTTCCAGTACAAAAATATCAACCGGTTTTTTCAGAAGCCAATCGATTCTGCTTTTGCCACCCGCTGTGGTTTCGCCACTTACACCAGCATTTACTACTTTGTAAGGCAAGTTAAGTGAGTCCAGTCGTTGTTGTATAAGGGCCGGGAAGGCCTGTTGTGGTTCCAGCCCGTAACCGGCCGTTAAGCTGTTACCGAAAAACAGGATCACCTTAGTGTCTTCTTTTTTAGCTGACTGATCACCAACTACATTTTCCTGGCCTGCTTCAATTTGTTCTGTAGTGCTTTCTGTTTGGCTGCAACCAACTATAGTTAAGCTTAGCAGCAGTGCATACATCCAATTATTAGTTAACTTCACGTTTTACCTATTTAGTTGTACTTTTATACCTTATGTCTGTTAAACATATAACGAACATAAACAGTTATTAAGTTTTAGCCAAACATCTGGCTATTTGCGTGCGTTTTTACGTGCAATCATTCAAAATTAAACAAGCTACTGTGTCTACCATACTCGATATTCAGAACCTGACCAAAACCTACGACTCCGGCGACCGCCACCTTACGGTGCTGCAGGACATTAACTTTTCGCTACAGGCCGGCGATACCTGTTCTATAGTTGGGCCGTCGGGGAGTGGCAAAACTACGTTGCTTGGCTTATGTGCTGGCCTCGACAGGGCAAGTTCCGGGTCGGTTATCCTGAATGGCGTGAAGCTGGACAACATGAGCGAAGATGAGCGTGCGCAGGTTCGTAACATGTATGTTGGCTTTGTATTCCAGAATTTCCAGCTGATACCAACCTTAACAGCACTGGAAAATGTAATGGTGCCCCTGGAACTGCGCGGCGAACGAAATGTACAAAAACAAGCACTGGAGTTATTGGGTCGCGTGGGCCTGGCAGAACGTTCCGACCATTACCCAACACAACTTTCGGGTGGTGAGCAGCAGCGTGTATCTATAGCAAGGGCATTCTCTAACAGGCCAACCATCCTTTTTGCTGATGAACCAACCGGTAACCTGGACGAAGAAACCGGCACACGCGTAGAGCAACTTCTTTTCGATTTGAACAAAGAAGCCGGTACCACGCTGGTATTGGTAACCCACGACCTGGAGCTGGCTGAGAAAACAAACCGCATCATACGTATAAAAGGAGGTCTTATAGTTTCGGACCAGGTAACGGCACTAATGAATAATGGTTAATGTGTAATGAATAATGACTATTGCAGTCTGGGTCTTTACTGATAAATCGTTCATCTCTATTAATTATTCATTACACACTCATTCACTATCAAACTCACTAACTCAAAACTATAAGACGCGTGTCTGACAACTATATACACCTTCCTGATAAACCTAAACTTAACCTGCGCTGGCTTCTGCTGATGGCGTGGCGCGACAGCCGCCGGAACCGTGGCAAACTGGCGCTGTTCATTTCATCTATAGTGTTAGGCATTGCGGCGCTAGTGGCTATCAACTCCTTTAGCGATAACCTTAGAACAGATATAGATAAACAGGCGAAGTCGCTGATTGGCGCAGACCTGGTCATGGCTGGCAATAAACCACCGGAAGGAGAGATCAAAACCCTGATCGATTCTATTGCGGTGGGTGGCGACAGGTCTGATGAAGTGCGTTTTGTGTCAATGGTGTATTTCAATGCCTCGCAGAGTACCAGGTTAGTACAGGTGCGTGCATTGGAAGGTGGCTTCCCGTACTATGGCGCCATCGAAACCCAACCTGTGGAGGCAAGCAGAAGTTTCAGGAAGGGCAGACGCGCACTGGTTGACAACACCTTACTGCTACAGTTCAATACCAAACCCGGCGACTCCATAAAGGTTGGTAACCTTACCTTTGAGATCGCGGGAGCGCTTCATAAAATTCCGGGCCAGTCGGCCGTTACAGCAACTATAGCTCCGGCAGTTTATATCCCGAGAGAATACCTGGAAGCAACCGGTTTATTGCAGAAAGGCAGCCGTATCAGTTATTATCATTACTTTAAGCTTCCTGCTAAAACCGATGCCGATAAACTGGTAAAAAAACTGGAACCGCGCCTGGAAGAAGATGGGATGGCCTTTGATACTGTAAAAAGCCGTCAGGAAAGTACCGGAAAGGCCTACAGCGATCTTGCAAGTTTCCTGGCCCTGGTTGGGTTTGTCGCTTTGTTGTTAGGTTGTGTAGGTGTGGCAAGTGCCGTGCATGTGTACATTCGTGAAAAGCTGGCAACTATAGGCGTACTGCGCTGCATCGGGGTAAGTGGCAAACAAGCTTTCCTGATCTACTTATTCCAGGTAATGGCGATGGGGCTGATCGGGGCTATTATTGGAGCTATTCTTGGTAGCCTGATCCAGTTATATTTACCTCAGTTGTTCCAGGCTTTCCTTCCTGTTGAAGTTACCGTTTCAGTATCGTGGCTGGCTATTATAGAAGGCATTGGTATTGGCGTACTGGTGTCGGTTTTATTTGCCTTGCTGCCATTGCTAACGATACGCAACGTTTCCCCGATAATCACCTTGCGCTCCAGCGTAGAGCATTTGACCAAACAGAAAGACCCGTTACGATTAGCGGTTTATGGCTTGATATTGCTGTTTGTACTGGTGTTTGCTTACTTCCAGTTAGGAACCTGGCTTCGGGCGCTGGCTTTTACAGGTGGTGTGGTAGTTGGTTTTATAGTGCTGGCCTTACTGGCCCGCGGCATGATGTGGCTGGTTAAACGCTTCTTCCCGGTAAATTGGGGTTATGTATGGCGCCAAAGCCTTGCAAACTTATACCGACCAAATAACCAGACGCTCTTACTGACAGTTTCTATTGGCCTGGGTACGGCTCTTATTGCCACGCTTGTGCTGATGCAGCGCCTGTTGATCTCGGAAGTTGCCGTTGCCGGAAGCGAAAATCAGCCTAACCTGGTGCTGTTTGATATACAGACTGCTCAGCGCCAAGGCGTGATAGATATGGCTAAAGCCGAAGGATTACCGGTGCAGCAAATGGTGCCGGTGGTAACGATGCGCCTGGAAGAAATGAATGGCCTGACCGGAACCGATGTTCGCCAGGACACTACGTTAGGCATACCTGACTGGGCCTTTACCCGCGAGTACCGCGTCACCTACCGCGACACCTTGATTGATTCGGAAACTACAGAAGAAGGAGAGTGGATTGGAGAAGTGGCAGCTGATATAGAAGTTGTACCTATCTCACTAGAAGACAGATACGCAGAACGACTTAAAGTAAAGCTTGGCGATACACTGATATTTAATGTGCAGGGCGCGTTAATGCCAACCCGTGTGGCGCACCTCCGCGAAATAGAATGGAACCGTGTGCAAAGTAACTTCCTGGTGCTTTTCCCGAAAGGCGTATTAGAAGATGCTCCGCAGTTTCATATCCTGATGACGCGTACTAAATCAGATCAGCAATCAGCCGATTTTCAACGGTCCCTGGTGCAGCGTTTCCCGAATGTGTCAGCTATTGACCTGGACCTTATCTTACAAACGCTGGATGATATCCTGGGCAAGATTTCCTTTGTGATCCGGTTCATGGCCTTGTTCAGTATCAGTACAGGTTTGCTGGTGCTTATCGGCTCCGTCAACATCAGTAAGTTTCAAAGGGTACAGGAAAGCGTGCTTTTGAGAACGTTGGGAGCCAGCCGTAAACAGATACTGACTATAACTGCTTTTGAGTACCTGCTGCTTGGTGCATTGGCTTCCGGAACAGGGGTGGTACTGGCTGTATTTGCCAGTTGGGCCCTGGCTGTCTTTAGTTTCGAGGTAACTTTTGTACCAGTACTATGGCCGCTCATTCCAGTATTCATAGGTATTACGCTGCTTACCGTGGTTATCGGCATCTTAAACAGTCGTGGCATTTTAAGCCGGCCTCCACTGGAAGTGCTTCGGCGGGAAGTATAGTAGCAGATTTTCTGCCTTTTTATTGTAACGTTTATAGTTAGAGAGTAACCTTCAGCGTGTTGCTGCTGTAAACTTATAGTTCCGGCAAAGTACTATGCTTTAGTCGGGAGTATAAAATATAACTATGAAAACAATGGAAGGTAACAATCGGAAGACCGTACTTATTACGGGGGCATCCAACGGTTTCGGGCTGGAATTTGCCAAACTGTTTGCCAAAGACAACTATAACCTAGTGTTGGTAGCACGAAGCGCTGACCGGTTAAAAGAACTGGGCTATAGTTTACAGGACGAGTACCAACTGCAGAATCTGTGCATTGTGCAGTCAGACTTATCGCGGCCGGAATCGCCACAGGAAATTTACGACGAGCTGAAGCAAAAAGGCATTAAAGTAGATGTGCTGGTAAATAATGCCGGAGCCGGCTTGCATGGCTTCTTTCACGAAACTGAGTTGGAAAGGGAGTTGGAGATCATTCAGCTGAATATAGCCAGCGTGGTACACCTGACCAAACTCTTCCTGCAGGATATGGTGGCCCGCAACGAGGGTAAGATCCTGAACCTAGCATCTATTGTTTCGTTCATGCCTTCGCCGCTGATGTCGGTATATGCGGCTACCAAAGCTTTTGTACTTTCTTTTACAGAGGCACTCCAAAACGAACTGAAAGACAAAAATATAACGGTAACTGCTCTTTGCCCGGGTGCCAGCGACACATACTTCTTTAAGCGTGCCGATGCCGAGAATACCCGCGCCGCAAATGGTCCTTTATCTTCCCCGGAAGAAGTTGCCAGAGATGGATACAATGCTTTGATGAAAGGGGAGTCGCGGGTTGTTTCGGGTATGATGAACAAAGTTCAGGCAGGCGCATCTAACCTTTTACCAGACAGTGCCCTGGCAGCTACTATGCGTTACCAGATGGAGGAGAAATCGGATGAGGACAGGAAAACGCCTGAAAGCAAACTATAACAGATGGAAAACAAAAAAGGGATCTTGTACAGATCCCTTTTTCTATGTTAAACATAAGACAACAAATGCCATCTGCTTAACTTACACTTATTTATACGAATGACTTTTTGCCAGGTTATACTTTACCCTGAAAAAATTTTAATATGTACTGCTGGCCAGCATCACCAGGGTACAATGGTGCATCGTTTCGATGCCGTTTTCTTCGGCCATTTGCTCCAGTTCGCGGTTTTCGGTACCTGGGTTAAAGATGATACGTTTTGGCCTTAACGAAATGATATAGTCATACCATACCGGCTGGTTTTGTGGACCTACATAAAGCGTTAATGTATCTACATTATCCACCTTTTGTGTTTTGTCTGTAATAATATCCAGCCCGCCAACTTTACTGTTTTTAATGCCCACCGGCACTACTTCGTGGCCATGCTGCTGCAGTCGTTGCACTGCTTTATAGGAATAGCGTGATGGATTATCAGATGCTCCCAACACCACTGTCTTTTTCATAGTTTTTACTTTAAGTATAACAAAGTATATGATTAGTTTACAGCTACTTTTATAGTTAGGTTTTAAACCAAATCTTTCTTAAGCCAATCCAACTATAGTACCCGCTTTACTTTGGCCGCTATCATCTCAGCACAACGCTCGCCATCCATCGCTGCTGAAACTATACCGCCCGCATAACCGGCACCTTCGCCGCATGGGTACAGGTTTTTTATAGATACATGTTCCAGGGTTTCGCGGTCTCTAGGAATACGGACAGGAGAGGAGGTACGGCTCTCGACACCCACGATCTGGGCATTGTTGCTCAGGTAGCCACGCATCTTGTTGCCAAAGCCTTTAAAGCCTTCGCGTAAGCGGTACGCCATATCATCCGAGAAAAGCTCATTCATGTCTACAGAAGCAAGGCCAGGCTGATACGACGTTTCCAGTAACGATTTACTAACTCTGCCCTGGGTAAAATCCTGAAGCAACTGGGCTGGAGCAACCTGTGTACCACCGGCCATCTGGCAGGCTTTCTGTTCCAGGGCCTGCTGCATGCGCAAACCAGCCAATGGACCATATTTCTCCAGTTCCATATCCTCCAGCTCAATGGCTACTACTATACCGGAGTTGGCAAATTTAGAATCGCGGCGGCTTGGCGACATACCATTTACTACCACTTCGCCGGGTGCCGTTGCCGAAGGAACTATAAAACCGCCCGGGCACATACAGAACGAGAAGATACCGCGTTGTTTGTTGTTGTAAACGTTTTGCTGCACCAAAGCATAAGAGGAAGCCGGCAGGTAAGCCCCCCGATCTTCGCATTTATACTGTATGCTGTCTATCAGGCTCTGCTGGTGTTCTACGCGCACGCCCATAGCAAATGGTTTGGCTTCTATAGTTACCCCGGAAGTATGCAGGGTTTCAAAAATATCGCGGGCACTATGTCCTGTCGCCAGTATCACTGATTCGCCAATGTATTCCTTGCCATCCTGCGTAACCACGCCTTTCATTTCGCCACGCTCAACTATAAAACGGGTCACGCGCTTATCAAAAAGTACTTCACCGCCAGCTTCACGCACCGTTTCCCGGATAGCTTCTATGATTTTAGGCAATTTGTTGGTACCAATGTGGGGATGAGCATCAAAAAGAATATCCGGCGTTGCGCCATGCTGCACAAATATTTGCAAGATACGCAACAGGTCGCCACGTTTTTTGGAACGGGTGTATAGTTTACCATCAGAGTACGTACCAGCGCCGCCTTCCCCGAAACAGTAATTCGAGTCCGGGTTTACGATATGCTCTTTGTTGATGGCTGCCAGGTCTCTGCGGCGGCTTCTCACATCTTTGCCACGCTCCAGAACTATAGGTTTTAACCCAAGCTCTATGCAGCGCAAGGCAGCAAACAAACCAGCGGGTCCGGCACCAACTATAATAACAGGCTTCTCACCGGAAACATCTTTGTAACTATAGACCGGCGAAATGATCTCGGCAGGAGGGGAATCTAAGTAAAGGTCGGCTTTAACGCGGACTAACACCTGGCGGCCGCGGGCATCTATAGAGCGCTTTATGCGGTGCAGGAGTTTTACATCTTCAGGCTGAAGGCGGGCGCTTTTCAGTAATTCGTGTTCTAATTGTGCGGCATCAAAAGCCACCTCAGGAGACAACACGATCTCCAGTTCTTTCTTTCTCATGTAGTTAGGTAAGGTAGTTAACCTTAAACTTTTTAATTGTTGACTCAGCTATATTAATTCTAATGGCTGAATTGCTAAATGGTTAAATTGTCGACTCAGCTATAGTTGCACAATTAATTCTGTAAACTGGCGCCGGTATCCAACCGGTGACTTACAGTGGATTTGAGTCTCCAGACTCACTGGTTTAAACTATAGTTTGACGAATAACAATACAAAGGTAATGCAAATTCAATCTACATAAAAAAAGACCTCACAGTTCTGAGAGACGCTGTGAGGTCATGCTTATGTTAAGTGTCCCCTTGAGGGGACAATCCTGCTACTTATACTAATTCTGTCATCTCGACTGTAGGAGAGATCTATCTCAACTATAAGACACATAAGATTCCTCGGCTTCACTCGGAATGACAATCCCGCAGTTTAACAATTGTCAATTAACCAATTAACAATTAAACCTTTAACAATTTAACAATTAACAATTAAATCTCCCCGTTCAGCACCCTATCTACCCAGCCTTTACCCCATTCTTCGTGTTCCTGTTCGGTAAAGAGTTCCGGGTAAAAAATGCGTTTCTGGAATTTTGGAGGCAGGTATTTCATCCAGTTTGTTCCGCCAGTGGCCGCAATTATATCCGGGTCGCGTTGCAGGTAGCGTACCGCTGATTTATAGTGCATCAGTGGCCAGTTCACGTTTACGTTGCTATCGAGGTCGCGCATCTGGCGCTTCAGTTTTTCGTTCTGCTGTTCCGCTTCCGGCAGGCGTTTGTACACACTCCAGACGTTTTTGTGCTCGTATTCCTTGGCAAAAGCGATCAGCTGTGGAGTATATTTTTCCTCGAACTGGATCAAGGTTAATGTCTTTGCCCCGGAAGCCACTTCGGTTGCGCCTTCTTTCCAATAAATACAACCGATCATTTCTTCCTGGGTACTCTGCAAACCAAGCACAGCGCGTTTGTCTTTTGCTACCAAGTTACGCAGGTCTGTAGAAGCTATCTCAATTAACCGGTACTGCGCCGACTGAAAACCGCTGGCAGGCATCAGCGCCATTCTAAACTGCAGGAACTGCTTCGGGTCCATGCCGTCCACCATCACATCAAACGAGTTGATCAGGTTATCGAAATAGCGGTTAATTCGCTTCAAGCGTTTAGTTAATACTTCGGCTGTAATATTCTTATCATCACCTATTTGCCGGTACTCTTCCAGGCAAAGCTTAAAGTACAGCTCCGTTATCTGGTGGTACATGATAAATATCTTTTCATCCGGAATAGTAGTGCGCGGATTTTGAAGGCTTAGCAGCGTATCCAGATGTATGTAGTCCCAGTAATTCAGGAAATCGGTGTGATAAAGTCCTTCCAGGTAGGCCGCCAGATCCTGGCCTAAAGGCACATACTTTTCTTCCAGCCGCTTTAATTGCTCAAGCACTTCCGGTTTAAAGTTGTAGTCCATAGTTGGTTATTTATGTGAGAAGCTGTTTTATTGCGCAAAGTAAGAAAATCTATAGTTCCGAACATGGCAAAACTCAAATATTATCCTGATCCATTAGATTTTACGAAAACAGACGCCAATAGAACTATAGTTAACATCACATTAAAACTTCACTTATTCAGTTTACACCTGCTTGCGCTTAGTTAATGGAGCAGGCAGGGGAGTTGGTATAGCTAAATTGCAGGTTGGTAGAAATGTAGCTATTTTATAGTTTGCTTGCTGAAATACTGGGAGTTTATTCATAAATTTGGTTTCCACGATATTTTACTAATACGCTTACCTGTTATGGCCGAAAAAAGCAGTGTTTTTGATATGATTGGTCCTGTCATGATCGGGCCGTCAAGTTCGCATACAGCCGGTGTGGTTCGTATTGCCAGAGCCGCTATCCGCATTCTTGGCGCAGCCCCCGAAGAAGCCATTATCACGTTCTATAACTCTTTTGCCCGCACCTACGAAGGCCACGGCAGCGACCGAGCTATAGTTGCCGGCCTGCTGGATTTTAAAACCGACGACAAACGCATTAAAGAAGCATTTGACCATGCCAAAGAACGTGGCCTGAAATATACTTTTAAGTCTGTAGGTAATGCCTCAACCATGCACCCCAACACCATTAAGCTTAACCTGAAAGCGCAGGGACGCGAAGTGGAAGTAGTCGGCCAGAGCCGTGGCGGCGGGGTAATTCAGATCGTTGAAGTAGATGGATTTACAGCCAGTTTCTCGGCAAACCTGCACACGCTGATTATTGATGCTGATGACAGAACAGGAAGTATAGCTCATATTGCTTCAGTTATTGCTCACGATGATTGCAACATTGCCACCATGAGCGTATCGCGGAAAGGCAAGAACGAAATGGCCCGCCAGTTCATAGAAATGGACTCGGGTATAAAACCGATAACCCTCGAATACCTGAAACAATTAAGTTGGGTAAAACACGTGGTCTACATTCCTAACATTGACCTATAACTGACCCTTAAAACCTAAACTATGAAGAAATCGAAGAACCTGCTTTTAATGCTTGCGTTGGGTTCGCTGCTATTTTCGGCTCCGGCTATAGGCCAGGACAACCCGGGACAGGGAGGCTGGACACTGACCGAAGCTATTGAGTACGCCCAGAAAAACAACCTGCAGGTGAAGCAATCGGGTGTTAACCGCGACCTGAACAAAATAGACCTGAAACAGTCCCGCATGGATCGTTTGCCGGATCTGAACGGCAGCGGTGGCTATAGTTTCAATACTGGTTCGTACCAAAACCCCGTAGACTTTAGTTTGAGTACCGAGAATTCTCAGACGGCCAACTTCCAGGCAAACACATCCCTGCCGCTATTTATGGGTTTACAACAGACCAACCTGATCAGGCAAAATATACTTGATCTGCAGGCAAGTGAGCAGGATATACTGGCCTTACAAAACGATATTACACTGCAGGTTATCACCTCTTACTTAAACATTTTGTTTTCGGAGGAGCTGATCAAAACGGCTGAGCTACAGCGCAGCACCACGCAGAAGCAACTGGATAGAACCCGCATCCTGTACAAAGCCGGCAGCGTTGCCGAAATTGCTGTTCTGGATCTTGAGTCACAGCTGTCAACTGACGAACTGGATATTATAAATGCCCAGAACCAGCGCGACATTGCCCGCTTGTCGCTTATACAGCTCCTTAACCTGGAAAACGAGCAAGCCAAAGATTTTAACATCATCATACCTGAAGTACCTGAGCCGGATAATAACCCTGCGCTGGCAGAACCTACCATGGTGTATGATGTGGCCGTGCAAACCCAGCCGGGTGTAAAAGCGGCTGACCTGCGCATGCTAAGTGCCGATAAAGGACTGGCTATTGCGCGTGGTGCCTATTATCCGAGGTTGTCGCTGGCAGCAGGTATAAACACAAGGTATATAAAGGGTGGCCAACGACTGATCGGTGTCGAAACGATATCAGGAAGAAGAGAGCAGACTTTTTACCTTGACCAGACAGGAACACAGACCCAGACTTATTATATGCCTTTTACATTTGAGCAAGGCATTTATGAGAACAGCAACATCGTAGATCAGTTCCAGGATAATATAAACAAGTTTGTAGGCATCAATGTCAGCATCCCGGTATTTAACGGTTTTCTGGCACGTAACAATGTTCAGCGTGCCAAGCTTGGCCAGCTGAATGCCAAAATAAATGCCGACATAGAGCGCAACCAGCTTCGCCAGACAATAGAACAGGCCTATGTGGATGCCCTTGCTGCACAGCGCAAATATGCAGCCGCTAAAGTACAGGTGCAGGCCCTCGAAAAGAACTATAAGAACGCAGAGCTTCGCCTCAACAGCGGCGTGATCAATACAGTTGATTTTTTCGTGATCACGAGCAACTACCGCAGAGCCCAGTCTAATTTAATTCAAGCCAAATACGAGTATACTTTTAAACTTAAGGTACTGGACTTTTACCAGGGTAAAGAAATCACTTTATAAGAAACCATGGCAGCTAAAAAATCAAAAAAACTCATTCCAATTTTAATCACTGTATTAGTTGTAGCTATAGTTTTTATAGTTGTAGCAAAAAAAGCCGGCTGGTTAGGGAAAGAAGATGGAACAGAAGTATTGCTGTCTGATGCTAAAAAGGCAGAGATCGTAGAAAAAGTTAGTGCCTCGGGCAAAGTACAGCCCGAAACAGAAGTGAAGATAAGCCCGGACGTATCAGGAGAGATCATTGAACTGAATGTGGAAGAAGGTGACTCGGTGGTTAAAGGCCAGTTGTTGCTTCGTATCCGTCCTGATAACTACCAGTCTTTTGTAGATGCGCAGCAGGCAACCGTAAACTCATCCAGGGCTCAGTTATCGCAGTCTAAAGCCCGCTTGGCGCAGGCACAGGCCAACCAGGTGCAGGTTAAGCAGGCTTATGAGCGTAACAAGAAACTATACGAGCAGAAGGTTATCTCTGAAGCGGAGTACGAGCAAAGCCGTGCCAGCTACAATGCCGGCCTGCAGGAAATTGAATCGCTGAAGCAAAGCATACGCGCTGCGGAATTTGGTGTACAAAATGCACAGGCATCTTTAAAAGACGCCCGCGAAAACCTGAACAAGACCACCATTTATGCGCCTGTTAGCGGAACAGTTTCTAAATTAAATGTAGAGCGTGGCGAGCGTGTGGTGGGTACATCGCAGATGGCCGGTACCGAGATTATGCGCATCGCTAACCTGAATAACATGGAAGTGCGTGTAAACGTGAACGAGAACGACATTATCCGGGTAACCCAGGGCGACTCGGTTATAGTTGAAGTGGACTCTTACACGACAAGCGATGAAAAGTTCAAAGGGGTGGTAACATCCATAGCCAACACGGCAAAAGACGCGACTACCCTGGAAGCTGTTACTGAATTTGAAGTTCGTATACGGCTGATCAACGACTCTTACGACCACCTGGCTAAAAAGAATCGTTTCCCTTTCCGCCCGGGCATGACTGCCTCGGTTGATATTATTACAGAGCGTAAAAGCAATGTATTATCTGTACCACTGTCGGCGGTGACTACCCGTGCCGATGAAAAAGACAAAAAGGATGCAGGCAACCCTGCCAAAGAAACTGAAGAAGAGAAGGAAAAACGTGAGCAGGTGAAGGTTGATGAGATCGTGTTTGTGTATGATGCTGCTACCAATACCGTAAAAGCACAGAAAGTAAAGACCGGCATCAGCGATTTCGATAATATTGAGATACTAAGTGGTGTAAAAGCTGGCCAGAAAGTAGTGTCTGGTCCGTTCAGAGCTGTATCTAAAACATTGAAGGATGGCAGCAAAGTGGTAGTAAAAGATGCAAAGTCTATCAGCAAAACAGCTGCTGAAGACGAGGAGAAAGAAGAAAACGAAGAATAGACTTGGAAAAAATAGCCGTTATAGGAGGGGGGAGCTGGGCAACTGCGCTTGTCAAGATCCTCTCCGAAAACAAATCGCAGGTACATTGGTGGATGCGCAACCATAACGATGTGCAGCACCTTGTAAACTATAAGCATAACCCGCGTTACCTGAGTGGGGTGCAGTTCGACCTGAACTATGTTAAGCCTCATTCTGATATTCAGGCTGTGGTGGCAGCTGCCGATTGGGTAATACTGGCCGTACCGGCAGCTTTTGTACAGGAAGCCATTGCCGAATTGCCGGCAAATGCGCTGCAAGGCAAAGTTATAGTTTCGGCAATAAAAGGCATGATTCCGGAGGAGAATATACTAATCACGGAGTATGTCGAGAATCACTTTAATGTTCCGAACAGTCACCAGCTGGTAATTGCGGGACCATGCCACGCCGAAGAAGTTGCTCTCGAAAAACAGTCTTATTTAACTATAGGCTCGCACGACATTAGTACGGCCGAGCGTTTCTGTGAGCTGCTGCGCAACCGCTATGTAAAAGCCAACCCCCTCGACGACCTGGATGGCATTGAATACTGCGCCGTGATGAAGAACATTATTGCCCTGGCCTGTGGTATTGCGCGTGGCCTGAACTATGGCGATAATTTCCAGGCGGTACTGGTATCGAATGCGATGTTCGAGATAGAGCGTTTCCTGGATACTATTATGCCGATGCACCGCGCCCTGAATGGTTCGGCTTACCTCGGCGACCTGCTTGTAACAGCTTACTCCCAGTTTAGCCGTAACCGTACGTTCGGTAACATGATCGGCCGTGGTTACACTGTAAAATCTGCGCAGGTAGAGATGAACATGGTGGCCGAAGGCTACTACGCCGTGAAAAGCATATACGAACTGAACAAGACCTTGCAGGTTGATATGCCGATTACCAACGCGGTGTACCTGATCCTGTATGAAAAGATATCGCCAGGAGTGGAGTTTGAGATTCTGAAAGAGAAGCTGAAGTAGGTTAAGAATAAAGCATTTGTTTACATTACCAGTACAACATCTCTTAATTTAGAATACTATTTAGATTTTTATAGACTTACCCTTATATGAAACCTTTAGCAAAGTTATTTGCATTAGTTGTGTTGATATGCCTGACGTCCTGTGGTAAAGATGATGAAGTAGTACCTGAGAAAATTTATAATGGTCACCTTTATTTAGATACACAGGCCGAAGTCGATGAATTTGGGAAACTGAATTATACTCGGGTAGAAGGTGAACTAATTTTATTCGGTGATAACATTACAGATA
Organism: Pontibacter populi; assembly: GCF_040278685.1. Taxonomy (NCBI): domain Bacteria; kingdom Pseudomonadati; phylum Bacteroidota; class Cytophagia; order Cytophagales; family Hymenobacteraceae; genus Pontibacter; species Pontibacter populi. The sequence continues at coordinate 143,491 of NZ_JBEOKT010000010.1, forward strand.
TTAGTAGCTTAAAGGGCATCACTTATGTTAAGAGTAAATTAGCTATCATAGGTACTCAAGTTAAAAATATTGATGCTCTTTCTACTTTAAACATCGAGGAAAATAGTACTGTCGAAATTTTCGCTAACAATTCGTTGGAAAATCTTAATGGTTTAGCGGGTATTACAGCTGGTTTGTCATTACTTTCAATTAGTAAAAGTCCGTCAATTAAAAACATTGATGGCTTACGTAATATCAAAAGCATCTCAAATAGATTAGAAATTTATGATACTGAATACTTGGCGAACCTTAACGGTCTTAAAAATATTGGTGGAACTATAAACTCTGTAGCCATCCACAATAATTCAGGGTTGACAGATCTTAGCGGATTATCTAGAGTGTCTACAATTAAGTCGCTTATAATCACTGCTAATCCTAAGTTAAAATCTCTCAATGGTTTAACAGGCCTGAAAGAAACCGATTCCTTCTACCTATCTTCAAATCAAGCTTTAGAAAACCTTAACGCCCTTTCTAATCTTGAAACATCCCTTTACTTAGTAATTAGAAAAAATGACAAATTAACTAATTTGGATGGTTTGGGTAAGCTTAGGAAAGTTGAAACAGGTGGGTTAGCGATAAATGAAAACAAATCTTTAAGAAATTTTTGTGGATTAACTATATTATCCTCTTATAATATAGTTGTCTTAGAACTTTGGGGAAATTACTATAATCCTACCGAGGAAGACATTAAGAACGGTAAATGTAGTATTTAAGGTATCAAATAAACCATATTAAGAAACCAATTAAAGAGCATCTGCTTGAAACCAGCAGATGCTCTTTTTATGCCTCTAAATTAATGTTATAACTACATTATATTTATTATTGGAAATATAGTACAGATAAAATAATTATTTAATTTTCGGGCACTTTTCAACTATAAGCCAAAATATTTTTATGAAGAAATTTTTACTCCTGAGTCTCTTAGGCATTGGCAGCTATTCTGTGGCAGAAGCCCAGGTCTCAGATTCTACTCTGGTTGTAGCTCCTCCAACTGTTGAGGATGTATCAGACTATAAACCGGTGCGATTTTTATTGGGTGGTGCTTTTGAATTTGGCGGCGATGAGGTAGGAACCGTAACGTTCACGAATGGTGATACCCAATCTATTAATGCCGGGCAGGGAGTAGCTATAGCCGTAGGCGCCGAGTTTCAGTTCAGGAAACTGGAGCAGTTACGTTTGCGCGCTACAATAGGGTACAAATATGTAACCACCGCCGCCGACAATGCACACATCAGGCTAACACGCGTGCCGCTACATTTTACAGCAAACTGGATGGCTACCGAGAAGATCAGATTAGGTGCCGGTGTAGTGAAGCATCAGGCTATAAAATTGAACGCAGATGGCATTGGCAAAAATATGGAGTTTGATGGAAGTACCGGGGCTATTTTCGAGATCGCCTATAGTGGAATCGGGGTATCGTATACGATCATGAACTATAAAGACCAGGATAATAACACTTACTCGGCTAATGCTTTAGGTGTAACTATAAGTGGCGTATTGCCAAAACGTAAATAAGCTAACTATACCTCCCGGAAATTCCCATGCTGCATGTAGTTTGCGCGATTATAGAACAAGACGTTAAGGTGCTCATTACACAGCGCAGCAGCAAAATGGCGCAACCCTTACTATGGGAATTTCCGGGAGGTAAAATAGATGCAGGTGAATCGGAAACTGATGCGTTGATATGGGAGATACAGGAAGAACTGAACCTGCTTATAGTTCCGCAACAACGCCTAACGCCGGTAAAACACAGCTATGGTTCTAAAACTATAGAACTGATCCCATACACCTGCACGCTGCAATCCGGAGAAATAAAGTTAGCTGAACACAATGCCTATAGTTGGGTAAGTATAGATGAATTGCTAAACTATAGCTGGTGCCCCGCCGATGTGCCGATAGCTGAGGAATTTATCCGGTTGAAAAAACACTAAATTTATAGCGCGAGCGTCCTCACTCGTGCTTTATTCCATAACTTTTCTGAAAAACGAGCTTATAGTTGATTTATACCGCCAGTTTGAGCACAGCGGTAACTAGTGGTTACTCATGATAGTCAGTTTGTAACTGGCGGAAGTATAGTTTATGGAATTCGCCAGTTACAAACTGGCTCCATATACAGTCCAAAGTTGCGCTAACGCTAAACTTGAGACATGTGCCGTCAAATCAGCTTTCATTGCTTTCCTTTTGTGAAAAAGTTGTGGAACAAGTTAAGGCGATAATGCTCGCACCATAAACGCATAAGCCAAGCAACTTCCCTGATTTCGCCGTATCTTTGCAGCATGGCACAACTCCCGGAAACATTTGAAACACGCATGCAGCGACTGTTAGGCGCTGATTTCTCCAAATTTCAGCAGGCTTTGCAGCATACACCACCTGTCAGCATCCGGGTTAATAAACAGAAATACACTTCCGAGGTAAGCCTGTCACACGTTCCCTGGTCCGACAGCGGTTATTATTTAGCCGAGCGTCCTTCCTTTACTTTAGACCCACTTTTGCATGCCGGCGCATATTATGTGCAGGAGGCAAGTTCGATGTTCCTGGAACAAGCCCTGAAACAAACCACTGACCTGGATCAACCGCTTCATGTACTTGACCTCTGCGGCGCTCCCGGCGGAAAATCGACACACCTGGCCAGCCTGATCTCTAAAGACAGTTTACTGGTATCGAATGAAGTTATAAAAAGTCGCGCAACTATACTGGCCGAGAACATCGCTAAATGGGGGTCGGGAAATGTACTGGTTACAAATAACGATCCGCGCGATTTCGGCAGGTTACCTGAGTTTTTTGATGTAATGGTAGTGGATGCGCCCTGCAGTGGCGAAGGCATGTTCCGGAAAGACCCGCAGGCCGTACAGGAATGGTCGGAAGAAAATGTGATACTATGCGCCCGTCGTCAGCAACGCATTTTGTCAGAGATCTGGCAAGCTCTGAAACCGGGCGGCATCCTGATCTATAGTACCTGCACCTGGAATGAAGCCGAGAACGAAGAGAATATGGCCTGGCTTGCCGAGCAGGAAAATGCACAAAGTATTAAACTGGATGTTGATGTCAGTTGGGGAATCGTTCGTTCAGAATTAAATGGTGTAGAAGGCTATCGCTTTTACCCGCATGCTGTGCAGGGCGAGGGATTCTTTTTAGCGGTAATGCGCAAAGCCGGCGAAGCTGAAGAGGAAGGTTATACTACAGGCAAAAAGAAAAAGTTTAAACTGCAGGAAGCCGGCAAAAAAGAGAAAGCTCTGGTGCAGGACTGGCTCTTAAACCCGGAAGACTTTGCCTGGATACAGCACAACGATACCATCTTTACAATACCCGAAAACCTGTTAGAAGCAGCAGACGAGGTTTATCAGAAACTATACGTGATATATGGGGGTACCCAGGTAGCAGAAGTAGCAGGTAAAAAAGTAAAACCGCTGCAACCACTGGCCTTATCGCAATACCTCAACAAAGAAGAATTCAACACCTTTGAATTAGACCTGGAACAGGCAATCCGCTACTTACGCAAAGAGGATATCAACCTGGGCACAAACGGGTCGGACTGGGTACTGCTACAGTACAAAGGCTACCCGCTGGGCTGGGCAAAGCAGATCGGCAACCGCATCAATAATTATTACCCCAAAGAGTGGCGTATTAGAATGGATCTGCCAAATGAATTACCGGAAAAGTCTGTCTTGGAATAGATTGTTTTGTCAACCCGTTTACTTGTCATCTCGACAATAGGAGAGATCCATCTCAAACTATAGCTTAGATAGATTTCTCACTCAGTTCGAAATGACAATTAACATAAAAGCCGGTGCAACTATAAATTGCACCGGCTTTCTCTTTTATAGTTAGGATAACTTTCTAACCTTCTAACTTCCAGACTTTCTAACTATAGCAACTTACTCTACAAACAGTACCAGACCTTTCAGATACTCGCCTTCCGGGTGGAAGATGGAGATCGGGTGGTCGGCGGGCTGGGAGAGATGGTGCATTACTTTAATGTTACGGCCTGCCTCAATTGCAGCTGCCATAACCGTATTATTGAACAGGTATTTATCTACTACCTGCGAACACGAGAACGTGAAGAGTATACCGCCCGGCTTTATCTTCTTCATGGCTTCGGCGTTCAGGCGTTTGTAACCCATAACAGCATTGTGGCGCACTTTCTGGCTCTTGGCAAATGCAGGTGGGTCCAGCACGATCACATCATACAGATCTTCCTTGCCTTTAAGGAAATCAAAAGTATCTACGGCATAAGCTTCGTGGCGTTCAGGCGCGCTGCTTAACTCACCATTTTTTATAGTTAGCTCTATCGCTTTTTTAGAAACATCCACGGAGTGTACCAGTTCGGCGCCAACATTCAAGGCATACACCGAGAATCCACCAGTATAGCAGAAGGTATTCAGTACAGATTTGCCTTTTGAATAACGGGCAAGTAATTCGCGGTTCTCGCGCTGATCAATAAAGAAGCCGGTCTTTTGCCCGGTTTCCCAGTCTATAAAGAATTTATTGCCATTTTCGGTAACTACTACGCCACCTTCCGATTCTCCGAAAAGGTAACCGTTCACAGCTCCCGGCACAGATTTCTGCGGCAACGATTCAGCACTTTTATCATAAACAGCACGCAACTTTGAGCCATAAATTTCTTGCAACGCTTTCGTAACAAATTCGCGCACATTATACATGCCCAGCGAATGGGTTTGAACTACGGCCGTATCTTTGTACATGTCAACTATAAGCCCCGGCACGCCGTCGCCTTCCGCATAGATCAGTCTGTAAACATCTGTTTCCGGGTTGTCGATCAGGCCCAAACGGTTGCGGTAATCATATGCCTGCTGCACTTTGCTTTTCCAGAAACTATAATCCGGCTCTACCTGCTCAAAAGAGAAAATACGAACGGCGATAGAACCCAAGGCATAATGGCCCATTGCCAGGAACTCGCGCTTACTGGAATATACTTCTACAATTTCGCCTTCTTCCGGTTCGCCGTCTGCTTTGCGTATGGCGCCCGAAAACACCCACGGATGTAAACGTTTAAGAGAATTCTCCTTACCCGGAGCCAGGTATAATTTAATAAATGACATTGCTGCTTGCTGTTAATTGCTGAATGCTTATAGTTGGACCCTATAAACAAACCACAAAGGTAACTAATTAGCTTTTAATCCGCAGCAGCAGGACTGGTTTATAGTTTTGTAAAGGCTATAGTTGGTATAGTTTAAGCCGCACACAGATCACAGATTCGGATCTATAGTTACTATAGTTTGATAAGAGTTTCAGAGCAGATATTGCTGCTCTTTCGGACATCCCTGTCCGAAAGCTTTCTGCCGGGGACTTCCGAGTCCCCGTAGATTAGCCAGGCATTAATGCGGATATGGAAGTCCGCAGCAGACAAAGTTCCGGAACAGCGAAATGTCCGGAACAGCAAATTAAGGTAGAACTGGTAATTAATTATTGCTGTGATATGTGTCAGGATTTATAGTTGGTCTTAACTATCGAACAATCCAACAATCAACGCCCATCAATCAACAACCAAAAAGCCAAGCTCAACAAGTTGCTTGTAAAGTTTCTGAACAGGGAGGCCTACTACGTTGAAGTAAGAACCTTCAATCCGCTCGATACCAATCTTGCCAATCCATTCCTGTATGCCGTAAGCGCCGGCTTTGTCGTAGGGTTTATAGTTGGTGATGTAGTAATCGATCTCTTCGTGGCTAAGGTCTTTAAAGTATACTTTTGTGGTATCGTAAAAAACGTCTTTCACATCGCGGGTTAGAATGCAGACACCTGTAATTACTTCGTGGCTGGTGCCGGAAAGGGAGCGGAGCATATCGTATGCTTCCTGGTAATTGGCGGGTTTGTTCAGCACTTTGTCGCCGAGGCAAACGATCGTATCTGCCGTCAGTAAAATATGATCTTCCAGGTCCTCGAAATACTGTTCAGCTTTGTGTGCTGCTAAAAATTCAGCTACATGTTCACGTTTCAGTTCTGCCGGGTAATCTTCTTCCACTTCTTTTACATGCACATCAAACGTCAGACCCAAACCGGTAAGCAGTTCTTTGCGACGCGGCGAATTAGAGGCAAGCAGCAGGGGCCGTAGTAAATTCATTTTCTTTGATCGAGCTAAATAAAAATCCGCAGATAACCTTTGGGTAAAAGAACGTAGATTTCTGCGGCATGATCGCTCCACTATAGCAAACCCTTTTTACCTGTTCCATCGACACTTCGTTGGTAATTAGGGCAAGGCGTGAAGCACCGGTATCAACCTGACGGATACAGGTCGTAAAATTGCGCTCATAACTCAGGCGGCTGTAGTTACGCTGCACTTCCGGGTCTATTCCTAATACGCGCTGGAAAATAAAGTAATGCATCACGGTCAGGTCAAGGTCCTTTACTTCCTGCGGTACATTCCAATCAATCAAATGGTGTATTTCAGGTTTCAGGCGCAACTTATACGCGTTACCAGACAGGTACAAACCAAAAGCCCATTGCTTCCCAACTATAACCTCGTTCAGCTCAACCGGGTCTTCTTTCGGAGTGATCGTAAAATATTCGCTCAGCCGCTGCAAAAATTCCTCATCCGACAGATCGATCTGCTGCAGTACGCGGTGCGTTGGCAAAATGCGCAGGTCATCAGACTCGGTATTGGTGAGGTACATTAAATGATAATTATAAGACTCGTAACCGGTATGCGATGGATTTTGTGCCATCATGTGTTTTCGGTACTCCAGCGAGCCTTCGTAACGATGGTGTCCGTCAGCCAGCAATACTTGTTTCTCACGCAACACATCCATAAACTGTTGTATCACATCGTGGTCGTGAATCACAGCCAAAACATCGCGCACACCCTGGTAATCTTCCGTTTCATAGATCGGCGACTTAATGCTTTCATCCATGTACTGCTCCAGCATAAAATCCGGATCGGTATACAGACCGTGTGTAGCGCTACTGTTAAGCTCAGTTTTGGCAAGCAGGTTTATTCTGTCGTTAACGGCACTGGGTATGGTATTCTCGTGGCGAAGCAGTATACGCTCGCTCCAGTCGTAAGCTTTTATATGGCAGATAAACCCTTTACGGCAATATTCTTTTTTCTCCCCTGATAGCTTAAAATACTGGTAGTACACATAAATGCCAGGTAGTGGGTCCTGCGCCAGTACGCCGCTCTCTTTCCAGTGATGTAACAAGGCGGCAGCTTCGTCGGCGGGCTGGGTGCCAAGCGGAACAGAAAGATGGATGCTGTTATACGGATTACGATACAGGGCCTCACGCTGCTTCGCCGAAACCACATCAAAAAGAGGAGATGTAAGCTCTTCAATTTTATGATCCATGAAGTGGCTGTATCGCCAGGCTTTTAAGGGTAATATCTCTGCCATTTTGTAGGGTGAGGAGGTGTGTTATCTAAGCTTTAAAAGTGCCTTACGCATTACGGAGCCAGGCGTTTTAAGTGCCACTGTTTGTTCTGCAGTTCATACACAATGCGGTCGTGCAGGCGGTTCGGGCGGCCCTGCCAGAACTCTACATGATCAGGTGCTAAAATATAGCCGCCCCAGTGTTCCGGTCTTGGTATAACATCCAGATCCGCAAAACGTTTTGTAAAGTCTTTGTCGGCTGTTTCCAGTTCTTCGCGGCTGTTTATAGGCTGGCTTTGCGGCGATGCCCAGGCACCTATCTGGCTGCCAACCGGCCTGCTATGGAAATAAGCATCCGACATTTCGTCGGCCACTTTGGCTATAGTTCCTTCCACACGCACCTGGCGCTCCAGTTCGGGCCAGAAAAACGTAAGCGATGCAACCGGATTTTCCAGCATGTCCTGGCCTTTGCGGCTGCTATAGTTCGTGAAAAAGATAAAACCATCCGTAGTTACATCTTTGAGTAAGATCACCCGTCCAGATGGCCTTCCGGAGCTGTTTACCGTAGAAAGCACCATAGCAGTTGGTTCGTTTACTTCTGCGGCTATAGTTTCCTCCATCCAGTTCTTAAACTGGGTTATCGGGTCCTGAGCTACAGATGCTTCGGTGAGCGACTCCATCGCATAATTCTTGCGGATTGCGGCAATATGTGGTAACAGAGACATAGGCTTGGTCAGTTTGTCCAAAATTAAAAAAATATCCGCTTTCATCGCAATTAAGTTACAGTCTGGCATATTTATCTGTCCTGTGCCGCGATTACCGTACCTTAAACTATAAATATGCGTAGTGCAAAAATTGCTACTATAGTGTATACATTTCGTAATAAAACTACGCACTGGCTGTAACTATAAACAGGGCAGAAAGAGTACAACAAAATACTTAAAACTGACTTAATGAAGAAGGAAGAAGAAAGGTTGATAAAGCCTCAGAGCGGGAGTATTCTCATATCCGAACCCTACCAGGGCGACCCGAATTTCGAGCGCTCTGTTGTATTGCTGTGTAACCATAACGAAGCTGAAGGAACCTTTGGGCTTGTACTGAACAAACTCTCAGACATGAAACTTTCGGATGTAGTGGACATTTATAACGATGCTTTTGACGTTACCTTAGGAATTGGAGGACCGGTGCAATTTAATACCCTGCACTACCTGCACAGACTGCCCGATCTGCCTCAGGCAGTAAAACTGGGAGAGGACCTGTATTGGGGCGGCGATTTTGAAATGCTGCGAACCATGATCGGGTCTGGACTGGTAACATCAGCAGATGTTCGTTTCTTTTTAGGTTATTCCGGCTGGACGGCCGGGCAACTGCAGGAAGAGATTGATAAAAATGTTTGGATAGTAAATAACAATGCTGTGAATAAATTGTTTAATTTAGAGGCAGATACTCTATGGCGAAGCATCCTGCGCCAGATGGGGGGCAAGTACAAGGTTTTATCGAACTATCCGGTAGACCCACGCCTGAACTAATGTTATTACGTTGTAAACTTATCCGTAATCATGACTACAGAAAACAAGGATCTGGACACTACCGGAGCTGAGGTTAACCAACCTGAGAATCAAAATGCAGCAGATGAACAAAAGCAACAGTCTGAATCGCCGCAAAGTATTATAGATAAACGCCTGGCAGAGATAAATGCGGGCAAACAAAGCGAAGAACCCGCGGAAACGGAGGTTCCGAAAGAGCAACAGCCGGAAGTAATGCCCGACTTGAAAACAAAAGAAGAAGCTGCCGCCTCAGAAGAGATAACAGAAGTATTTGCCGAAGCCAACACCGGCACTACAGACGTTGAAGAAACTCCTTCTGCAGAAACTCCGGCCACGCCTGCCGAGCCTGTTCAGGAAAGCAATGCTGCCGAAATTACTCCGGAAGTACCAGTTGCTGCATCGCAGCCAGCCGCTCATGCAGATCATCATGATGACGAAGAATTAGACGAAGAAGACCATACAGACTATAGCCAGCTAGGTATTGGCGAATTGCGTGTTATATTAGCGAATATACTAAAGAGCAGCGACGCCCGTAAAAAGCACCGGACTATAAATGAGATACAGCGCTATTACGACCTGCGCTTCCAGGCAGAGAAAGCCGAAGCCTTAGACCGTTTTAAGCAGGAGGGTGGTACCGAAGAAGATTTTGATTACCATGCCACACCGGAGCACCAGGACCTCGAAAAATTACTGACATCTTACCGCGATGCCCGCCATCAGGAACGCCAGCAAACAGAAGAACAGCGTAACCGTAACCTGGAACGCAAACAGGAATTACTGTCGCGTTTGCGTGAACTGGTAGAATCTGCTGAAACAAAGAGTAGCACCGACGAGCTGAAAAAGATACAGACAGAGTGGAAGAGCACCGGCCCGGTACCAGCAGGAGCTGCGCAGCAACTATGGGATTCATATCATGCCCTGCTCGATATATTCTATAATAACCGCAGCATTTTTTATGAGCTGAAAGAGCTTGACCGCAAGCGTAACCTGGATGCCAAAATACTGCTGATAGAACGTGCTGAAGCGCTGGAGAACGAACCAACTATAAATAAGGCACTGGAAGAACTACGCCACCTGCACGAAGAGTGGAAGAACATTGGCCCGGTACCGAACGACCAGCGCGACACGATATGGGAACGTTTTATACAGGCATCTGAAAAAGTACATACCCGCCGCAAAGCTTACCAGGAAGACCGCAAAGTGCACGAGATGCAGAACTTGGAAAAGAAACGTGCTTTGCTGGAAAGATTGCAGGCGTACCAGGGTTTTAACACTGATCGCATAAACGAGTGGCGCGATAAGACTGACGAAATTCAGAAACTGAAGGAAGAATGGGATGCTGCCGGCCTGGTACCGAAAGAGTATGCCGAAGAAGTGAACAAGAATTTCTGGAGCAACTATAAAGCTTTCTTTCAACATAAGAACCAGTTCTTTAAAGGCCTTGATGAACAGAAAATGCAGAACCTGCGCCTGAAGACCGAACTATGCGAACAAGCGGAGAGCCTGAAAGACAGCAACGACTGGAACTCGACCAAAGAAAAACTGATTCAGCTCCAGAAAAAATGGAAAACCATTGGCCGTGTACCGGATAAATATTCGGATAAGATATGGCAGCGATTCAGAAGTGCATGCAACGAGTTTTTTGATCGTAAGCAGGCACAGGAGCAAAGCCGTAGCGCTGAACTCGAAAAGCTGTCGTCTGAAAAGATGGAGCTGACTGACAGGATCTCAGAAATAATTTCACAGCCCACAGAGCCTGCCTCGCTTGAGGAGTATAACCAGTTTGTGAGCCAGTGGCGCGCCCTTGATCAGAACAACCAGCGCAGCAGCCCGAAAGTAGAGGAGAAGTTTATCTCGCTTATGGAAAGCTACCTGGAGCGCGTGCCTGGCCTTAGTTTGGAAGAACGTACCGAGATGGTTGTAAAACTGCAGGTGGAGCGCCTGAAGAACAGCCCGGATGCTGCCCAGAAACTACAGCACAAGGAGCAGAGTATTCGCCGCGAAATAACACAGCTGCAGAACGACATACAGACATTACGTACCAACATCGAGTTCTTTGCCCGTTCTAAAAATGCCGACAAATTACGCGAAGAGTACGATGGCCGTATTGCTGATGCTCAACACCGCATCGAGCAGCTTAACCGGCAGCTAAAGGCCTTCAGAGGTTAATTTTTTATAGCTGACATTCAAAACATTAAGCAAAAGCTATAAAAAAAGTTGCAGCGGGTATTTGCAGTTTTCAAAATAGCACATACCTTTGCATCGCTTTAGAACACTAAGGCACACCAGAGTAAGCCTCCATAGCTCAGCTGGTAGAGCAACTGACTTGTAATCAGTAGGTCGTTGGTTCGATTCCGACTGGGGGCTCA